>JAQUTA010000019.1 GCA_028709965.1 Lutispora sp.
TAGATGAAGCTATTGGAAGATGCTGCAGGCTCCTCCCTATTTCTCATAAAGTATGTTATTGCAACAATGCCTAGAATAAGTATAACAATAATCAGTGCGTAAATTATCAGTTTTTTCCTGGTCAATAATATAATTCTATGTTTAATAATAATCCCTCCCATCTAACTCTATCCTTATATAAAGTTATTATGGAAGGGCTTAATATATGCATATAATATTAATTTTACCCTATAGAATTGGTCCATTTGCCGCAACGATCTCCCCACATCGCCATGATCTTTCCATCCATTTGAACCTTTATTACCTCGCATGAGTTATCACAGCCTCCGCAAATAAAGCTACTTGGTGTGAATTCTAAATCTGTACATTCAAATCCTCTAAAGCTTGTAGCTTTCCCTGTTCTCTCGATATGCTCCTTAGCAAGGATTGCAGCTCCTACAGCTCCCATAACATTATAGTTTGGAGGCACAATTACTTCATGCCCAAGCTCCCTTTCAAAAGCAGCAACTATGCCCTTGTTGGCAGCTACCCCGCCTTGAAATACATAAGGAGGTTCTAATTTTTTCCCTCTTCCCAGATTGTTTATATAATTTCTCACCAAGGCTTCACATAATCCGTTTATTATTTCTGCCTTTGAAAATCCATACTGTTGCTTCGCAATCATATCAGACTCCGCGAATACCGTACAACGTCCTGCAATTCGTACATTTTTTTCAGCTGTTAATGCCATATCTCCAAACTGTTCGATAGGTATACCCAGCCTTTCCGATTGATGTTCCAAAAATGACCCTGTACCCGCTGCGCATACTGTATTCATAGCAAAATCCGTCACCATGCCATCCTTTAGAAAAATTATCTTTGAATCCTGTCCACCTATTTCAAATATGGTTCTAGTACCAGGTACATGGGTTATGGTTCCAGTTGCATGGGCTGTAATTTCATTTTTTATAACATCGGCACCTACCATTATCCCTGTAAGCTGCCTGCCGCTTCCTGTAGTGCCAATTCCTATGATTTGAATTTTAGTGTTGAACTCATTGTACAAATTTCTAAGACCTTCTCTAGCTGCTTCAATGGGCTGACCATTTGTCCTTAGGTATTGAACTGAAAGAATATTCCCCTCTACATCTATAACCACCACATTGGTACTGACCGAACCTACGTCAATACCTGCGAACACTTTCTTCATACGCTTCCTCCATTATGCAATTTTTGTCCTTTTAATGCTTTTTATAAGGTCCATGAAAGCTTCCATCCTAGTAAGAGTATTAGCGGCGCCGGTTTGTTCGTCAATAGACAAGGTAATAACAGGTATATTATGTTCTTTGCTTATTGCAGGTATAATGCTTTGGCTTACAAGCTCCGGCAAGCAAGCAAATGGCATAAGATGCACCACTCCATCAAAACCTCTCTCCGCATAATCTACTATATGACCAACAGTCTGCTTTGCATGACCCCCTATTATTTCTTGTATATATTTTTCGCCCTTTTTGAGTATATTCAATTCATGCTCTTTCCCAATACCCTTTGGGAGAAGATTGAAATCTATCCATTTGGAAAGATACTGAGATCTCTCAACCTCTGCTCCCAAGCCTCCCAACATTTCTTCAATTCTAAGATTAATGGATTGCTCCATTACTACATAAATTTCGCCAACTATACCTATTTTTATTTTATTAGGCTCAGGAACTTCTATTAGTTTTATCTCTCCAAGCAGCTTATTACTTTTTCCTTCTGTCTTTCTCACATCTTCTATATTTTCCACTTCATCAAACCATGTCTTTATTGTCTGCCAAGCTTTAGTACATTCACCGCGATTTACTTCATAAGCTCTCATTTTTTCTATTCTTTTCTCAATATTATCCAAAGACTTAGCCATAGAATATACTGTCTTTAAGGATTTCCATAAATAAAACCAAGATTTCCCATTCTTTAGCCTTCGCACCTTCTTAATTGTTCCCGTTTTGTCACTTTTGTAATCATCAAATACGATTATATCAACATCATATCCCAAGTTTCTTAATATCTTTTTGTGGGTTTCTCCATAGAAACCAGCTCTGCAAGGTCCATGGCCGCCGGAGGTAACTATGGTTGTGGCACCAAGTTCAACTGCTTCAATATAGCTTCCCAGCACTACTTTGAGGGGAAAACAGGCAAACTCCGGACTATATTTGACACCCAGCTCAATAGTCCTTTGAGTGGGCTCAGGGGGCTCAACAACATCATGTCCCAATAGCTCTATTAGCTTTTTATAAATAACTGTTGTTCCCATGTAGGGAAAAGCAACTTTCATAGTTAGGCCTCCTTTTTAACCTTTACTTTTTCTCTGTAAATCATATCTATAAAGGCCTCTATACGGGTTAAAAGATGATTCTCCCCTGTATGCTCATCCACCCTGATGGTCATAAAGGGTTTCCCAAATTCATTGGAATCCAGCTCCATTATCTTGCCTATCAATGAATCAGGTCCACAGCCAAAAGCTGTCACATGTATAATGCCATCTATATGACCATCTTTAAAAAATTTATAGCCTGCTGCGAGTAATTTATTAGAAAATGTCCAAAAAAGTCTCTTATTCATATCGCTTAATTCCGCATCCAGCAGATTTTCATCCATCATCTCAAAAGTTTCCACCAAGACACCCATTTCCCTCAGCTTGTCTACTATTCCCATGCTCACAAATTCATCATATACATCATAAACATAGCCCATAAGTCCTATGGTCACTCTATAATCCTTTATCGGATTCTGCGGCTTTTTTCCTGTTTCAACATAATCCAAAACTTCCAAGGCAGTATATCCTTCTTTGGTTATTCTTCTAAATTCAATCCAGGCTTTTTGCCCATCCAATAGAGCAGCCTTTATCTGTTTATTGGATACGCCTAGAGTCTCTCCCATTTCAGAGTATATCTTAAAATCAGAAATATCATCCGTAAGTGATGTAACTTTTGGAAATAAAATCTTGTCCTTTGCTCCAGGTATGCTATACCTTACCATATCAGGAAGACCCATAAACTTGGGGCAATAAAACTCCCCTTTTCTTGTGCTCATCATTCTAGGTATAAAAATATAGTCTACCCCTGCTTCCAAAAGTTCCAATACATGACCATTAAATATTTTTATGGGAACACATATCTCAGGCACCGAAGCCTTTATCCCCTTGTCAATCAATTCTTTTGTGGTCTTTCCTGAAGTCACGACCTCAAAGCCAAGTTTTTCAAAAAATGTTTTCCATAAGGGGTGATAATAGTAATATAATAACGCTCTTGGGATACCTATCTTCAAGGTGTAAGACCCCTTTCTATACAATATATATCAATTCTATACTCTGGCTAATCAAACTACAAACTTAGATTAGGGCTGATATCATAACAAATATTGTATATTGGGCTTCTAATATAAATAGCATGATGGTTGCTTTGTGTATTGCAATATAATACGATTAATCTCTGTATATCAAAGTTAAGCACCCCGCTCCACGATTGCCTTTACTTGACGAACAATACGAACTCCTAATAGTGTGGATAATGCAGCTGATAACATATCCGTCGGTATAAAAATCAAAGCCCCGGTCCAAATAGCCTTCGTCAATGTTATTGACTTGCCAAGGTAAACATTGACTATGAGATACATGTAGGATACTCCAATAGCATAAAGTACTATCAAACCCAGGCACATAGCTGATAGTACTCTTATATAGTTTATATTATCTTTCATTTTTTCTACTGTCTTGCCTATAATATAAGCAGCAACTATGAAGCCTATAAGATAACCAAAGGTTGGTGATAATATATAGCCTATGCCTCCACCTTTTGTAAATACCGGCAATCCTATGAGTCCTAAAATAACATATACAAGCATGCTAATGCTGCCAAGCCTTGCCCCAAGGAGCATACCTGATAATGCTACAAACATCGTTTGCAAAGTAAAGGGTACTATGGGTGATGGTATAGTGATTTTAGAACCTATTGTGATTAAAGCTGTGAAAAGGGATACTAAAATTATTTCTTTTGTTGTGAACTTCAAATTGATCATCCTTCCTATTGTTGAATGAGACTTCATTCATTGTTAACTTTTATGTGGTATTTTGGTTTACAATATAAGAATACAGCCTCATTCTCAATTTGTCAACGCTTGTTTTATTCACGGTTAACAATAGGAAGGTTAAGTTCTCAGCTTTTCTGCTTCCAAGCTGATAATAGATATTCCCGTCCATATTTTTTCTATATCTGTGGCAGCAAAACTCATCCTTATATAACTTTGTCCCCTTTCGTCATTATAATAAAAGGTTCCCGGCGAAAAAATAACTTTTTTTTCTTTGCATCTTTCATAGAGTTTTAGAGAAGCAACGCCTTCCGGCAATTTGATCCAAAGGTTCAGCCCCCCCTTAGGCTCAAAAAGACTAGCTCCTCTCAGGCATTTTTTTACTCCTCTAACCATCTCCAGATATCTTATACTGAATTCTTTTCTTAAATATGTAATATGTTTTTCCAATATTCCATTTTCAATATATTTGCATAATATTCTTTGCATGAGCCCTGAGGTGGAAATATCAGAAGCTATTTTTGCATCCGCTGCCTTCTTTCTAATATCCTCAGGTACTACCATATATGCTAGACGAAAGCCGGGCATAAAAATTTTTGAAAAGCTCTTTAGGTAAATCACTCTATCATTATTATCATAAGCTTTTACAGGCAATAGCTTGGAATCTGTATAGTTTAAATCCCCGGAGTAATCATCCTCCAGTATTCTGAAATCATACTTTTTGGCCAATAGCAGCATGTACTTTTTCTTTCTCTCCGAATATATGCTTCCTGTAGGATTATGAAAATTAGGCATTGCATAAAACAAAACCGGTTTAAATAGCTTAACCAGTCTATCTAATTCTTTTATGCCGGGTCCATCCTCTTGCAAAGGAACTTCGACCAGCTTTGCTCCTCTAGATTTAAAAGCTGCCAAAGCCCCACTATAGGTAGGCGACTCAACAAAAACACATTCCCCACTCTTTACCAACGCTTTGGCAATGATATCTATTCCCTGCTGTGCCCCGGATACCACATATACATCATCCGGGGTGCAGTCTATCCCGTATCCCTTGGCATAATCCTTTAGAGCATTTCTCAGGGGTGTGTAGCCCATACTCCTTTGGTACATAAAAGCTTTAGCGCCGTCTTCTTCCAGAACCTCATTCATTATATGACGAAAATCCTTTATAGAAAACAATATAGGGTCAGGAGCTGAGGTAGAAAAATCTATGTACTCATCTCCATATTCAAAATCAGTATCCAATTCGCCCGGCTCGAAATATATGGGCTGCTCGGAATTTAGAAATAAATCCCCGCCTTTTGGTATTACATAAGTCCCGCTTCCTTCTCTTTTATAGATCAACTTGTCCTTTTCCAGCATGTTATAGGCACTTACCACCGTAACGGAGTTAACTCCTAATTCTTTGGATAAAACCCTTATAGAAGGCAGCTTGCTATCGCCTTCCAAGGCTCCATTTTTAATAAGCTCTCTTATTTGTTGATAAAGCTGAAAATATACTGCTTCATCTATACTTTTATCTATTTTCAAGTTCAAAGACACATTAGCACCCTCTTTTATAATTGTATCGTTGAACGAGACTTCATTCAGAGGGGGGATTCAACCCCTCTGAATGTTAGCCGAGTCCATACTGGACTTAGCCGCCCTTTTGAACCCCCGCCTGTATAGGCAAGGTGAATTGCCCTGCGAGGGCAAGAGAAGGTGCCCTGGGGTACTGGGGGCTTAGGGCGGGTTAGTTCAGTGATACAATTTTATCATATATTTATTTTATTTTAAATGCCAGCTCACATTTTTCATATAACAAAAAACAGCATTATTCGCTAATGCTGTACCTTTTTTATGCTTTTTGTTTTATCTTCACTGGTCTTTGCAATATTATAATCCCCACAATAATCAATGTACCGCCAAGGATTTGGGGCAAATTCATATTATCTCCCAATAGTAAAGCACTCATCAGCACCGTCACCATAGGCTCTATAGTGCTGATTATAGCTACCTGTGAACCTCCTATTCTCTTTATACCCTCAAAAAAGAACAATATAGCTATTACTGTTGAAAATATGGCCATAAAAGAGCTATAGATAAAAATAACAGTATTTATTTTCACAAAGCTGTTGGTAATCATTCCAAATAATACTGTAGCAGAGGCACAGGCAGAGGTGACATAGGTGGTTGTAACCACTGGATCTATTCCCTTTACAATTTTATCACCAGCCATAATATATCCCGAATACAAAAAAGCAGCTAAAAATGCCAAAAGCACTCCTTTTATATCTATATTACCTAGACTTAGCCCAACTATTAGCATGAGACCCAATGCAGATAGCCCTAAGGCAATTGCTTTGTTAAGGTTTATCTCTTCCTTAAAAATAAAATAGGAGAGTATGCATACAATTATTGGGTTTGTATAAAACAATAATGCTACCAATGGGGCGGAAATATAGTTTAGTGCAGTGAAATAAGCAGCTGTTGCAGATATATAACCGAAAATTCCAAGCATAATAATTTGAAGAATCTTATGTCTGCCTAATTTATAGTTTTTCCCTTTTAAAAAGACTATGCTCCACAATATTGCTACGGCTATTAGGAATCTTATAGAAATAACTGTAACAGCGTTTCCTCCGCTTCTATACGCCAATGAAGCAAAAATAGGTAAAAATCCAAAACATGCTGCAGAAATCCCCGTAAATAAAATTCCTGCCTTCTTCTCCATTGTACACAACCCCTAAACATGATATAATTTTCTTAATTATATCATGTTTTTTCTTCTTATTCCAATTCATGTATAGATAAAGTTCTGGTATGAAGAGTATGGCTCCATTCTTTATTATTTTTCATAATAACACCTTCAATGGATATAGGAATCCAAGTGAGGCAATACAATATATAAGTAGGATAATACAAAAACAGCTTGTAACTCAACCTTTTATCAATCAGCAACCCCGCAGGTATCAATAAAAACTGCATCAGACCAAAAGCCTTAAAGAAATTAGGGAACACACTGGCTGTGAGTATAAACATTTCACTATCAAAAATATAAGTATTGGCAATTGGTACCAAAAGAATGAGCCCGCCCATTATTATCATATAAGGCTGAAGAGTATATAGGGCGCAATCCAATAGAGCAAAACTTCTATCCTTCAGAGCCTTAATGAATATCTTTACAAAGTATCTAGAGCATACATCTGCAAAGCCCTGCATCCATCTTCGCCTTTGTTTCCATGACTGGGCTAATGTGAGAGGCTTTTCATCATATACCACAGCATCATGAGCCCAACCAACACGAATTCCATTAAGCATAAGCTTCATAGTAAACTCCAAGTCTTCTACCAAGCATGTTGCTTCCCAACCTATTTTTTTCAATACCTCCGTATCAACGCAAAAACCTGTGCCCCCTATTTGGCAGCTCAGTCCTAGATATTCTCTAGAACATTGAAAAAGCCTATTTGCCGACCAAAATGCAATAGAATAACTAGCAGTAATCCATGAGTCATCAGGATTTTTGCTGTCAATATAACCCTGAAGGACCTTATGACCATCACATAGCTTATTGTTCATTTCTTTCAAGAAGTTTTTTGACACTAAATTATCAGCATCAAATATTACTGCAGCATCATAATCTGCATCTTTTTTATACAAGACTTCTTTAAAAGCCCACTCTAGAGCAAAGCCTTTACCCCGCTTTTTCTCCGTTGACCTTATCAGCACATTAGCTCCGCCGGCTCTAGCAATACTCGCTGTATGATCAGTGCAATTATCAGCGATAACAAACACATCATAACAATCGGCGGGATAATTTAGATGCCTTAGGTTCTCTACTATATTTCCTATTACATTCTCTTCATTATGGGCAGGTATAAATACTGCAAACTTCTTAAGCGGTAAAAAATTCCTTGTAGGTTTTCTATTAAACTTCTCCACTATCCCATATATTGATGTTGAGAAGTAATACAATCCATATAGTACAGCCAAAACCTGTAACACAGCAAATATAAAATGTAGTGTATCTTTTAACATATTAAGCCCCCTGTTCTGTCGTTTTGAACCAGTTTATATAATAACACTTTGCTTAAAATTGTAAAATGTCTCAAAAAAACGTTATTATATATATCCGCTTTATTAGACGTTTACATTGCCTGTTTTTCTTCTTTTTTTGTAGTATCCTTCTTTTTATTATTCCACTTTTTTGGATTTTAATAGCCATAAAAAATTATACTTTCCTATACAAATAAAAAAAAGATAGCCTTCGCTATCTTATATCTTTATGAACATCAACAATATCAGCGTACTGAGATTGAATGCCATGTGAGCTGTTACTGCTGCGAAATATCCTTTCTTCTCATAAATGTATGTGCAAAACAATGCCAGAGCAAAAAAAGATGGTATTCCGCTCAAATTATAGTGGGCAATGGTGAATATAGCTGCAGATAAAAATGCTGCAAAGCCTCTTGGCATTCTTGGGAGAAAAAGCTTATCATATAAAAAGTATCTGAACACATATTCTTCCACAAAGGGTGCAAAAAGTACTATGATAAAAAATAAAATAAATCTAGGTCCAAATCCAGATTCGTAAAAATCCGTCACAACTTCTTGAGGACGTATCTCGGTTTTCATGAGAATACTCAATATATAAACATATATTCCATTTACTATTGTAATAAGTATTTTGAACACCAATGTAGCAATGGCAGCATTTAAAACCGTATGACCGTCGAACCTCCATATATTTATATCCCTCATATAGCTCTCATCCTGATTCTCGGGATGCCCCAGGGCACCTTCTCTTGCCCCTGCGGGGCAATTCACCTTTAGATGATACCGATAAAGTAAAAGAACGACCACTATAAAAGGGATTAAGTTTTCTGTAAAAATTGCCCCAATCCAATATAGAGCTGTTATGGATATTATAGAAAATGATTTTTTATCCTTAAGAAAAATCCTATAAAGCTGGAGGTATATGGGTATATTTACAATTAAGAATACAAATATAAATACAACATAACGGGTAACATCCAAAATTCCCCCTCCTCACTCAGTTGAACGAGACTTTACTCAGTGCTAAATATCATATCTGTTGCAATGACTTCATGATTTCTTTCCAAAGTTCTTCTCTTCCACTATGATTTTCAGAAGAATAAGGTATCACAACGTCTTTCTCATCAGTTCCTAAAGTTTCTCGAATAATTTTTAAATTCTTCCCCAAAGCATTGTTGCTGATTTTATCCCTCTTAGTTGCTGCAATTATGACTTTCCCCATGTAATGCTTTAAATAATCGTACATCATCTTATCATCACCTGTGGGCTTATGACGGATATCTACCAATAGCACTACTGATTTAAGATTGCTTCTCTTTGAAAGATACTCTTCAATCATAGTAGCCCATCTAAGTTTCTCTGATTTAGATACTGCCGCATAGCCATAACCGGGAAGATCTACTAAAATGAATTCTTCATTTATGGCAAAAAAATTAATAGTCCTCGTCTTGCCCGGACTCGAACTGACCCTAACAAGCTTTTTTCTATTTAGTAGAGAGTTTATCAAAGAAGACTTGCCAACATTGGACCTGCCGGCGAAAGATATCTCCGGCATTTGTCCTTCAGGATATTGGCTGCTTGAAACAGCACTGATTAAAAGTTGGCAATTTTTAATTATCATTTACTTCACCTCTATATAAGGCATGTTCCAGTACTTCATCCATATTTTCTACCAATACGAATTCCATAGTTTTTTTCACGTTTTGAGGTATTTCCTCCAAATCCTTTTCATTCTCCTTGGGCAGTATGACCTTTTTAATTCCTGCTCTATTGGCTGCCAAGGTCTTCTCCTTCAATCCTCCAATAGGCAAAACCCTGCCCCTTAGGGTAATCTCTCCTGTCATGGCAACATCTCTTCTGACAGGTATATTTGTCAAAGCAGAAATCAAAGCTGTGGTCATGGTTATTCCTGCAGAAGGACCATCTTTAGGAGTTGCACCTTCAGGTACGTGAACATGTATATCTACATTTTTATTAAAGTCCTTATCAATACCAAACTTTTCAACCTTAGAGCGAATATAGCTAAGACCGGCTTTTGCTGACTCCTTCATCACGTCTCCTAATTGTCCCGTAAGCTCCAGCTTACCAGTGCCTGACATTGTACTAACTTCAATAAATAAAGTATCTCCGCCAACAGGAGTCCAAGCAAGGCCTGTAACCACGCCCACTTCATTTTTTAAATTAGCAATGTCATATTTAAAGCGAGGTATTCCTAAGAATTTATCAAGATTTCCAGGGTTTATTCTTACTGTTTTCTTGTTTTTTTCTACTATCATTGTGGCAGCTTTTCTTATGACATTAGCAATCTCTCTTTCTAAGCTTCTTACTCCAGATTCTCTAGTATATCTATTTATTATATCTCTGATAGCTGCGTCAGATATAGCCACATTCTTTTTTTCCAAGGAATGCTCTTTGATTTGCTTCGGTATCAGGTATTTATTTCCAATATTCAGCTTTTCATCTTCAGTATAACCCGATAAATGTATAATTTCCATTCTGTCCAGCAAAGGAGCTGGAATTGTGTCTGTAGTATTTGCAGTGGTCAAAAACATGACTTTTGATAAATCAAAAGGTAACTCAAGATAATGATCTCTAAAATCCTTGTTTTGTTCTGAATCCAGTACTTCTAATAATGCAGATGCTGGGTCGCCTCTAAAATCACTGCTCATCTTGTCAATCTCATCTAGAAGAAAAAGAGGATTTCTTGTAGTCGCTTGTTTCATATAATATATCACTCTGCCAGGTATGGCTCCGATATAAGTTCTCCTATGCCCTCTGATCTCCGCTTCATCTCTTACTCCTCCAAGAGACATTCGGACAAACTTTCTCCCCATCGCTCGAGCAATAGATTTGGCGATTGAAGTTTTACCCACTCCGGGAGGTCCTACAAGGCAAAGTATGGGTCCTTTCATATTGTTTGAAAGCCTTCTTATAGCTAAATACTCCAGAACTCTTTCTTTTACCTTTTTGAGACCATAATGGTCTTCATCCAATACATTTCTAGCATTTTTAATATCTAAATTATCTTCAGTCTCAGTATTCCAGGGTAAATCAAATATCCAGTCAAGATAGGTTCGGATCACTCCTGTTTCCGGTGAACTCGGGGACATCTTTGAAAGCCTGTCTATTTCCTTTTCTACCTTATTGACTACTTCTTCGGGCAATTCCAGCTTAGATAATTTATCTTTATATTCTTCTATTTCCTCTTCAAAGCCATCTTTATCGCCTAACTCTTTTTGTATAGCCTTCATCTGCTCTCTTAAATAATATTCCTTCTGTGTTTTGTCAATTTGTTTTCTTACCCTGTTATTGATTTTTCTCTCCAGCTCAAGAATATCAAGCTCTTTGAGTATTACAGAGTAAAGCATCTCCAATCTGGCTTTCACTTCAAATTGAGCAAGTATCTCTTGTTTTTCTTCTATTTTTATTGTCATGTTTGATGCAATAATATCTGCTAAGCGATCTGCATCCTCCACTGTAGAGACAGTAACAAGTATCTCCGGTGCAATCTTTGAATTCAACTTCACGTAGTCTTCAAAGGAGTCGGTTACGCTTCGCTTTAATGCCTCAATCTCTGCACTATCATCTTCTATTTCATCATCGTGTTCTATTACATCTACAAGAAAATATGGCTCCTGGGATATGATAGAATCTATCTCCGCTCTTGATATTCCTTCTACCAAAACTCTTATAGTATCTCCCGGCAACTTTAAAAGTTGCTTAACTTTGGAAATAGTGCCTACTTTGTAGAAATCTTCTTCCTCAGGCAAATCAGTATTGGCATCCATCTGGGTAACCAGGAATATGAGTTGGTCATTTATCATTGCTTCTTCTAATGCCTTAATAGATTTTTCTCTGCCCACATCAAAATGAAGAATCATATATGGAAATATGCTTAAGCCCCTAAGTGGAAGGAGAGGCAGCCTTTTCGTGTTGCTTGACATCGTGATCACTCCCGTAAAATGATTATGTTGTAACTATTTTCTTCCTTCATGTCTAGTATATTATATATTTATACTATCTTTTAAGCAACCACTTTTTAGAAAGAATGCGGAGATGGGGCATTAGAACTGCTTTGTATCGGGGTCACACCATTAGCAGCCAAAAAACCTGTATCCGGAAGCACTGTAAGATGCTTTTTGGTTTGTTGAGTCTTATTTAATGCAATATCTATAACCTCTTGTATATCTTCAACAGGTATAACTTCAATACCTATATTATTCAAAATGTCTTGATAGTTCTCCTTTGGAATTATAGCTTTTTTGCCTCCTGCTGCCTTGGCAGCTTCTACTTTGGCCACGACACCACCTACGGGCATAACTTTTCCCCTTATGGATATCTCGCCTGTCATTGCTACATTATTATCCACCGGAATATTTGTAATAGCTGAATATACTGCCACTGCAACAGATATGCCTGCCGAAGGTCCGTCTATGGGCACTCCCCCCGGAAAATTCAAGTGAATATCATAATCATTTGTATTTATATCCAAATATTTTTTAATCACAGTTAATACATTCTCCACAGAGGATTTTGCCATGCTCTTCCTCTTTATCTTTTTCCCATCACCGGAACCCATTTCTTCTTCATCTACTATACCTGTAATAGTAAGCTTCCCTTTCCCTTTATCAGCAGGGGAAGCAGATGCTTCGATTTCTAATATGGTTCCCATGTTTGGACCATATACTGCAAGGCCATTGACATAACCTACCTGAGGTTCTTGACTGATCTTTTTTTCTGGGCGTGGATTATATTGACCGCTGTTCACTACCCATTCTATATCTCTGATCAAGACTTTGCTCCTACCTTCATTGATATTTATACCAACTGCAGTCTGAATAATATTAACTGCTTCTCTGCCATTGGTAGCATATTTCGAGATAATATCCGGCACGCCTTTTTCCATGTCAAAAGCAATCTTCTTTATTGTATTTTCACATACTGTCTTTATCTCGTCAGGATTTAATGCCTTAAAGTATATCTCCAAGCACCTGGATCTGAGTGCAGGAGGTATGGCTTCGGATCCTCTGGTAGTAGCTCCTATAAGCCTGAAGTCGGCAGGTAAACCATTTTGGAAGATATCATGTATATGAAAAGGTATATGAGTATCTTCCGAGTTATAATATGCACTTTCCAAGAAAACTTTTCTGTCCTCTAAAACCTTAAGCAATTTATTCATTTGAATAGGATGGAGTTCTCCTATTTCATCTATGAAAAGAACCCCTCCATGAGCTTTTGTTACCGCACCTGGTTTTGGCTGAGGTACACCAGCAGCTCCCATGGCTCCTGCTCCTTGATATATAGGATCATGGACTGAACCTATAAGTGGGTCTGCAATACCTCTCTCATCAAATCTTACAGTAGTTGCATCTATTTCCGTAAACTTTGCGTCATGCCTAAAGGGGCTGTTATTAGTTTTTTTTGCTTCTTCCAAAACAAGCCTAGCTGCTGCTGTTTTGCCAATGCCCGGAGGTCCATATATGATCACATGCTGAGGGTTGGGGCTGCATAGTGCGGCCTTTAAGGATTTTATTCCATTCTTCTGTCCCACTATTTCTTCAAAGGTTGAAGGTCTGGTGAGCTCAGATAAAGGTTTGGTGAGTTTAATTTCCCTCATCTTTTGTAATTTCTCTAATTCTTTTTGGGATTGCTTTTCAACAACAACTTTGCTTCCTTGCTGTCCCTTCAACATATTGAAAAAGTATAAACCCATTACCAAAAGAAAGAAAAGCTGTACAAAAAATAAAGCTTGAGACATGGCTTTCGCCTCCCATCCACGATTGATTAACTATTAATAATATTATTGGATTCTGTGGATTTTTTTATCCTGCAGATTTGGCACTGCTAAAAATTTCAAAAAAATAAACCGATTGGTTTCCAATCGGTTTTATATCTTTTATGACGCGGTTTCTCTTTTTGGCTTACCGCCTTTTTTGCTTTGCTTCTTTGGTGATTTCTTTGTTCCTGGCTCCAAATATATGAGCTCCGGCTGCGTATGCTCTGTAATAGTTTCTTTCGAAACTACACATTTATCAATATCTTCTCTGGAAGGTATCTCATACATCACATTGAGCATAACATCTTCAAGTATTGCTCTTAGGCCTCTTGCACCAGTTTTCCTCTCCAATGCCAGTTTAGCAATCTCCTCCAAAGCTTCATCTTTAAATTCCAAATCCACATTATCCATTTCAAATAGCTTCTGATATTGCTTTACCAAAGCATTCTTAGGCTCCTTCAATATCTTAACCAGTGCCTCTGTGTCAAGAGAGCTTAAGGTTACTATAATAGGAAGTCTGCCGACAAACTCAGGTATCAATCCATATTTCAACATGTCTTCAGGAAGAACATTCTTTAATATCTCTCCTACATCCTTGCTCTCTTTGGTCTGAATATCTGCAATAAAGCCCATGGATTTCTTGCCTGTTCTGTTCATTATTATTTTATCCAATCCATCAAAGGCTCCACCGCATATGAATAGAATGTTGGTGGTATCAATCTGAATGAATTCCTGATGAGGATGCTTCCTGCCTCCCTGGGGCGGTACACTAGCAACAGTACCTTCCAATATTTTCAGAAGTGCCTGCTGAACACCCTCTCCCGATACATCCCTTGTAATTGAAGGATTCTCAGATTTTCTTGCAATTTTATCTATTTCGTCAATATATACAATACCCTTTTCTGCTCTTTCAATATCATAATCTGCATTTTGAATAAGCTTGAGCAGTATATTTTCTACATCTTCGCCTACATATCCAGCTTCAGTAAGAGATGTGGCATCAGCTATGGCAAAAGGCACATTCAGCATTTTGGCCAAGGTCTGAGCTAATAAAGTCTTGCCGGAGCCTGTAGGTCCTACTAGTACTATATTGCTTTTTTGAAGCTCTACGTCATCGGACTTGTTATCAGCATTTATTCTCTTATAGTGATTGTAAACTGCAACAGCCATGGATCTTTTTGCATCATCCTGACCTATCACGTATTTATCTAGAAAATCCTTTATATCCTTAGGCTTAGGTAAATCCTTTGACTCTAAATCCACTTCATCCTCAAATTCTTCATCTATGATTTCCTGACAAAGCTCTATACATTCATCGCAAATATAAACTCCCGGCCCTGCAATAAGTCTCCTTACCTGATCCTGATTCTTGCCGCAAAAGGAGCACTTAAGCTGTTTTTTATCCTCAAATTTGGCCATATATACACCTCATTTTACTTTCTCTTAGTCAGAATCTCGTCAATAAGCCCGTAAGCCTTTGCCTCCTCTGATGACATGAAATAATCTCTCTCTACATCTTTTTCAATCTTCTCTAAGGGCTGACCGGTTTTCTCACTCAAAATCTGATTCAAAATCTTTTTGGTCTTAACAAGCCTCTCAGCATGAATGATAACGTCGGTAGCTTGACCTCTGGCACCGCCTAAAGGCTGATGAATCATTATCTCGCTGTTGGGTAGTGCAAATCTTTTGCCCTTTGTTCCTGCAGCCAACAAAAATGCCCCCATACTTGCAGCCATGCCAATGCATATGGTTGAAACATCAGGTTTAATAAACTGCATAGTGTCATAAATTGCCATACCTGAGCTTATTGATCCGCCAGGGCTATTGATATAAAGGTTAATATCCTTTTCAGGATCCTCTGCTTCTAAAAATAAAAGTTGAGCAACAATTAAGGATGCTGTCACATCGTTGACCTCATCGCCCAAAAAAACTATTCTATCTTTTAAAAGCCTTGAATAAATGTCATATGATCGTTCGCCTCTGTTGGTTTGTTCTACTACTATAGGCACTAAGCTCATAAACATCCTTCCTCCTCACTAATGTTAAATGCTATTTACTTATACTGTTATTTACTAAGAAATCTATGGTTTTTTGTACTTGTACTCCATCTTTAATATACTCAACATCCCTATCTTTTAAGGATTTTTTGAATTTATCAAGTTCCTGGTTATACTGCTTTGCAGTCTTCTCAATCTCTTCTTGGAGTTCTTCATCTTGAACTTCAATGTTTTCTGCTTTTGTTATTGCTTCTATGACAAGTTGAGTCTTAACCCTGTCTAATGCCATATCCTTATAGGATTGTTTCAATTCTTCTTCACCTATATTCATGTACTTCATATAGGAATTTATGTCTAATCCTTGATATCTGAGCTGATAATCAAAATCTTTTATCATAGAATCTACTTGACTATCAATCATTACCTGAGGAATATCTACTTCTGCATTTTCAACAACCTTTTTTATTACACTGTCTTCAAATTCATTCTTAGCCATTCTTTCTGCTTCTTCTGTCTTTTTCTTTTTTATATCTTCTTTCAATTCTTCTAAAGTTTCAAACTCACTTACGTCCTTAGCAAATTCGTCATCTAAAGGAAGCAATTCTTTCTCCTTAATCTCCTTTACAGTTACCTTGAAAAGAGCCGGCTTCCCAGCCAATTCCTCAGCTCTGTAATCTTCAGGAAAGCCTACATTTACTTCAACTTCATTTCCAATGACGGCTCCCACAAGCTGTTCTTCAAAGCCGGGTATAAACTGGCCGGAGCCAATTTCCAGCTTGTAATTCTCAGCAGTGCCGCCATCAAATTCCTTATCATCAACAAATCCTTTAAAATCTATTGTTGTATCGTCTCCCATTTTTACAGCTCTGTCTGTAACATCGATTATTCTTGCATTCTTGTCTCTTAGAGCTTCCAATTCCTTAACAATATCCTCATCTGTAACATTATACTCTTTTTTTTCTACTTCTATTCCATTGTATTGTCCTAGTTTAACCTCCGGTTTTACAGTAACTTCTGCTTTAAATACTATTCCTTTTCCGCTCTCAATATCAACAATATCTATAGATGGTCTGTCAACAGGATCCAGATTATGTTCTTTTACTGCCTCATCATAAGCATCAGGACAAACTTCATTTATTGCATCTTCAAAAAATATTCCTTCACCATAATGTTTTTCAATAAGCTTTCTTGGTGCTTTACCTTTTCTGAAACCTGGTAAATTGAACTTCTTTGCATTTTTTATATATGCCTTTGCTATTCCTTCCTCTAACTTTTCAGCTGAAACAGTAATTTCTAATGTGGCAACGTTTTTTTCTAATTTCTCTAATTTAGAGCTCATCAGTATCCTCCTCATATATCAAGTTTTAAATTAAATGGCACAATAATTCCTCTTTAACCACTTAATTATAACATACTAATAATTCATATCAAGTATTTTCGTTAGTTTTCTATTCTGTATTATGCTATTTTTCTTTGCTTTATATAATTTTTATGGATATAAACAAGTGGAGTTTTTTCCTGATTTTTTTGCATTATAAAGTGCAGTATCTGCCCGTTTTATTGCTGCATTGTAGTCATTATCAGAAGACTCAAAGTATGAAATACCCATAGAAACAGTAACATGATACTTGTTTTCACCCTCACCATACTCTGCTTCTTCTATATGATACAATAGTTTCTGAGAAAAGTTTATAACATGTTCTTTTTTTATACCTTCACAAATCAATAAAAATTCCTCTCCGCCCCATCTGTATAAGCTATCTGTACTTCTTATATTATTATTGATTATTTTAGCAATATTAATAAGAACCAAATCCCCTGCGTCATGTCCATAAGTATCATTTATTTTTTTGAAGTTGTCAACATCATATATTATTATGGCATAGTTTCTACCATCTCTTTTATAGCTTCTAAATATGCTATTAAGCATAATTTGAGCCGCACGCCTGTTAAACGTTTTTGTAAGTGGATCTTTATTTATTTCCTCTTTTAATACCTTATTTGAATTTTTATAATACCATTTTTCCAAACGGGTTAACCAAGCATAACCACTTATAAACAGTAAAACCATAATTAATACTATATAAAAAACCATCTTCTCGATTACGCTTTGACTGTGATCGCTTGTTTTATTTACATAGGATTGTATATCGTTAACATGAACACCCATGGCAATTATCCAGTCATATTCTTTATAAAGCTTTGCATAGGTAAGCTTTTCTGATATTTCTTCGGAATTCTTTCTTTTAAAATAATAGTTAAAGAAAATTTCACCCTTTTCTTTAACACCATCCAATTCTGTCTTGTATGGTTTATTACCCTTAATATCCTTTATTTCTGTAGATAAATAGCATCCCTCTGTATCTTTCAAATTAGGATGTATTCTCCTTATGGCATAGTTTTCTCCGCCGTTATAATCTATAACCTCATTAACCCATATATATGAATCATTTTCAAATTTCTCATTATGTATAGTTTTAGCTATCTGATGTTTTGTCAGATCTTCTATATAAGCTTTATTAATAGCAAATAAAACTGTATATTTACCATAGGTTTTTTCATAATAGTAAGGTGATTCTAATTCGAGATGCTTAATCTTGTCTTCTATAGAAGTCCTAAGTTCCAAATCACCAGTAAGACTCTCATATACAATTTCATTTGCAGACTTGTCCAAAACAATGACTTCAAAAGCCTTTTTGTCCTTATATTGATCAAAATAATTTATGACCAACCCTAAAAACTTTTCTGGAGCTAGCTTATTATACTCATCAAAAATTCTTATAGATTTATTCGCTAAAACAACATATTGATTTGTAATTTGGTTGTGAGTTTGATCAATTTTAAATATAACATTATTTACTGTATCCTTTAAAAATGTCTTTTTTATATCATTTACGCTCTGTTGTATATTCTCTCCATATATTTTTTCTACATTTTTAATGGAGTAAATGAAAATAGAAATACTGATACTGCATATTATCATTATAAACAATAAAATATATATATAAAATTTCTTCCTAATGCTATCCATGGAACACCTCTATAGTCTAAAAACTTTTATTTCATCTGAGTCCATTATAGCATCCATGAGTAATATTTACTAGTCGACATAGGTATTTTAGCCTATGACCCTTTAAGATACTGCTGCTTCGGTAATGGTGAAGCGCATATTACCGCAATCTATATAGGCTTCAGTGCCAATAGGTATAGTAATATTTGGTGTGCAGTGACCAATTTTATAACCCGAAAGTATAGGCTTTCCGCTTGGCACAACGATATCCTCTATGATCTCATCAATGGTGAGACTTTCCTTGCCTTCTTCAGGATCACAATCTGTCCAATCTCCAATTACTATTCCTGCGGCATCCTTGAATTTTCCTCCCAGTTTGAGCTGCAACAGCATCCTGTCAATTTTATAAGGTCTTTCTCCGATTTCTTCTATGAGAAGTATCTTGTCCTTTGTATCTAACTCATAAGGAGTGCCCATGGTATCTGCTATAAGTGATAGGTTCCCACCAACTACCTTGCCTGTTGCATTGCCTTCATTATACGCTTTTATGGGAAACTCAGGAGGGTTAATTATTTCACCTAAAGGCTCCTTTATCATCAAAGCTCTATCCATATAATACTTGCTTAAACTATCCAAGCCTTTTTTTGCAAAGCCTGCCAGCATAGGTCCATGAAAAGTTATCAGGCCTGTTTTTTGAAAAAAAGCTGTGTGCAAAGCAGTGATATCACTAAATCCTATAAATATCTTTGGATTGTTCCTTATTATATCATAGTCAATCTCATCAAGGAGCCTCATGGTGCCATAGCCTCCTCGTATGCAAAATATGGCATCCACTTCACTATCTCCAAACATCATGTTTATATCATGAGCTCTCAATTCATCACTGCCTGACAAATACCCTCTCTCCTCAAAAATGGATTCACCCCATTTTACTCTATATCCCATGGATTTTACCCATTCTATACAATTTTGAGCTTTACTCTTTCCGGCAGCACTGGATGGTGCAATCAAGCCTATTGTATTTTCTCTTTTTAAAGCCTTTGATTTCACTTTTTTCACTCCTCATCCAGGCTTCTCAATATTTCAAGACAATTGCATTTAGGATGTTCAATACTTTCCATAGCTATTGATAACATGCACGGTCCTTCAATACCTTTTGTATTTTTGCATATCTTACTAAAGACATCAAAAGCCGCATCTAAATCCTGCTTATTCATTCCAATCAATGCATTAAATATATCAGAATTTCTATAGTATAATCTCTTTGTGTTATCAAGAGTTTTAATGCCTTTTTCTGTTATATCTACTCTTACTACTCGCTTATCTATCTGATCTATATGTTTTTGTACCAGTTTTTCCTTCTCCATTCTACTCACCAATTCAGTTACTGTTGACATATGCCAATAACCCTTTTCAGCAAGCTGGGACATTGTAGATTGTCCATTCTCTTTCAAAATAATTAGAAGTTTGCTTTGAGGGTAAGTCATCCCACCCAACTGTACTATTTTTTCCCAATCATCAACAAAACATTTATTCATTGCAAGATATACATAATTTAACTTATGAACGCTTATCAAAGCTTCCTCTTTATTCATCCTCCACCCCTCCAAATAATTAGTTTGTATACTTATATAATACATTAATTGTTTGTTATTTATCAAGCAATTTCAGTAAAATTTATCAAGTTTTCTGTATACTTTTGGTGTAAAAAATTTAAAAAGACTAAGTTAAGGCGGAGTTTAACTTAGTCTTTCTTATTCAGTGGCTAGAGCTTATTGCTTTTCCGGTGTTATCCTTTTAACAATTTCACCTAGCTCATCATTAAAGCCTTCAATAGGCTTTCCATTTCTTACATCATTAGATATCTTAGTAATCTTTTGTAAAAAATCAGCATCTGAACTAATATATACAGTATTTATACTGCTGTCTGTATTTCTTACCGTATCCGCAGCTTGCTTTTTGATGTTTTGTATTTTCGAAGTATTATCTAAATTGCTATTGATGTCGATATTAATTCCTACATAGGCTGCATCTCCACTAATCACTGCAGTGGCGCTTTTTATACCGGGAATGCCTTGAACAGCTTTTGCAACGTTATCAGCTTCTGTTGCCGGTGTTCCCAGTTCGGGGCTATAGCTTCTATTAGAGGACATGTCATTGCTGGGAGTAGGGTTTTGAATTCTTCTTGCAGAGCAACCTGAATAAATAACTGCAATACTTAATATTACTAATATTAGAAGAACCTTTGCTTTCAAAAATTTCATATACTCACCCCTCGTAATTTTGAAACTACTTTATTTTTTGCGTATAGGTAAAATATATGAATGTAATATTTTGATTAAATGTTAATCTTTATTTCCTAATTCTTAGTATGAGCTTGTCCAACATAATTATATAAAATTTATCAAAGTATATAGTACTGATATCTGCGCTGCTATCTAAAATAAATGTAAGACAGCCCCCGTCACAGCTCAAGGCTCTCGCTCCACCGGACACTATTATATTCTCTGCTTCTGTCACTGTAAAATCCGTAGAGGCAGCTATGAATTCTCCAATGCTCATTACGCTGCCGGGTATCATCCTTATTTCTTTTGTGGGTGCAGTTTTAACAAGATCCTTAATGTATTCAATATAAGTCAATTCACTCTTATCTTTACCATATAATTTATTTATTATTATCTTTGCTAGGACTTCTTTTACCGTTTGAATATTAATATGGCCTTCTTTTATAGCTCGTTCCAATTGTATTGCAGTGGCAGGAGTAATTTCGGTTAATAACTTGTACCACATGAGAACATGGCTATTATCAATCTTTACAATCTTTTTAAATATCACCTGAGGATCTCCATCTATGGCAAAAGAGTCCCCTTGAGGAAGAGCATGTGTAATCATGATGCCTTCCGGCTCCATTTCTTTGACTTCCATCAAGCGTCTGCACATATGCAAATTATTTAATTGATCTTCTCTTCCCAATTCCAAATCAGGTCCAATCTGCAAAGAATCTATGCCCATTATCAAGGGATACATTAGTTCGGCATAGGATATGCTGCTTGTGCTATCTAGTTTCTTCTTAAAATCTTCCCTATTTAGAGTAAGGAATATATCAATTTCCTTCATTATATTCACAAGATCTAAAAGCTTTAAATCATTAAGCCATGCGCTATTAAATACCGCATCTGTTTTTGTAAATTCAATAAATCGGGATAAGCTTTCCTTTAACGTTTTAAAATTTGCTTCTATTTTTTTTCGATTAAGCTTTCTTTGGCTAGTTGTTTTATCTGACGGATCCCCAATCAATGCAGTAAAATCGCCCATCAAAAATATTATCTTATAGCCCATTCTTTGCAACTTACTAAGAAGAACAATTGGCGGCATATGATCTATTAAAACATTGGTATTCATCGGATCTATTCCGAATTTCACCGTCAACGGCTTCTTATCATGTTTTTGCTGTTCCATTTTCTCTATTATGCTTTCCTCCGGGTACACGTTGGAGCAAGCTAATTTTATTATTTCTATCTGACTTTCAGTCTCTAGTCCATTTAAATTTTTCTTAAAATCAGTGCATTCCTTTTCTAGCTCCGAGATAAAGCTCATCACATCAAACATTTTTTAACCTCCATTATTATTCTTCATTGATGTCAATGCTCTCTAGGATTTCTTTCGCTTGTACATAATCTTCGGGATTTACAAATATATCTACGCCTAAAGTAGTACCAAGTAAAACCTTCATATACCCTTGGGTATTTTTATATTTTTTTATTGAAGGTATTCCATTGTCATTCAAAAATCCTTCTACAATATCAGCCTCTATTTCATTATATACTTCTACAAGATGAACCAAATCCATACAATCGCCTCCATATACAATATAGTTTTAGACTGTGAAGCAACTATTGCCTATAAACTCTCTCAATATAGAATTAATAGGTATGCATTTTGAGTCTGCTGTCAGAATATAATTTAAAAATTTCATCAAGCGCTTTGCCTCAACATGTTCTTCCACGGTTTTATCTATTTTCTCCAAAAGAGGCATGGCAATTTTCTTTAATATGCTAAGTTCATATACCAAAGAGGAATTGAACATTATATCTGCTGCCTCCTGGTATGGATAAATATATTTATCCTCTCCTCTTCTCACAGAGTCCCATCTTTTTATAGTTGTAAGCGCATCTGTAGATCGGAACTGGTAATCCCGTACCATTCTTCTTATAAGCCTTAAATCTGAGGTGGGTACCCTATTATGATTATCTACATTCAAATGAGTAAGAGGACTGATATATATTTTATACTTCTTACTTATATCGATGCTTTGGGTAAGCCTCTCATTTAACCCATGAATTCCCTCTACAAGTATTATGTGATCCTTTGATATCTTAAGCTTTTTACCTCTCCATTCCCTATTGCCTGTATGAAAATTAAAATAGGGCAGCTCAATTTCTTCTCCGGCTATGAGGTCGTTCATCAATTCATTAAACAAATCAATATCTATAGCATCAATCGTTTCAAAATCATATTCGCCGTCAGGAGTCTTTGGTGTATCCTCCCTGTTTTTGAAAAAATCATCTATAGATATAGCCACTGTTTTCAGGCCGTTTACCTTAAGCTGTATTGCCAGTCTTTGGGTGAAGGTGGTCTTACCAGAGGAAGATGGTCCAGAAATGAGTACCAGCTTTTTCTTTTCCTCGGAGGAGCATATATTGTCTGCTATTTCTGCCAGCTTTTTCTCATGTAGAGCCTCCGCTACCCAAATAAGCTCTTTTATTGAATCCTTGGAAATATAGTCATTGAGCTGGCTTATATTTTCAATCTCCATTATCTTTCCCCACTCTTCAAACTCACGGAAAATATTGAAGAGCTTCGGCTGGTCAACAAACTCGGGTATTTCATTTGGATTAGACCTTACTGGAAAACGGAGTACAATGCCAGGAGGATAATATAGCAATTCAAATGTTTTCAAATAGCCCGTGGAAGGCACTAAGTAACCATAGAAATAATCATAATAGCCCATGCAGCTATATATATTAATAGAGTCTTTATCTCTATGTTTTAAAAGTTCTAGCTTGTCATACTGATTTTTTTCAATAAAAAGCTTTTCTGCTTCAATTTTTGAATATTTAGCCTTTACAAAAGGTATATCTTTATCTGCAATCTCTCTCATTTTATTTTCAATTTTTTTAACCAACGTTTCATCTATATGACCGTCTTTATGTATTTCACAGTATAGGCCTTTGCTAAGTGAGTGTTCCACCGTAACCTTACATTCTCTTAAAACTTCTTTGGCAGCAATTATGAACAAAAAACTCAAGCTTCTTGAATAGAATCTGTTACCATAAGGGAAAGTAGTGTCAAAAAATTTAACATTTGCATCCTCTTCAAGTGTATAATCCAACTCTCTTAGGTTATTATCAACAATAGCTCCTACTATTTTATATTTAAATTGATTTTGTCTTTCTTTTGCAATGTCAAGCAGTTTGACGGACTTGGGATATTGATAAGTATCATTGTTATTAAAAGTAATCTTAATCATTTCTCCCATAATTCTCAACTCCTTTTATCTTTTTTACTATATTACATTCTATCATATATATATATAATTTTCAGATTATTTATTGAACTGAAATATAATTCCATTATGTCCGATTTTAATATTTTTACTTCTCTAACATATATTTATTACTAGAGTATAAATTTATCTTTTGAACGAGCCTTCATTTTGTGAAGCAAAATGTTAGTTCAGTGTTGAACCAAATTCAGGGAAATCAATGCTGAAAAATAGTATAGATGTAAATTTGTTGTAACAAATGCCCATATACTATATCAATATGCAAAGCTTTTGTATATAATTGCATTACAAGGATTATTGGTAAATTAGTGCTAATACTCTTTATTCCTCCCCCTCATTCATAAATTTTGCAGCGCTTGCCTTAGTAGGTAAGCGCTGCTTTGTT
>JAQUTA010000020.1 GCA_028709965.1 Lutispora sp.
AAGAAAGAAAAATAGAGCAATTTGATTTTATTTATATATGTGGTGATGCTTATGTGGATCACCCAAGCTTTGGTCATGCCATAATAACAAGGTTCTTAGACAGTTTAGGCTATAAGGTTGGTATAATCTCACAGCCTGATTGGAGACGAAAAGAAAACTTCATGAAGTTGGGAAAACCCAAATATGCTTTCTTAGTATCTTCTGGCAATATTGATTCCATGGTAAATCACTACACTTCTTCAAAAAAGAGAAGAAGAGAAGATTTGTATTCACCGGGAGGAAAAGCTGGAGCTAGGCCTGACAGGGCTTTGATAGTGTATTGCAACAAACTAAGAGAAGCCTATAAAGAGGTTCCAATAATCATAGGAGGAGTTGAGGCTAGCCTAAGGAGATTTGCTCATTATGATTATTGGGATGATAAAGTAAGGCGCTCAATTCTTTTCGATTGTAAGGCAGATTTATTGATATACGGCATGGGAGAAAGACCTATAGAAGAAATTGCTGAAGCATTGTCTAGCGGTATAGATATAAAATATATAAACTATGTCAATGGCACTGCTTATATTACAAATTCCCTAGAGGGTTTGAGGGATGTAGCTTTTATCCAAAGCTATGAAGAAGTTGCCTTGGACAAAAAGAAATATGCCAAAGCCTTTTTAGTTCAATCTAAGGAACAAGATTATGAAACAGGTAAAATCATCATACAGCCTCATGGAGATAGATATTTGGTACAAAATCCGCCATCAAAGCCTTTGGATCAATATGAGCTGGACAGAGTATATAAATTGAGCTATGCAAGGAATTACCATCCTATATATGAGGCATTTGGCGGAATACCGGCCCTGGAGGAAGTGAAATTCAGCATAACTTCCCATAGAGGATGCTATGGAGGCTGTTCCTTTTGCGCCTTGAACTTTCATCAAGGAAGAGTAATACAGGGAAGAAGCCATGAGTCCATTTTGGAAGAAGCAAAAGAAATGATTGAAGCACCTGATTTTAAAGGATATATACATGATGTGGGAGGCCCTACAGCAAACTTTAGACAGGCTGCCTGCAAAAAGCAGATTAAGGAAGGGGTATGCAAGGAGAGACAATGTATGTTTCCTGCTCCATGTAAAAATCTCATTGTGGACCATAAGGATTATTTGGAGTTGTTGAGAAAGCTCAGATCGCTGCCAAGAGTGAAGAAAGTATTCATACGTTCCGGTATAAGATATGATTATGTGCTTTTGGACAAAAGCAATGAATTTTTGCAAGAACTTTGTAAACATCATGTAAGCGGGCAGCTTAAGGTAGCTCCTGAGCATGTATCAGAAAAAGTGTTAAAACTTATGGGAAAACCAAGCAAAAAGGTATATGATAGATTTAAGGATAAATATTTTCAAACAAATAAGAAGCTGGGAAAAGATCAATACCTAGTGCCCTATCTCATGTCCGGTCATCCGGGCTCTGATTTGAAGGCTGCTATAGAATTAGCTGAATACGTTAGAGATATGGGCTATAATCCGGAGCAAATTCAAGATTTTTACCCCACCCCAGGCAGCTTATCTACTGCCATGTATTACACAGGGCTTGACCCAAGGACCATGGAGAAGGTGTATGTGGCAAAGAGCCCGGTGGAAAAGGCTATGCAAAAAGCATTGATACAATATAGAAAGCCTAAGAATTATGACTTGGTATTTAAAGCTCTTAATCTAGCAAACAGAACCGACTTAATTGGGTATGGAAGCCAATGCCTTATAAAGCCAAAGCCTAGAGAGGCTTTCTATAAAGATATAAGAGATAAGAAAAAACCAAGAAGGAAACAATTACAAAATAATTCTAAAAAGTAAAGGAGATGCAATCTGATGGGACACGTGCTTATAGACGGAGAGCACCTGACCATAATGGACGTGGTCAATGTAGCAAGAAATGGATATTTAGTGGATTTATCCGAAGAGGCGATATTCAAGATTAAAAAATCCAGAGAGTATGTAGATAACCTGGTGGAGAAAGAAGTTGTGGTTTATGGTATCACAACTGGCTTTGGAAAATTTAGCGATACCTACATATCCAAGGAGGATACGAAGGCTCTTCAGAGAAATTTAATCGTCAGCCATGCTTGCTCCATGGGGAATCCTCTTTCAGAGGAAACTGTAAGAGGAGTTATGATTCTTCGTGCCAATGCATTAGCAAAGGGAAATTCAGGTATAAGATTAGAAACAGTGAACACTTTACTTGAAATGTTAAACAAGAGAGTTCATCCTATAATACCTGAGAAAGGTTCCTTAGGAGCAAGCGGAGACTTAGCACCTCTTGCTAATATGGTTCTTGTTATGCTTGGTGAAGGCGAGGCCATATATAAGGGAGAAAGAATGTCCGGTAAAGAAGCCATGAAAAAAGCAGGTATAGATACTGTTGAACTTACCTCCAAAGAAGGGCTTGCTCTGATAAACGGTACACCGGTCATGACTGCCATAGGAGCATTGGCTGTATATGATTCCTTGAATATAATAAAAACCGCTGATATAATAGCATCAATGACTTTAGAAGCACTAAAAGGGATTACAGATGCTTTTGATGAGAGAGTCCATAAAGCTAGAGGCCAGATTGGGCAAATGATGACAGCAAGGAATGTATTAAGGATAACAAAAGGTAGCAGCCTTACCTCACTTCAGGGAGAGCTGAGAGTTCAAGATGCATATACTTTAAGATGTATACCCCAAATACATGGTGCCAGCCGGGATGCAATATCCTATGTTAGAGACATCATAGCCATAGAACTAAATGCAGCAACAGACAACCCTTTGATATTCTCTGAAGATGACAAGGTAATTTCAGGAGGCAACTTCCATGGACAGCCAATAGCGCTCGCAATGGACTTTTTAGGCATCGCAGTATCTGAATTGGCCAATGTATCTGAAAGAAGAATAGAACGTCTGGTAAATCCACAGCTTAATGACCTGCCAGCATTTTTGACAAAAAAAGGCGGTCTGAACTCAGGCTTTATGATAACTCAATATGCAGCTGCTTCAATGGTGTCAGAAAATAAAATACTTGCACATCCTGCCAGCGTGGATTCCATTCCTTCCTCTGCCAATCAAGAAGACCATGTAAGCATGGGAACTACAGCAGCAAAAAAAGCAAGACTTATTTTAGATAATGTAGAAAAAGTTCTGGCTATAGAAGCTTTTGCAGCATCACAGGCTATCAGCTTTCGTGAAGATGCAGTCCTAGGGAAGGGTACGGCAAAGGTTTACGAAGAAATAAGAAAGAATGTTCCACCAGTAGAAAATGATAGAATAATGTATGTTGACATGGACAGGTTAGATGCAATGGTTAAGGCAGGAGCATTCGTCAAAGCAGCCGAGGAGAGCGTGGGAGAATTAGAATAAATAATAGATAGGATGGTTTGATGATCACAAAAGAAGACATTGAGAGAATCAATTTTCTTGCTAACAAATCAAAAACTGATGAACTGACATCGGAAGAAAAGTCAGAGCAGCAAATACTTAGGAGAAAATATATAGACTGGATAAAATCTCAAGTTAAGGTACAGCTTGACTCTATAGAGATTCAGGATTCACATGAGCATGAGCATAAGCATAATCACGGACATAGCTGCGATTGCCATAAACATTAAGACAAAGCATAGGAGGTGAGATTATTGGCTGAGACTCAATTTGTTGTGTTTAAACTAGGCAAGGAAGAATATGGGGTAGATATTATGCAAGTAAAGGAGATTGTTTCCTATAAGGAACCTGTTAAGGTACCTAATACTCCTAACTTTATTGAAGGCATAATAAACCTTAGAAGTGAAATCAAACCTATAGTCAATCTTAAAAAACGATTTAACATTCATGGAGAATCAATAAATGAAGAAACTAGAATAATCGTGATGAATATTGATTCCAAGCAGGTGGGTTTTATTGTAGATGATGCTTCAGAAGTAATAACAATAAGCGACGACAACATAGAAGCTGCTCCCGATATCATTGCGGGAGTTGATAGAAGGTATATAACAGGAATCGGAAAGGTAAATGATAGGATACTTATTCTTCTTGATTTGGACAAGCTGTTTAGCGTAAAGGAGATAGAATCCTTAGAGGCAATTTAAATATACAATGATTCATAAGTAATGCGGCTTTTGCTGCATTACTTTGTTTGATAGGGATGAATAAAAAAATATATCTGATTGTGTAGACAAAAAGTGCAATATGCAGGTCAAGAAATGGCAAAATTCATAGGTGTAAAATAGTATAATTATCTCATTAGACTAATGAGGTGATATAAATGAAGAAAGGAATACTATATATAATAGCTTCAATATTATTGATTAGCGTTATTGCATTTGGAGATTCCGAAGATCT
This sequence comes from Lutispora sp., assembly GCA_028709965.1. Lineage (GTDB taxonomy): Bacteria > Bacillota > Clostridia > Lutisporales > Lutisporaceae > Lutispora. The sequence continues at coordinate 4,350 of JAQUTA010000020.1, forward strand.
AAGCACACTATGTGAGGAGCTTCTTATAAAAAGGGCTGAGGCTTGGAATAAAATTTTTACTGAAGACTATAATTACGAAATGTTTTATGATGATATGAACGCCATAGCCTCAGGAAAGCTTTTGGAAGAAGATTTGGAAACCTTTATTTATTTGAAAGAATATCCTACAGATATGGAAAGAGTTATTTCTCTTGATTTTACTTGGCAAAGGATAGAAAAAATCGGCTCTAATGCAGTTTTGGAGGGCAAAATACTTTGGAATTTGGAAGGACAAGAATCCTTTGAATCTATGGAGGGATACTACAGAATTGAAATGATGAAGCATAAAGGAAACTGGTATCTTTTAGACTTCCAACCTATTGAATAGGCTTAATCGGGATGTTTAGAATGAGCGGCGAAAGCCGTTTTTTGTTGTAGTCTATTAGTCCTATAGAGTGAGCATAAATCACTGTTAAAGTGACATATTGCAACAATAAGCTTACATGTAAACAAAATTCATAGTATAATATGTTATAATGTAATAGATTTTACCATCGGAGGAAAAGCTCAGGAAAAGGGGATGTTAATTATTGACAGGCTGACTAAAATTATACGGAGTACCCTAGAAGCAATAGAAAAAAGTCAAAATCAGATATTTGAGATAGCTGAAGAAGCAAGAAATCAGTTTAGGATGATTGAGGAAGAGCTTCTTCAAGCAAAAATGAAAACAGAAGAAGTTATACTCCAGGTAGACCAGCTAACAAAACTTGAAAAAGATATTAGATATAGGTTGATGATAGTCAATAAAAATTTTAGAGACTTCAGCGAAGAAGATATAAAAGAAGTCTACGAAAAAGCGAAAGACTTACAGCTTCAGTTGATGGTGAAAAAAAATGAAGAGCAAATCTTGATAAACCGAAGGACGGAATTGGAATTAAGGTTGAAAGCCGCTAAAGATACTCTTAAAAAAGCAGAAAAATTGATATCCCAGATTGGGGTTGTGATGGGATACTTAAGTGGCGATTTAAAAGATATTCATATGCAGCTTGAAGATTTCAAAGAAAAGCAATATCTTGGTATAAAGGTAATTCAGGCACAAGAGGAAGAAAGATATAGATTATCAAGAGATATACATGATGGACCGGCTCAGATATTGGCAAACTTGGTTCTAAAATCTGAACTATGCGAGAAGCTTATAGATATTGATAGCAATAAAGCCAAGGAAGAATTGAAAGCACTAAGAACTGTTATGCGTTGCAGCCTAAAAGATGTAAGGAAGATGATATATGATTTACGGCCGATGTCCTTGGATGACTTAGGTTTAATACCCACTGTAGAAAGGCTTGTAACTCAACACAGTGAAGAATCAAGCATTTTTACTGAATTTAATTTTTTTGGTAATAAGATAAAGCTAATGCAAGTAATTGAACTGGCTGCTTTTAGGATTATTCAAGAATCATTAAATAATATTAGAAAGCATTCAAAAGCAACTAGGGCGAATGTTAAGATTGAGCTGACGAAAAAGAACATCAATATTGTAATCAGTGACAATGGAATTGGATTTTGCAGAGAAACAGTAAAGAGAGCGGATGAGAATAGTGGATATGGGCTGTTAAGCATGGAAGAGCGGGTCTTGCTTCTTAATGGAAGATTTGAACTAAATACTTCACCTGGAAATGGCACAAAAATATTAATTTCTATACCTATTGATGTATATGGGGAGGTTTAAAATGAAAAAGATTAAAATACTCATTGCTGATGATCACTCTCTGGTGAGAGAAGGATTGAAACAGATTTTAGAATTAGAACAGGATTTCCAAATTGTTGGACAAGCCGCAAATGGTTTGGAGACCTTAGACAAGATCAAAGAACTCAATCCAGATGTTCTTCTTCTTGATATAAATATGCCTGTAATGGGGGGCATATCCACATTAAGAAAAATTAAAGAAGAGAACATCAAAGTCAAAACCGTTGTATTGACCATACATGAGGGGAGAGAGTACCTATTGGAAACCCTGGAGCTAGGTGCGTTAGGATATGTACTCAAGGATTCAGATTCTATGTCTTTGTCAAAAGCAATAAGGGATGCCTATTCCGGAGAATCGTACATACAGCCAAAGCTTGCTGCAGACTTGGTAAGAGAATTCAGCAGCACCAAGGCATATAGAGCTAATGTTGAAAATGATTTGACGCGAAGAGAATATGAGGTTCTATCATTAATAGCTGATGGTATGAACAACAAGACTATAGCAAATGAATTATTTATAAGCGAAAAAACAGTAAAAAATCATGTGTCAAGCATATTCAGAAAAATAAATGTGAATGACAGGACCAAAGCTGCCATATATGCATATAAAAACAATATAAAAAGGTAAAACCAAAATACAGCGATAGCAATTATCGCTGTATTTTGTTTAAACTGGCATTTAAATAAAGATAATAATCTATATGGTACTATGTTATTTTTTTTCAATATGATAAACTAAAAATAGAATTTGCAAAATGGGGTGCATTACATGAACAAGCAAAGGCTCACAGCACTTCTGGCTAAAAATGAATCAACTAAGCTGGATTTTAAAGAATGTCTTTCTATTAAAACTGATTGGGAAAAGAAGGAACTGGCCAAAGATGTGTCTGCCATTGCAAATTCAAAAGGCGGAAGAGGATACATTATATTTGGAATTGAAGACAAAACAAAGAGAGTAGTAGGTATAGACGGCCTGCAATATCCAGAAGAACAAATTCAACAAATAATAAGCCAAAGATGCGATCCTCCTATTACTATAAAATTTGATTTGGTAAGCTATGATGAAAAAGTAATAGGGGTCCTCACTATATATAAAAGCAGCCAAAAACCTCACCAAATACTTCAAAATGGATCCTTTTACCTAAGAAGAGGATCAACCACAGATATAGCTCGGAGAGAGGAAATCGCAGGCATGCTTCAAGATTCAGGTCTTTTGCAGTATGAAACAATAGCCTTAAACAACGTAAATGTTGATCAGCTTGATTCAAATATTTTGATGGACTATCTAGCTAAATCAGGCTTGAAAATTGATTATGAAAAGTTTGACAACCTCTACCCTCTGCTGGAAGGATTAGGAATACTATCAAGAGAAGAGGACATAGATAAATTTCACCCCACTATAGGAGGTTTGCTGGTATTTGGACATAAACCTCAACAGTTTCTTCCTCATACAGGTATAAAGATAATAGATGGAAAATCAAGCACCAGCAAATATTTTGATGGACCTATAATATCTATGTTAAACTGGGTAGAAGAATATTTAGGAAATTTAATAAGGAAGTCAGATTATCCCATGGAGGCATTGTGTGAAGCAATTGCCAACGCAGCTGTCCACCGAGATTATTTCAGCTATGGAAGAGAAATAGTAGTATATATTTCAGCTCAGCATGTTGAAATCAGCAATCCCGGGGCATTGTGCAATCAAAATGAGATTCAAGCCTTATTAAATGAAAACAATCCATGCAGGAGAAATAACTGGCTTTATCATAGACTGCTGGTTTTAGATGAAAAAAAGAGATTCTTGAAAACCGGCTCAGGCTTGAAGAGGATAAAAAATTCACTTGCGGACTATGGTAAAGTAAAATTTATCAGCAATGAAAAAAGAAATCTATTCAAAGTCATATTGCCGGGAGGATTCAAGATTATTTATTAAAATCCAAAAAGGCATTTAGGTGGTGTAATATGAGAAACAAAAAAGTTGTACCCTTTGAAAGAAGTGCGAATTTTTACTTTGACCTGAGTTTTAAGTATTTGCAAAACGGCAGGCTAAAGACCGCTTTAAGATATATTGAAAAAGCAATAAATATTAAACCAGATGATAGTTATATGCAATTCAATTACGCAGGTCTTTTAGCCGAGCTTGGTCATATAGAGCATTCATCCAGTGTGCTTTTAAATATAATAAACAATATAGACCCTGATTATGATGAATGCTACTTTGGATTGGGCTGCAATTTTCTTCAGCTTCAAAAGATAAAGAAGTCTCTAGAGTATTTTGAGAAATACTTGAGTTTATCGCCCTATGGAGAATTTGCGGAAGAATCAGAGCATTTAGTTGAAATGCTTAGCATGATAATTGATGCCAACAATAATCTTGATGATGAGGAATTAGAAAAGATATATAAACTAGAAGAAGATGCTATAAAATTTATGGAAAGAAGAGATTATGAAAAGGCTCTAAAAAATTTAGAGGAAGTGGTGTCAAAACTTCCTAATGCCGTTCCTGCGAAAAATAATCTTTCCTTGACCAATTATTATCTCAACAAGATAGATGTAGCAATTGATATGGCAAAGGAAGTCCTTTCTTATGAGGAAAATAATGTCCATGCAAACTGCAATCTTGCCATATATTATAACAAACTAGGAATAAACAATTTACTGGAGAGACAAATACGGATTATTAAGAAGCTTTATCCAGAAAACGAAGACTATGCCTATAAAATTGCTGATACTTTAGGTTGCCTAAACAAGTATAAAGAAGCTTATGAAGCGTATAAAAAATTGCTTAGACTAAATGGAGAAAATCCCCAATATATTCACCTTGTGGCTGTAGCATCATATAATTGCAAAAAATTCAAAGAAGCTGCAGTACTTTGGGAAAAGCTTAAAAAGGTTGATAATGAAAACTTTTTGGCAGATTATTATTATAATCTTGCTGTTCAAACTCAAGATAATGCAATGGAATTCAAATATTTGCCTTATTTTTATCAGCTTCCTAAAGAGGAAATTGGGAGAAGAATAGATAAAATATATGAATTTTTATCCTTGGATAAGGATAAGTCAAGAGAGCTCTTAATAAATGACAATAGCATAAAGGATATAATATATTTTGCAATAAGCTTTGATAAATCTGTGTTAAAAAAGATGGTTTTCAATAAAATAAAGAAAGAAAACCTTATAGAACTCGAAGACTTGATCAGAAAATATATTCTTAGACATGATGTAGACAAGAATATTAAGATAGAAGGAGTATTTTTGCTCAATAAAATAGGTGCCCCAAAACCATATCACGTACTGCTAGATGGAGAAGTCAAGGAGATATCTATTGAACCGGACGGATTTCTGGAAGACGAGTGGAAAAAGGAATGGGAAGAAGTAAAGAACAAGACTTTAAAGATGATGAAAAATTGCTACAAAACACCTTACAAAAAAATTGTTGAAGATATCTGGTATGATTTTATCAAATCATCCTATCCAGAGGTACCTAGCATAGGGAAAACAGAGATTTGGTCTGCAGCTTTGGAATTTGCATATTGTAAGTTTACTTGCAAAGACGTGACTCAGCAGCAATTGGCAGATAAGTATAATGTATCTAAAAGCTCTATCAGTGAGAAATCCAGGATAATATTCAGTTATATAAGAAACAAGTTTGGAGAAAGAGAATAATCAATCTCTTTCTCTTTTTATTTTTTGTTTCTTTCTTATAGAATAGCCAAAGAAGCCTAAGGCTTCATGGAGGGTCCAATATTCTCCATGGCTGTAGCATATTAGATCTGCTTTAGATAAGTGGATTTTTTCTTTTTCATCCATTAGCTTTTCGTCTACTGACACTCCGACAATATTTGAAATAAACATATCATGAGAACCTAAAGAGATAATATCCTTGACTTTGCATTCCAAACTTAAAGGAGCTTCCCCAATGGATGGAGATTTCACATAATTAGATTTTTCAGGAGTTAAACCCAGATGTTCAAATTTATTTACCTCTCTGCCGGATTTAACACCGCAGAAATCTAAGGCTCGGCACAGTTTTTTATTTGGAATATTGACTACGAAATCACCTGTGTTTTTTATCATTTCGAAAGAATATCTTTCAGGTCTTACTGAAATATAAAGCATAGGTGGGTCTGAGCATAGTATACCAGTCCATGCTATTGTAATTATATTGTTATTGCCTTCAGTATCTGCACAGGAAACCATGACTGCCGGTACCGGATAAAGCATTGTCCCGGGCTTTAATTGAATTTTTGACATATATGACCATCCCTTCCGATTTTTATTTACAACTTAGCTTAATGAAATGATAAATCATTATATAAAAAAATTCAACTACAGCCTGTAACAAAAAAAAGACCTGTACATAGTATATAAGTGGGAAGAGAGAACAACCCTTCAGGCGAAAGGAGGTGTAAACTATGGGTTTTGGTAATTTTGGAGGCTGCGGAAATGTGGGTGGTATAGGCACAGGTCCATGCGATAACGTTCTTGGAGTTGAAGAAAAGAGATGCTGCCCAGGCAGCAACTCATTCCTACTCTTATTGCTTCTTTTCATACTATTGGCATCTGGCATTGTTACAGGAAGAGAAAATAATTTCTTCTTTATTATCATACTTGCTGTAATAGCATTTGGTGGTTTTGGAAGAACTTTTGGTTTTGGAGTTTAGATTTTGCAGGACTAATAAAACCCTTGGAGGAAAGGAGGTGTAAATATGGGTTCTTGTGGTAATGTTGCAGGTATAGGCACCGGAGGATGCGGACCTGTTGCTGGAATAGTGGATTTTTGCAAGTCGGGAGAACATTCCTTTTTGCTTCTATTGGTACTTTTCATACTATTGGCGTCTTGTATAACATCAGGCAGAGAAAGCAACTTCTTCTTTATCATAATACTTGCTGTAATAGCTTTCGGAGGATTTGGAAGGACTTTCTTTGGCACCGCTATATAAAAGTAAGTTTATATAAGCCCAGAAGGAGGTGCTTTTATGGGCATAGCATCGCATGAATGCTGCGAGCCTACAGCAGGATTGTTTGGTTCCAATTGGATTTGGATAATACTTCTCATACTCTTTTTCTGCGGAGGCTTTGGAGGCATAGGCGGAGGCTGTGGCACAGGCAGTTTGCTAGGTAGTAGCTTTCTAGGAAATAACAGCATATGGATATTGATTATACTGTTTGTCATATTCTTTTCTGGTAGAAAGATATTTTAGGTTAAGCCCGGTTATGCCGGGCTTAAAACTTATGAGGAAAAGCTGTAACCAAAATAAGCCTAGGGAATAAAATAGAAGTGGGAGAATAGATTGCATCCCGAGGAGGGTTTTGGTATGGGTTTATTCGATGATATATTCAACGAAGACATAATATGGGTGGTGCTTTTGTTGCTTTTAGTATTTGTATTGCCTCAAAGATGTACAGAGCCTATTTTTAAAAACAAAGGCAAAGAAGAAAACATTGAATGCAAAAAAGATATAATTTATAGAAGAACGAGAGACCAAAAAGAGCGCAGAAGACTCGTTTATTGAACGAGACTTCATTTTGCGAAGCTAAATGTTAGCCGAGTCCATACAGGGTGAATTGACCCGCAGGGGCAAGAGAAGGTACCCTGGGACACTAGACTTAGGGCGGGTTAGTTAAGTGTTAAAATAAGACATTTTGGAGGTAATTGCATGGCATATGGTAGAAATCAAAATAGATATAATCAAAATGATATTGAGGAGTTAAAGGAAAAGCTCTCTCAACAAATGCCTGGGGTAGACTTGGATAATATCGACCAGCAACAAATGAAGAGAATGGTTATGGATCAAATAAACAATAATCCAAACATAAATGTAAGTCAGGATGTGAAGGATAAGATTAATCGAGGAGACATTGACGGTCTTAAAAATGAATTAATTCAGTACCTGGATAACCAAAAAAGTTCGGATGGCTCAAGCCAGAGACTAAGCAATATGTTAAAAAATAATGATTTTGAAAGCTTAAAAGGCGAATTAATGGGAATGCTCTTAAATGGCATGAACCAGCAAAAAAAAAATGAAGTAAATGATGCAGACGATGTAGATGGTAAAAGGGTGGAGAATACGAGTTATCAAAATCCTCTAGCAGGTTTATTCGATGAAACCCTTTTAAATGGAATAATGGGAAAAATCTATGATGAAAACAAGAATGACAAAAGGATAATGCTTTTAAATTCAATAAAACCTTTCATATCAGATAGAAGACAAAAAGCTGTAGAAGACTGTGTAAAAGCTATGAATATCATCGCTATTATGGAGAGATTGGGTTTTAAGGCAGGTAGATAAGGTTGGATATTGCAAAAGTTATCAATTTTATAATAGTGAATTTTACATTTGAAGATTTATTATTACTAGGTCTTTTGCTGGTACTTTTCATAGAAAGAAAATGCGATAAGATATTTTTAGGCTTAGTGTTGTTTATATTTATATCAGGCTTTAGACAAGAACTGCTATCTTTTAGATAGAAGCTCTTGTCTTAGTTTTACTTATATGTTATTAATATTATTACAGGTATTTAAACGTGAATTGAAGATTTATTAATCTAAAATAAGAAAAGGACAATCCTAGAGCACATAACGTGCAATTTAGGAAAATATTAGCTTGGTATACACTAGGATAAATAGTATAATTATAATAAAATACTTTATTAGGGGGAATTTTCTTAATGGACGGGGACCTGTGGTCGCAAATGTTTATAATTTTTTTATTGATAGGGATTAACGCATTTTTTGCAGCTTCGGAAATGGCAATAGTATCTATCAGGCAATCAAAACTAAGACCTCTTATAGAAGAGGGCAATAAAGCTGCCAAAATAATTGATAACTTTATTCAAGAACCGAGCAAATTGCTTGCTACTATCCAAGTAGGAATTACTTTTGCCGGTTTTTTTGCCAGTGCTTTGAGTGCAAAAACTCTTGCTGTTTACTTGGCCAATGCGCTAAAAAAAGCGAATCTCTCAATAATATCTACGTACGCAGACTCACTATCATTTATATTTATGACCCTTATTATAGCCTATATAACTTTGGTACTGGGGGAGTTGGTGCCGAAGAGAATGGCATTGGAATGGGCAGACAAGGTAGCCCTGTCTGTAGCAAAGCCTATATTATTTCTTTCTAGAATTGCGTTCCCTATAGTTAAGTTGTTGACCTCCTCTACAAATCTTATAGTAAAGATGCTAGGGGGCTCTGCAAAAAGTCATGAAGACCAAATCACTGAAGAGGAAATACGGCTTATGATAAATGTAGGCGAAGAAAGAGGAATCATAAGAGAGACAGAAACAGAGATGATTAATAGTATTTTTGAGTTTGATAATACAGCAGTCAAGGAGGTCATGACTCCAAGAACAGACATGGCTGCAATCAATGTAAATGCTACCATGGAAGAAATATTGGATGTGATAGTGGAAGAGCATTTCTCACGAATCCCTGTATATGAGGATACTGTTGATAATATAATTGGACTGTTATATGTTAAAGATTTATTTGCTATGATGAAGCATGGTATAGAATTTGAAATTTCCCTGAAAGATATAATAAGACCTGCTTATTTTGTGCCTGAATACAAAAAGATAGATGAACTTTTCAAGGAAATGCAGAAATCCAAAACCCATATTGCAATAGTAATAGATGAGTATGGAGGCACAGCCGGACTCATCACCATTGAGGATTTGCTAGAAGAGATTGTTGGCAATATTTTTGATGAATATGACGATGAAGTATTAGAATATGAGCAGCTTGATGAAAATACATATTTGATCAATGGAATGCTTAGCCTGGATGAAGTAAATGATATAATGGATGTTGAGCTTCCTGAGGATGAATTGGAGTTTGATACAATAAGCGGTATGATATTGAGCCTTTCAGGCAAAATGCCTGAAGTAGGGGATGAAGTAGAATATGACGGAATACAATTCAGAATTGAGGAAGTTGATGATAAGAGGATAACCAAGATCAAAGTAAGAAAAAAACCTGATGAAACAGGAGAAGAGGAATAAAGGACGGCTAAGTCCAGGGGACACCGGGGACGGTTCTCACTGTCCCTCTTTTATCACTGAACCAATCCGCCCTAAGACCCCCGTACCCCAGGGCACCTTCTCTTGCCCCTATGGGGCAATTCACCTTGTATGGACTCGACTAATATTCAGTGGGGGTCGAATCCCCCCTGAATGAAGTCTCGTTCAATTGCTTGAGGTTAAAAATCCGTCTATAATCTTTTCGGCAAGCCTTTTATTAAAAGCTGCTTGATTTACCAGCGTTAAGACCAGAAGAATCAAAATTGTGCGATCATTATCATCAATCCTTAGCTCGGAGGATTTTTCTAAGACATGATTAAACATATCATCAAAGCCTTCAGCAAAATTGTCTAAGTCCTCTTTTTTTATATTCAGATAAGCCGAATATAATTCGTCCAAATTTACTCCAGCATTTTCTTTCACGGCAGTCATGCTATTTAATAAGGGAGTAAGAAGAGTCTTTATATCATTTATTGACAAGATCTGTTTTAAACTATATATGAGGGATAGAAGTATAATATGATTTTTACTGTATTTTTTGTTTTTAGGAGGCAAAAGGGTTTTTGCCTTTGTATAGTTGTTTATCATAGTTTTTGTTAGAATTTTATCTGATACTTCTCTTTTCGTATTAGCAAGCTTGTCATCAAACAAAGTTGTAACTTGATCCATATATAAATCAATGCAAGGTATATCAGAAAGCTGTATATCTTGGGATGAAGATATATATTCTATTATATTACTCAATGCTTCCTTGTTCATTTTCTAAATCAACGCCTTTCTCATAAAAATCAGTGTCTAATACCATAATACTATATGTAAAAATCATATCAAATCTTATTTTATACTATTGAATAAAATTAGAGGATGGTATAAAATAATTATAACATGTAGTAATGATAACTACATGACAAAGTTAACTTAAGCATATAGTATAAAAATATAATTTCTAAGAGAAAGGGTTGATAGGTAATGAATAGTAAATTTAGGGAGCCAGTAAGTGGATTGACTCATCTCGCAGGTGCCATATTGTCAATTGTAGGAACCGTATTTCTAATTGTTTATGCAGCGAGTAAAGGTGCCCCGATAAACATAGCCTCTGTCTCCATATTTGGAGCCAGTCTCATACTTCTTTATACTGCAAGTTCCCTTTATCATTTGCTTTCCGTCTCAAAAAAGGCCATTTTGGTGCTGAGAAAAGTAGACCACATGATGATCTATGTTTTGATAGCCGGTACATATACCCCTATTTGTCTTATTGGACTAAGGGAAAAATTCGGCTTATGGCTTCTAATCGGAATATGGTCTTTAGCTGTGATGGGAATTGTACTTAAACTAGTATGGTTTAACGCCCCAAGATGGATATATACTTCTTTTTATTTGATTATGGGATGGCTTGCGGTTATAGCTATTGCCCCATTGGTTAAAACAATACCTTCAGCAGGAATTTGGCTGCTTGTTGCAGGAGGTATTTTTTATACATTAGGTGCTGTAATATATGGAGCAAAATGGCCTCTTCGCAATAACAATATTTTTGGATTTCATGAAATATTCCACATATTTGTGATGCTGGGAAGTCTATCACATTATTTTCTAGTATTGGAATATCTGACTTAGATATTAAGATTGAGGACGGAAGTATTGTGAAAGCTTATACTGCCAGTATAAGCTTGATGGACATTGATAATAATATAGAAAGCTGTATAGCACGCTACTATGGAGGCAATTATGTATCAGGTCGTGTACAGAGAAGTGCGGCCTAAAACGGAGGAAGCATGAAGCATGAAGCATAATAAAGCGGGATGTCTTGTAATTCATGGGTTCGGAGGCAGCATACATGAAGTTGAACCTTTAGCAGAGCACTTGGTTGAGAAAGGTTATGAAGCTTCATGTCCCCAATTAAAGGGACATACAGGACAAAGGCAGGACATGAAAAAAGCAACATATGAGGATTGGATAGATTCGGCAGAGCAAGAGTTATTGGGGTTAAAAGACAAGACAGATGAGATAGTTATTATAGGGTTTTCTATGGGAGGTCTAATTGCTGTCAATCTTGCCTGCAAATACAATATAAAAGCTATAATAACCATAAATACCCCTATATATTATTGGGATTTGAAAAGAGTATTGTTCAACCTTATGGAAGACTTGAGAAACAAGAATGCCCATAACTTTATGAGATATATGAAAGCAAACGAAAATTCACCAATAGCAGCAATGTATAATTTTCAGCTGCTGCTGAATAAGACAAAGGCAAAAATATATAAGGTTGATTGTCCGGCTCTTATATTACAAGCAAAAGATGATGATACTGTGAGAAAAAGCAGTGTTGATTATATATATGAAAGTTTATCCTCAGAACATAAAGAAATAAAATTCTATAATAACGGAGGGCACCAGATATTGAGGAGTCAATCAGCAGATAAGGTTATCTCAGATGTGACAGACTTTTTAGACTCATTACGCAATTAATATTGCATTTCCAAACTAAGGGTAATATAATAATATATGGAAATACTTAAGCAGGAGGTCGTCAATATGAAAAAATTATTGATTAAGTTTGATGATAAATTTGCACGGCCTATAGCTAAGTATTACTAGGTTATGTAAACTTTAGTTTTATATAATAACTAAGCCATAGGTATGTGTGTATCTATGGCTTTTATATTTGTGGGGAGGGGATAGCGTGAATAAGCATATCAAGGCAGATTTGATGCTCCTTATGATTACGGTTTTCTGGGGAGCTTCCTATATGCTTACAAAATTAGGTCTTGGAAATTTAGAACCCTTTAATCTTACTGCAATCCGCTTTATCATCGCATTTATATTATCGGCGGCTGTATTTCATAAACAGGTATTGTCAGCGGATAAGAAGACCATTAAGTATTCTTTAATACTCGGCATGCTCTTGGTGGGTATGTTTATATCCATGACCTTTGGCTTACAATACACTACAGCTTCTAATGCTGGGTTTTTGATAAGCCTTTCTGTGGTTTTGATACCGATTATTTCGTTTTTCTTCTTAAAGCAAAAGATTGAGAAGAAAATTATACTAAGTCTATGTTTAGTACTTATAGGCATAGCATTACTGACCCTTGATACCCAATTCAGAATAAATGTGGGAGATCTGCTATGCATATTATGTGCACTTTTTTGTGCTGTACATGTAATAGTAATAGGCATTTATACTAAAGAAGTGGATTCAATAGCTTTAGGCATTCTACAGCTTGGTTTTGCGGGATTATTTTGTATAATTATTTCAATGATTACTGAAGGTGTGAAGCTTCCAAATACTCCCATATCCTGGTTTTCTGTTTTAATGCTGAGCATATTCTGCACTGCTATAGGCTATATTGTCCAATCCACAGCTCAGCAATATACAAGTGCAATCCACACTGGGCTCATACTGTCATTAGAGCCGGTTTTTTCCGCCATATTGTCCTACATATTTTTAAAGGAAACCCTAGCAGCAAGAGGGTATGTAGGTGCTTTGCTCATGCTTCTAAGTGTTCTGATTGCAGAATTGGATTTGAAGAGTGTTTTCAAAAGAAACGATGAGAAGGAAAGCTTATCCTCTTGAGTGTATATCTGGATCCTTTACTTCCTTCAGGGTTATGACTTAGCATTATTTTCATAATTGTTATTTAGAATAGTGTATAATAAAAGATAAATAACAAGGTAAGGAGAGACGAAGGATTATGAATTTTGATGCACTTAATTGTCCTTATAGTTGTAAGAGATATACTGCCTATGCTAAGAAAGGGATGGTGGCAACATCTCAGCCCTTAGCTGCAGGAGCAGGTATGGATATATTAAAAAAAGGAGGCAATGCCATCGATGCAGCTATAGCTGTAGCAGCTTGCCTTACAGTATGCGAGCCTACTTCCAATGGTATTGGCGGCGATGCCTTTGCTATTGTATCAGTTGGAGGAAAGCTCTATGGATTGAATTCCAGCGGGTCAGCTCCTATGGGCATATCCATAGATAATCTCAAGAAGAAGGGGTATACTGAAATACCCCGATACGGTTTTGTACCAGTAAATGTGCCTGGAGCACCAGGAGCCTGGGCTGCCCTTTCAAAGCGATTTGGAAGGCTTCCTCTAAAGGAAGTATTGACTCCTGCCATAAGCTATGCCCAAGAAGGCTATCCTGTTTCGGTTATTATGGGGAGGAACTGGGCTAAGACCTTTGATAAATATTTAGAATCTTTAAAAGGCGATGAGTTCAAATATTGGTTTAAAACCTTTGCACCTTTAGGAAGAGCCCCAAAGATTGGAGAAATGGTGACTTTGCCCGACCATGCAAGAACTCTTATTGAAATAGCAGAGACCAATGCAGAATCATTCTATAGAGGAGAAATAGCAGAAAGGATAGAGGCTTTTTCGAAGCGATATGATGGATATATACGAAAAGAAGATTTAGAGAATTATGAGGCTGAGTGGGTAGAACCCATATATACAAAGTACAGAGATTATGAAATCAATGAAATACCCCCTAATGGTCAGGGTATAGTAGCCCTGATGGCTCTTAACATATTGAAAGGTTTTGAGTTTAAAGAAAAAAATTCTGTTGATACATACCACAAGCAGATTGAAGCCATTAAATTGGCCTTTGAAGATGCCCAGAGATATGTGACAGATATAGGCAAGATGAAGGTGAAGGTTGAAGACTTGCTCTCTGATGCCTGGGCTGATGAGAAAAGAAAATTAATAGGCAATAGGGCTATAACTCCATACCCGTCAAGGGAACAAAGAGGCGGAACCGTATATTTGGCAACGGCAGATGCAGAAGGAAACATGGTGTCTTACATACAAAGCAACTATATGAGCTTTGGCTCGGCATTGGTAGTGCCCGAAACAGGTATAGCACTGCACAATCGTGGGCATAACTTCTCCTTTGACCCGAATCACGACAATGCTCTAGAGCCGGGGAAGAAGACCTATCATACAATAATACCCGGGTTCCTCACCAAAGACAGAAAGCCAATAGGGCCTTTCGGTGTTATGGGCGGATTTATGCAGCCTCAGGGCCATGTGCAGGTAATAATGAACCTTATCGATTTCAACCTGAACCCCCAAGCAGCACTTGATGCTCCCAGATGGCAGTGGATAAAAGATAAAAAGGTGGAGCTTGAAAATACTATGCATGAAGTAATTGTGAAGGGTTTGGAAGATATGGGTCATGATGTCATGGTTACAGATGACAATACAGGTTATGGCCGTGGTCAGATAATATTAAGGGACAATCATGGGGTGTTGGCTGGAGGAACAGAAAACAGAACAGATGGGACGATGTTAGCTTGGTAATATCTATATTTAAGGTTCTTTGTCTTTCTTTACCTTTATATATATACCTCCTGTTGAACATGAGAAGGTTCTGAAAGAAATACTCAGAGTGATGAAGCCTGAAGGAAAGCTTCATCTTTGGGATATGGCGGTTCCGGAATTTAATGAATCAGAAAAGATATTTTTGTTGTCCACCTGACAATAAAACTGAAGGGAAAAATTGTGTGATTAATATGAAACAAAACTTTCGTTGTTTTATAAAAAAAATACCCGATAAAATTCACTCTCAGACAAAAACCTTTATGAGTGAAAACATTGCCATGTTCAAACCTGAGAAATTTGTTACAAATCAGGTCATGTGTATGGATGATTATCATTTTATAATACTTCACTCTAAGCCCCCTAAAGCAATAATTAATGGAAGTAGTTATAGTTTTAAAAAGGGAAGTCTTATTTCTCTTGAGTCTGGGACAAGCATTAACGTATTGGTAAATGAGAAAAGTAATACATGCAAATACATATCAATAAGTGTAAAAAAGGATTTTATGGATAGGATTGGACTTGAATCTTTCGGGGTCGAAAAGCTTAAATTTGAGAAATTTGAGAATCAATATGACAACTATCTGCTTGATGCTATTAATAGTTTTGAGCATGAGATACTAGCCTATGGAAATAGCGCTTCCCTTATGCTTAAAAGCCTTGAAACCCAATTAGCGATTCTGTTAATCAGGAATTCTTTAGCTGACAATACTTTTTTGGATAAAAGAAATGAACTCTACGATGACTACATTAAGAAATCCATAATATATATGCATAAATATTATAGCGGCAACATCACCATAGATGATATATGCAGAGAGGTATATCTAAGTCCGAGCCATTTTAAAAGAGCTTTTAAGAACAAAACCGGCAATACTCCTTATCAATTCTTAACTGAGATAAGAATTGATAAAGCAAAAGAAATGTTAAAGAATAAAGAATGCACTATCCACGAAGTTGCAAGGCTTTGTGGCTTCGTGAATTCAGGCAGCCTATCTGCTGTTTTTAAAAAACATATAGGCATATCTCCATCAGAATATAGAAAAGTATATAGTGAAAAATAATATATCAGCTATCAACATAGAAGATACTTTTTGATAATAATTACGATACTTCTAAGGATTTAATCCTTAGAAGTCTTTGCTAGTATTAGGTTATACATGAAGAGGAAAGGAGATGATCAGAATGCTAAAGAAATTGATGATTTATACCCTTTGCATAACAATGCTGCTATCAAATATTGCATATGCAGAAAGCACTGCGAAAAACACTCCTGTTTCAACCAATAGCATTGAATTAAATGCTGCGTTCAAAGAAATGTCAAAAATACTCCCCTCTGTCAAAGCCTCTGATATACTCAGTCTTGCAAAAAACTATTACTCCTTATCAAGCCCCAAGATCGAAGAGGCAGCAAAAAGTGAGTACAAGCGCATAGTGAATTGGACTCCAAACTTTAGCGGTACAAAAGCTAATGCAAAGAAAGCTCAAGAAGCCTCTGCCGCCGCAGCTCTTGCAACAAGTTATACCAATGCCAAGAACTTCTATCTATCTATGGCTTCCGTAGCATTTTCTTTAGATCCTAAAAGTGTCACTGGAGCAGGCAATTTTGCATCTGCAGTGGCATCCTATTATGATGATTTGGTCTTAGAGGGCAAAAAAGAAAAAAACATGGAGAAATATTATACAGATGCAATAAAAATATATAATTATGGACTGAAGACATCTATAAAAGATGGTAAATTTAGCAAAGATGCCCTTTCTCTTTTAGTGAGCCTAGGGAATATATATTTGGACATAGGGAAAAAAGATAAAGCCTATATCTGCTTCAAAATGGCAATAGCAATAGAGAAAAGCTATTGGCCCGCTCGTAAAGCAATGTACAATTACTATATGTCGGAGAAGAAATTTGACCTGGCTCTTAAGCTCATTATGGAAGAAAGCGAATATCCCGTATTTGTAAAAGCTACTTCTAAGGTAAGCAAGATTAAAGAAGAAGAGGACAAGAAAAATCCAATACCCGAGGGAGAAGTAGCTGATGAAGTGATGGAAAAATATTTAGATAATCTAGTAGTAGTTGATGCTATATCCCAAGCAGATTTCTTGGAAGAAATAGACAAAGAGGCTCAGGCAAAGCTTAAAGCCTTGCTAAAAGAAGTCCAAAGCAAGATGAAATATACTGCTCCGGATATTAGTATGGTAGCTCAATACTCGTCACTAAAAAACATATCCACCCCTGAAGGTCGAGTCACCTTGCAGGCTTTTAATAGTGGCATAGAGAGCTATAGCTATAGGTCTGATTATCTAGGTGTGAAATCCTATGAGGAGCCCGCAAATAATTTCGGGCATACAACAGATTTGGGCGGCTATAAAACACAGCAGGAATTTGAGGCAGCTATGGCAGGGAACCCGGATTTTCACTTGGATATGAATTTCTTTAGTGATTTCGATTCGGATGCTCAGTTTGAAGCCTTTGTAACAGAATTAGAGAAAAATGTAGCACAATATAACGAAGATCCAAGCAAAGGTGAGGATTTATTTAAGACCATATCGAAGGTTCAGCCTGAAAAAGCTGTTTTTGCTTTAAATCCCTTTGACTATAGCAATTCTTTGGACATTTATATACAAAAACTAAACATGGCAGATTTTGAAAAGAAATTTATGCCTTATGAACAATACCTTATTAAGATGACATATAAGAATTCAAAAATGGTTGAAGATGCTATCCGCGATGGAAATGAGAGAACCGTCAAATTGATGGATAACATTATTCGGATGGAACAGGAAATAGAAGATGAGCTACAACGACATAATATTGTGCATATGGGGTTAGTACCGGATTATAATAGGACAAATGAAGTGCTATGGAATCAGATTACTCAGCTTGCTCTGGATAATTATAATAAGAAGACCAAGAAATATGTAGAAAAGATGTACAACGACTGTATGAAGCATGTAATACTCATATCCGATGAAAAGATACAAAAAATGCTGGAAGAAAGAGTAATAGCACTGGCATTAAGGAGTATATCAACAGCGCTAAGGGATGTTTATAATGCATATAGTTTCGGAGACTATAGCCCTCCCCAGGAGTGCGGTTGTGATGAAAAGGCTATGGCAGCTGCAAGAGCTGCACGAGAAAAAGCAGAAAATGCTGCTCACAACGAATTGATAAAAAAGAACATGGAAGCAAAGAAAAAGTTTGAATCCGGTGAGTTGGATGAAAACTCAGCATACTATAAAAAGATAATTAAGCCTTATGAAGTAAAGGTAACTTCTCCATTTTTTGAAGGAATGGTGGGACCTTATAAATCCGGATGGAAATTTAATATGGCTGGTTTAGATTTTGGGAAAATGCAGCAACACATAAGAAATTCCACCACCTATGATGGGGGAGTAGAAATAAAACTCATAGGCGGAGAAGCAGGAAAATTCGAGGGTGGCCTATCCGTATTTGGGAGATTTAATGCAACTAAGGTAGAGGGCAAAACCCTTAGCATGGGTGATATTGATATAACTGGTGGAGCAAAAGCAGATTTGACTGCTCCCGGTCTTATATCAGCTACAGCAGGAGCCAGCGTATCCTCTGTCAGGGGCACCAAAGTATTTGGAAGCTTTGGATTTACCGGTGATAATTTGTTAGACGATGATATTAAGACCTATTTAGGCAATTGGAAGCCCGACCTTACGATTAAAGAATGGAATGGAGAGTATGAAATACAATAAATATTTAAGGGGGATTAATAATGTTAAAAAGATTCTCAGCTATTATCATGGTGTTTGTTTTAGTTTTCTCCGGTATACTTTATGTCTCTGCAGAAAGCACTTTACCCACCTCTCTTGAAAAACCCCAAGATATTGCAATAAGGAGTGAAGGTGCCTCTCAGTTAAGCCTCAGGTGGACAAACCCGGAAAGCATAATAAAGATTGTTAAGGACATAGAAGACGGAGAATATGATGCAGCCCTTTCTTATTTGGTGGACTGGAAGAAAAATGACGGCAGCTGGAATATTGCCATTCCCAGTAGCCACCCAAATTGGGAGGGTAATGTACATGGATATTTTTCGGGGAATATGCCTAATGTTATGACAGATGAGCGCAACGTGGCAGAAACTATAATTATTACCTGGTATATGGATCCTTCCTTGGATGGCAGCAGCACTTATGATTTGGAAAATGATACATACCATTTTAGAGTGCGATACCTCCTTGAACCTCATGCTGATGAAATGAAAGCAATATATTCACCTTACTCAGAAGTTGCAGTCATTGGGAAAAATGCTATATCTACTACAATTACTAAGCTTGATGCTCCACAAGATTTAAAAGTTGGGATAAAAAAGGATTCTAGTGATAAGCCCTATTTCCAGCTTGACTGGGTGATCCCGGAATCAATAACCCAAGCAAACAAACAATTGCCTGTGTATCACTTCATTGACTTTAAGGTGGGTAATGGTAAATGGCTGTCAGAAACAACAAAATGGGATGGCATGCCCGGAGCTGTAGCCAATCTTTTGACATCCAGCGATACTCTAAATCCTGTGGAAAAAAACTTAGTCGATAAGGTTGTAATCGAAGAAAACATTTATTATTTCAGAGTTGCCTTTGTATGCGAGCCTCCAATGGGCAATCCGGTTATTTCTCCTTATTCAAACATAGCTTCTACAAAAATAGCAGCGTACAGTGATGCTTCTTCTTGGGCTAAACCGGAAATTGATGAAGCGGACAAAAACGGTCTTATACCGGATTCCTTAAAGGGAGCGGATATGACAAAGCCAATCACTAGAGAGGAATTTGCAGAGCTTACTGTTAAGTTATATGAAAGAACTACAGGTAAAACAGTTTTAGAGGTATCATCTAACCCTTTCACAGATACGAAAAATCCTGAAATACTTAAGGCTTATGGATTGGGTATAACCACAGGGACATCGGCAACCACCTTTACTCCTAAAAACCAAATAAATCGTGAGCAGGTTGCCTCAATGCTCAGCAGAGCCATAAGGATAATGGTACCCGGTGCTGATTTTTCAACAGCAGGGGCTCCAACCTTTACTGATGAGAAGAATATTTCTTCCTGGGCATTAGAGCATGTAAAGTACATGAGCAAGCTTGAGATAATCAAAGGCGCTGTCGGAAAGTTCATGCCAAAGGCAGTTACATCAGCCGAGATAGCATCCGGCTATGCCAACACCACACGAGAACAGGCTATTGCCATGAGCCTTAGGACATTCAATAAGTTTGGAAAATAGATATATTTTTCCGGGGCACACAGCAAAATGATATATAATAAATTAAAAAGGACTGCTATAGTAA
>JAQUTA010000021.1:0-7181 GCA_028709965.1 Lutispora sp.
CCATTGGAGGTTTGAAGCATATATTCTGCTTCTCCATCATTTATTGAATCGAAACGATTTAAGTATATGCTACCGTTGCTTGTGTTGGACTTTAATTTGTCAAAAGCGGAATTATCCAACTCAATGCTGCCGTTAGATGTATCTATGGAAGCATGGGATGATTGGGAGTTTGAAATCAGGATTTTGCTATTGTTAGTTCTTGCATCCATGTTTTGCCATGTGCAGCCTTTGATTTCGATTTTTCCATTAGAAGTACTGCAATTTAATGCTATACCTTTCAGGTCTTCCAAGATACATTTAGAGTTGCTGGTTTCGACTTCAAAGTTTCCTATATTTTTAGGCAATTGTATTTCTAATGTACCCCATGTTTTGGCTGGAAAGTCTGTGGTAACATAAATTGCTCCATCTTCATATTTGGCGGATATATATTTGTCAATATCTGCATTTTCGAAAAATAGATTTAGTTTCATATTCATAGATACTTCAGAATTGCTCGTTGAACTAGCCAATACAGCAAGGTTTTGAGTTTTTAGTATCACCTTCAGATTTTCGTTATTTTTATTGCCTCATCGGCAGATATTTCTCCATTATAGAGCTTTTCTAAAACTTCTTTCTTATAATCAGTTTCTTCAGGCTGGCTTTTGTAACCCAAAGCTTCTATAAGACTCTCCAATTTGTTTTTTACTGTAGGATATGAAATTCCCATCTCCTTTTCTATTTCTTTGATGTTTCCTCGATTCTTGATAAAAATCTCTGCGAATTCTTTCTGTTCCTTTGTGAGCAAGCAAAATTTACATAAATCAAAATGTCCTTCTATAGATGTGCCGCAGCTTTTGCAATTAAGTTTTACTACTTCCAGATCTTTAGAGCAAACTGGACATTTGCCCAAAACTTCTCTTCTCATATAATCAACTCCTAGAATACTGTTAATATTGTAATTACATTTTACACCAAGCATTAAATATGTCAATATAAATATTAATTTTATTAAACAATTAAACTAATATTATTAATAAACTTAATTGGCATATGCTATTATGAGTTTTATACGCTTCCACTAAAAATTACATAACCCAGTACATATAGAATATTTCTATACAATGTCGGTTATTTATTGAATAATTCTATAACCATTATGTTACTAATAAAATTAATATATAATTAAAATATACTATTTAGCTGAGGAGGAGCAATATGAGAGAGATAGATGCAAGGGGCTTGAAATGCCCGGAGCCCGTTATAATAACAAAAAAGGCCTTAGAAGAAATCGAAGAAGGTCTTGTGGTTTCCATCGTTGATAATATTACTGCTAGGGAAAATGTGAGCAGATTGGCCGCCAACTTGAATCTGCAATATGAAATAGAAGAAAAAGACGGCTGCTTTTATATTTCAATAAACAAAGTCAAAGCGGAGACAAACAGGGGGAGAAATGAAGCAAATGAAGATATTGCCATAGTCATCACAAATGATAAGCTAGGCAGCGGAAGTGATGATTTAGGAAAGGTGCTTATGAAAAGCTATCTTTATGCGCTGACAGAGTCATCACCTATGCCAAAAGCCATGCTGTTTCTTAATGCAGGTGTAAAGCTCACAACAGAGGGTTCTGAGTCTATAGATAATATTATAAAGCTCAGTGAAGCAGGTGTAGAAATAGTCAGCTGCGGAACCTGCCTGGATTTCTATGGTTTGAAAGAAAAGCTTAAGATAGGGATTGTAGGCAATATGTATTCTATAGTAGAAAAAATGAATGAAGCTGCAAAAGTGATAAATATTTGAGATATATGATTTAGTATGCTAAAATATGGACAAGGTAACCGCACCTTTGCTGGTTCGGTTACCTTTGTATATATTATAGCATAATAAGTATAATAATATTTCATGCTGACATATAAAGTGAGGGAAACATATGGATAGACTAAAAACTCAAATATTAAACTTCTTAGATGGAACCAATTCAATTAATGTATACTTATCTGCAGCATCGAAGATATTATTTATAATAATTTTTTGGCGCATTATAAATGTTCTTTTGAATAAAGTTATAAATAACATTTTTAGATTTTCTCCCAAATTTAAAATGGATGACAAAAAATCCAATACTTTATCAAGTTTAATGAAAAGTATAGTTAGGTATACAATTTATATAATTATGGCAATATCTATACTAAATGTAATGGATATACCCACTCAGTCTATATTGGCAGCAGCCGGATTAGGAGGCCTTGCCTTAGGTTTTGGAGCACAAAATCTTGTGAAGGACGTTATTTCTGGTTTTTTCATATTATTTGAAGATCAATATGCAGTAGGAGATTATGTAACCATAGGCTCAGCTACAGGTGATGTTGAGGATATCGGTCTTAGGATAACAAAGATCAGATCCTTTAACGGAGATTTACACATAATACCTAATGGAGAGATAAAAACAGTAATAAACCATAGTCGAGGTAATTCGCTGGCAATCATAGACATAGGGATTTCTTATGAAGCAGATATAGATAAAGCAATCAAGGTATTAAATGAGGTTGGAGAGCGATATTATGAAAACAATAAGCAAAGAGTTGTTGAATCACCATCAGTTTTGGGTATAACCGGTTTTGGAGATTCTGATGTGAGAATAAGAATGATAGTCAGGACAGTGTCTTTAAAGCACTGGTCAGTGGAGAGAGAAATCAGAAAAGAAGTGAAAGAAGCATTTATTAAAGAAAATATTGAAATACCATACCCGAGGAGAGTATACATAAATAAAACTGATAAGGAATGAGGGGAGCAGAGCTATGTATTATCCCAAAAAGTATAATATTGGAGATGTCGTGGAGACTAGAAAGGGGCATCCTTGTGGCAGCAATCAATGGGAAGTCACTAGGGTGGGAGCGGATTTTAAGATTAAATGCCTTGGATGTGGCAGGATAGTAATGCTTCCTAGAGTGAAATTTGAAAAATCTGTGAAGAAAGTAATAAAATCCGTGGAGCCTGAAGAGAATAACAAAATAGACAGTTGATATAAACAAGCGTTAATGTTATAATGTTATGGCGTAAAATTCCTCGCTCTGCGCGAGCAGGGCCGTTAGTCCGTGGGGAGGAGGTGAATATTATTATGAATCTATACGAGACAATTTATATCATAAAACCTGATGTAGAAGAAGAGGCTCTAAAAGCCATTGTTGAAAAGTTTAAGACTCTTATTGAGACAAATGGAGAGTTTGAGACCATCGATGATTGGGGCAAGAGAAAGCTTGCTTACCCTATCGAAGACTACACAGAAGGTTTTTATGTTTACATGAAGTATAAAGCAGGAAGTGAAATTCCAAAAGAGTTGGATAGAGTATTTGGCATAACTGAAGACATACTTAGACATCTTATTGTAAAAATTGAGAAATAACAAAAGGCGGTGTAAATAGTATGAATAAAGTTGCTCTTGTTGGCAGATTGACTAGAGATCCTGAAATAAGGTATACATCTGACAATCAGATGGCTATAACTAGATTTACCATTGCAGTGGATAGAACTTTCAAAAAAGATGGTCAACAAACTGCTGATTTTTTACCTGTTGTAGTTTTTGGTAAAATTGCAGAGAATGTTCACAAATATATGGGCAAAGGCAGATTGGTGGCAGTGTCAGGAAGACTTCAATCCAGAACTTGGGATGATCAGGAAGGCAAGCGTCGTTATTCGTATGAAGTAATCGCTGATGAAGTCGGTTTTCTGGATAGAGCCTCTGATTCTAAGAGCCAAGCCGGACAAAGCGGTTTTGGCGCTGAGACAGAAGATTTCCATCCTGTAGACGAGGAAGATGATCTTCCATTTTAAAATGGATAGGAGGGAATAGTTTTGAATAGACGTGGAAGCTCAGGCGGCGGCGGTAAAATGCGCAAGCCAAAGAAGCGTGTTTGTAACTTTTGCATAGACAAAGTTCAGTCAATAGATTATAAAGATGTAAATAAATTGCGTAGGTTTGTATCTGAAAGAGGAAAGATAATTCCAAGAAGAATTTCAGGCAACTGTGCAAAGCA
This sequence comes from Lutispora sp., assembly GCA_028709965.1. GTDB lineage: Bacteria > Bacillota > Clostridia > Lutisporales > Lutisporaceae > Lutispora. The sequence goes on from JAQUTA010000021.1 coordinate 4,011, forward strand.
TCAAAGACAGTTGACCTTGGCAGTTAAGAGAGCAAGGAATATTGCTTTGTTGCCTTTTACAACAGAATAGGATTTAACACTGAACTAACCCGGGTACACCGGGTTTTTTCTTTTTCATTGTATAGGAAAGTCTCATGTGCTATCATAATGTTAATCATTAACAGTCTTCTAGAGGCAGGATAATGGGAAGATACATAGAATTATTTATAGATTAGATGGATGAGGGGGGACCATTTTGCAAAAAGAGACTGATATAACAAAGAATATCAGATTGATTGAATTCTTAAAAAGTGAGCTTTTAACCTCTGTGGCATCACTCTATCAAATATTGCTCAAGGGGACGAAGGCGAGCCGTGATGCACTCTTAGATATTTTGGCAAATCTCATAATGGTCACTTATATATTGGGGAAGCGCTTAGGAATACCCTATGGAGCAATTGATTCCAAAATAATGGACAAAATAAAAATTGGCATGTTAGAAGAACATGAAACAGAGAAATGGTATGGTGATTTATCAGATCTTTCCGAGTATTTACAGAAGCATAGATAAGAGGTGCAAAATGAAGAATATAAACACAAAAGCACTGGTGGAAGGCGCCATCTTTGCTTCCGTAACAGCAGTATTAGGCATAATGGTTTACTATATGCCCTTGCTCTCCTTGATAGGTATGTTTTGGGCTACACCCATTATAATAATTGGTTTTAGAAACGGCTTTAAGATAAGCTTTGTGTCTGCAGTGGTAGCTGCAATAATTGTTTCCATATTTACAGAACCCTTTAGCGGTCTATACCTTTTCATAGTATTTGGAATATCCGGGATAATAATGGGTTACCTAATGAACAAAAAAGTAAGCCCTGTGCTGAATATAACTGTTTCAGGCTTGGTGTTGGCTGTTTGTTCGGTGTTTGGGATACTATTTGGCTTTTTTATTGCCGGACAATCTTCTGCTCAAGCTGTGGAGCAGCTTATGAAAGTATTCAGTGAATCTTTAGATTCTGCAGTGAGTTTGTATAAAACCATGGGAATCTCGGAAGACCAATTGAATAGCACCATAGCCACCATGAAAGAGAGCTTAGCAGCTATGCAATATATAATTCCCACCTTATTTCTCATGAATGGGATGCTGTTCTCTTTTATAAATTATAAGGCTGTATTGATGATTTTAGGAAGAATGAAGTATAAAATAGAAGATGTGAAGCCCTTCTCATTATGGAGACTGCCAGATAATTTTTCTATTGGTTTGTTGATAATAGTATTTCTGTCACTTGCAGCTTCATATTTTAAAATACCTAATATGCAAACAGTTCAAATAAATATAATGTATATTATAAGATGGGTATTCACAATTATTGGCTTGTCAGTAGCTATATTTATGATGAACAAATATAAAGTAGGTAAACCACTAAAAATTATAGTAGGGTTGCTGTTGTTTGTTGGCTTATCTGACTACCTTACAATCGCGGGTTTGATTGATACTATTTTTAACATTAGAAAATTAGATAAAAGGCATATCGGGGGGATATGATGAATAGGAAGTTTTTCCAAAGCATGCTGCTGCCTGACTCCAATGTTTATCTTTGGATAATAGGTATCAGTATTCTGGTTATCAGTTTTTATAACCTATTAATAGGATTGCTGGGAGCAATACTCTTGGTATATCTTATATACTTTAATGTGAAACAGAAGACTCAGAAGAAAGAAGAGCTTAGACTCTATATTGAAAAGTTATCGGAAAGCGTAGATTTTGCTACAAAGAATGCAATACTTAATCTGCCCTTTCCCTTGGTAATTTCTGATGAAGAGGGAAATATAAGCTGGTACAACTCCCTATTTTTGGAAATATTCCAAGGAGACTATCTGTTGGATAAAAAAGTAAATGTTTATTTACCCGGCTTTAACTTAGACATGATTTTGGAAGACAACAAGAAAGAGTTCAGGAATATAAAAGTTAAAGACCGGTATTATGATTTGCATTGCGAGCCTTTTGATACCTCTGAAGACGGCAGTGATAAGAGGATCATAATTACATATTTAATTGATAAAACCGAGTATGTACAGCTTAGAAACAGATACCTAGAAGAAAAGAATGTGGTGGCTTTACTGGAAGTTGACAATCTGGATGAAGTATTAAAGGATGCAGAAGAAGATTCAGAACCTACTATTTTAGCAGATTTGGATAGAATTATTGGATCCTGGGCAGCACTCAACAATGCTTCAATACAGAAATATTTCAGTGGAGAATATATACTGCATTTCAATCAAAAACAACTGACCATGATAGAGGAAAAACGATTTGAGATACTAGATACAGTCAGAGAGATAAACTCAGGCAATAAAATACCGTTGACCCTGAGCATAGGTGTTGGAGTCAATGGCAAAAGCCATGGTGAACTCCAAAAATTTGCCAAGAGTGCCATGGATATAGCTCTCGCCCGCGGTGGAGATCAAGCAGTGGTGAAGAATTATGATAAGCTTTCATTTTATGGTGGCAAGGCAAAAGCAGTAGAGAAAAGAACTAGAGTAAAGGCTAGAGTAATAGCTTATGCTTTACGACAACTCATTGAGCAGTCTCAAGATGTACTGATAATGGGTCATGAAATGCCTGATTTGGATTGCATGGGTTCTTCTTTGGGAATATATAGATGTTGTAAAAATCATAATAAGCCGGTTAAAATAGTATTGGACAGAGTGAATGCAGGGATAGAGAACTTATGGGCTGAACTTCAGGAAGATGAGGAATACAATGATGCTTTCATCAGAAGCGGTGATGCCTTGATATCTGCAAGTAAGGGTACTCTTCTCATAGTAGTAGATGTGCACAGGCCAAGCTTTACGGCAGAACCATTATTGATTGAAAAAGTCGAGAAAAAAGTAATAATAGACCATCATCGCAGGGGTACAGAATTTATTGATGATGCAGTGCTAGCATACATAGAGCCTTATGCTTCATCTACCAGTGAGCTGGTCACTGAGATACTTCAGTATATGTTTGAAAAACCAAAAATCAAGCAAATTGAAGCGGAAGCCTTGTTGGCGGGCATTTTTATAGACACAAAGAACTTTTCATTCCAAACCGGGGTGAGAACCTTTGAAGCAGCATCCTTTCTGAGGAGAGCAGGCGCCGACACCATATTGACCAGGCAATTATTCCAAGATAATATGGAAACCTT
>JAQUTA010000021.1:7281-24663 GCA_028709965.1 Lutispora sp.
TTATAGACACAAAGAACTTTTCATTCCAAACCGGGGTGAGAACCTTTGAAGCAGCATCCTTTCTGAGGAGAGCAGGCGCCGACACCATATTGACCAGGCAATTATTCCAAGATAATATGGAAACCTTTTTGGCTAGGGCTGAAGTGGTAAAGAATGCACAAATGTATAAAAATAATATTGCAATTTCAGTTATATCAAAGAATACAAGCAATCCAGCCCTTATTGCGGCACAGGCGGCAGATGAGCTATTGAATATAAAGGGCATCAACGGCTCTTTTGTGCTATCCGAGATAGAAGGCTATATATTTATAAGCGGAAGATCCTTAGGTGATATAAATGTGCAGGTAATATTGGAAAAATTAGGAGGAGGAGGGCATTTAACAGTAGCAGGTGCCCAGCTTTCTGATATGAGCATGGAAGATGCCATAGCTTTGGTTGAAAAAGCAGTCGATGAATATATAAAGGAGGGTGAGAGATAAAATGAAAGTAATTCTCTTGCAGGATGTAAAATCTTTAGGTAAGAAAGATGACATTGTTAATGTAAGCGACGGTTATGCGAGAAACTTTTTACTTCCCAAAAAACTGGCGGCAGAAGCTACCACAGGTAAGCTAAATGAGATTTCCGATAAAAAAAGCGCTATGCAAAATAGGAAAAAGAAAGAATTGGAAGATGCAAAGGTCTTAGCCGAGAGGATAAGCAAGATTGAGCTGGTGATAAAGACAAAAGCCGGCGTTAATGGAAAGCTCTTTGGCTCCATTACTGGTAAGGACATAGCAGAATTAATAAAACAAAAGTATAAAATTGAAGTAGATAAGAAGAAGATAGTCCTTGAGGATGCCATAAAATCATTGGGAACTCAAGAAGTAGAAATAAAGGTTTACCCTGAAGTATCAGCAAAAATCAAGGTAACAGTCACAGAAGAATAAGGGAGATGGGTCAAAGTTGGGACATAGCATTGTATGCAGCAACGATGAATTATTAGATGTACTTGTAGATTACAGCAAGAAAATATACGGGGATAATAAATGCACAGGCATTGATGATTTGAAGGATCCAAAGGCAAAGGCAGAAAAACTATGGAAGATATTAAACCCCGAAGAGGAAATCTCTGGTGCAAAAGATCAAGCAGACTTGGATTATCTTATTGCCAAGCTTAGGGACAAGCTATCTGACAGGGTGGCCAGAGTATATACAGAAAAGCTTATAAACCAGCAAATACTCCGCAAGATGGAGGAAAATGAAAAAGAATATCTCAACCAGATTAAGCTGCAGGTGATAAAAAAGCATTCAGATAATGAAAATGCATCTACTTTGAAGAAATATGCTGAGCTGGAGAAAAAAAAGAGGGTATCTTTGACGAAGCAAATATCCGATATTTTGAGACCTCAGAAGGAGGATGAAATAATAGGCCAATCCCAGGGAGTAAAAGCCTTGATAGCTAAAATCGCTTCTCCCTTTCCTCAGCATGTAATAATATATGGCCCTCCTGGAGTGGGCAAAACTTCTGCGGCAAGGATTGCTCTTAAGGCAGCCAAGGACAAAAGTTATAGCCCCTTTGGTATTGATGCTCCTTTTATTGAGGTAAACGGAACCACCCTGAGGTGGGATCCCAAGGAAGCGGTAAATCCCTTATTGGGATCTGTTCATGATCCCATATACCAAGGAGCGAGAAAGGATCTCTCTGATATCGGTGTGCCGGAGCCAAAGCCGGGGCTGGTAACTGAAGCCCATGGAGGAGTTTTGTTCATTGATGAAATCGGAGAACTGGATTTAATGCTTCAAAACAAGCTGCTAAAAGTATTGGAAGACAAAAAGGTAAGCTTTGATTCTTCTTATTACGATGAAAGCAGCAGCGATATACCCAAATACATTCATATGCTCTTTAAGGAAGGAGCACCGGCAGATTTTATATTGATAGGTGCCACCACAAGGAGGCCTGAAGAAATAAATCCTGCTTTAAGATCTAGGTGCACAGAGATATTTTTTAATCCCCTAAGCCCAAATGATATAGAAGCCATATTAGAAAATGGCTCCAATAGGCTTGGCATAAACATCGATAAAGATGCTAGGGCACTCATCAGCAAGTACACTTATGATGCAAGAAAAGCAATAAATATACTATTGGACTGTTATTCCAGCCACCTATATGAAAAACCGGGGGAGAGGGTTGTAATAGATTATGATACAGCTCATAGGGCATTGGGACCTCTCATGAGGGACGAAAATGCAGAAAGAAAAAATAATTTTGAGACAGGTAAGATATATGGAGCCGGAGTAAATGGATACTTAGGCAGCATAATTGAATTTGAAGCCTTAGCTTTTAAAAGAGAAGACGAAAGAGGCTCCGTAAGATTCAATGAAGCAGCAGGCTCAATGATAAGGGATTCGCTTTTCAATGCCCTTGCAGTACTTAAATACAATATGGGGATAAATCCAGATAATTTTGATATTCATGTAAATTGCATAGGCGGTGGCAAAGTGGATGGTCCATCAGCTGGAACCGCAATAACTTGCCTTTTGTATTCCTCTGTGCTGGGAGTGCCTTTGCGCAGCGATTGCTGCATAACAGGAGAGATTTCCATAGGAGGAAGCATCAAGGCAGTAGGCGGAGTGAGAGAGAAAATTAGTGCTGCCATAAGAGCAGGCTTTAAGAATATGATAATACCCTATGAAAATAAAAAGGATGCTGTGGACATTGTAGGTATAAACATAATCCATGCAGGCAATATAAAAGAAGTAATGGAATTTTTGACCAAGTAGTATTAGAGAGGTGTAAGTATGAATGAGATGATACAAAGAATACCGCCAAACAGTCTTGAAGCGGAGCAATCTGTTTTGGGAGCCATGCTATTGGACAAGGAAGCCATTTCAACTGCTTCGGAAGTATTAAAAGGTGATGACTTTTATAGAGAAGTTCACAAAGAAATTTACGAAGCCATAGTGGATATATATAATGATAGCGATCCTGTGGACTTGATAACCATAACAGAAAAGCTTAAGGGAAGAAATACTATAGATGCAGTGGGAGGTATAACCTATCTTACTCAGCTTATGAATGTTGTACCTACAACCCATAACATAGGACAGTATGTTAAAATTGTTGAGCAAAAATCACTATTGAGAAAGCTCATAAGGTCATCCAATGATATAATAGCTAAATGTTACGATAACCCAGAAGATCCTATAATGGTTATGGATCAAGCAGAAAAAAGCATATTTGATATATCTTTGAACAGAGCGACTCAGGGATTTGTTCCCATCAAAAAAATACTGACATCTAATTTTGATAGGATAGAAGAACTTTACTTGAATAAAGGAAAGATAACCGGAATACCCACAGGTTTTTCAGATCTAGATCAAAGACTCTCAGGGTTTCAAAAATCTGACTTGGTGCTCATTGCTGCAAGACCTTCCATGGGAAAATCTGCGCTGATGATGAATGTTGTGCAAAATGCATCCGTAAGAGAAAACATTCCAGTGGCCATATTTTCTCTGGAAATGTCAAAAGAGCAGCTCTCACAAAGATTGCTGTGCTCTGAAGCATTAATAGATGCCCATAGGTTGAGAACCGGCGATATAACTGAGGATGAGTGGATAAAGCTGGCCAGAGCCATGGGTGTGTTGGCAGATAAGCCCATATTCATAGATGATACCCCGGCAATATCCGTGACGGAAATCAGAGCAAAATGCAGAAGACTTAAAATAGAACAAGGGCTTGGAATGATAGCCATAGACTATTTGCAGCTCATGTCAGGAAAGAACAACTATGATAGCCGACAGCAGGAGGTCTCCGACATATCAAGATCTCTCAAAGCCCTAGCCCGTGAGCTGGAAGTGCCTGTAGTGGCACTATCTCAGCTAAGCCGTGCCCCGGAGATGAGAGCGGACCACAGGCCTATCCTCTCGGATTTAAGAGAATCCGGAGCCATAGAGCAAGATGCTGACGTGGTTATGTTTCTTTATAGAGATGAATACTATAATCCGGATACAGAAAAGAAAAATATAGGAGAAGTAATAATAGCCAAGCAACGTAATGGTCCTACAGGCACAATAGAATTAGTATGGCTTGGTCAGTTTACGAAATTTGCAGACAAAGCAAAAGTGTGATAGAAAAAAACCGCGAAACCCGCGGTTTTTTAATTTAAGTTATTACCATAAAAATGGAGTTATCCACAAAGTTTTATGTAATAAGTGGATAACTTTAAGATTGACAAAAATCTGTGCGCTATAACCCTTGAAATCACAAATATCTCAATGATATTCCGAACATATGTGCATATCTCTGTGGATAATGTGGATAATGTGGATTTAAAAAAACTATATTCAAGAATCCAGTAAATGCAGAATATTAGGCTAATTTGATGTAATGTATCAAATTAACATAACATATGTAGAATAACGCGAAATTTTTAAATGACTTTTTGTTAATTGACTCTGCAATTTACATCTGTTAATATTGAACGAGACTTCATTTAGCGAAGCTAAATGTTAGTCGAGTCCATGCTGGACTTAGCCGCCCTGTGACACAAGGTGAATTGCCCCGCAGGGGCAAGAGAAGGTGGCAGGTGTACTTGCCGTCTGAAAATGTCAGGGGAATTAGGGCGGGTTAGTTCAGTGTTGAACGAGACTTCAATTAATTATTTTTAAAGACAGATTGCTTTACTATGAATTATATAATTTTAAAATTACGTAAAGAATAAAGGGTGAAAAAAATGAAAAATAAATATGATGTGATAATAATAGGAGCCGGTCCTGCAGGAATTTTTACAGCTTTAGAGCTAGTCAAAAATAACAAAGACTTAGATATACTCATAATTGACAAAGGCAAAACCTTATCCCAAAGAAAATGCCCTGCAAGAAACCTAGGGAAATGTGTAGATTGCGAGCCCTGCGGCATCACCTTTGGCTGGTCAGGAGCAGGAGCATTCAGCGATGGCAAGCTATCCTTAAGCCCGGAGGTAGGCGGAAATATCACAGACTATATGACAGAAGATGAAGCCAAGGAAATGATTAGGTACGCGGATTCCATCTATCTGGACTTTGGAGCCCAAAGTGAAGTCCATGGATTGAACAGTAAAGTAATCGATGATATAAAATATGAATCCTCAAAGCATAATATACAGCTCATACCTTGCCCTGTAAGGCATTTGGGTACAGAAAAGGCTTTTTTTGTTTTGGAAGGGATGTATAAATATTTGGTAAAAAGCTCAAAAATTGTATTCTCTGACTTGACAGATGTAATAGATATTATCGAGGAAGATGGTAAAGCTAAATCTGTAGTGATAAAAACAAAGGGACAAGAAGAAATGACTGTCTATGGAGAATTTATAATAGCAGCTCCTGGACGAGGCGGTGCCCAGTGGCTTTCTGATCAAACAAGAAAGCTATCAATAAAAACCGATAATAACGCAGTTGATATAGGAGTAAGAGTAGAGGTTCCCAATAGCATTATGGACAACCTAACCAAAGATTTATATGAAGCAAAGCTGGTATACTATTCAGATACCTTTGATAATAGAGTAAGAACCTTTTGTATGAATCCAGGCGGCGTAGTATCTCAGGAAAACTATGAAGGCAGCTTGTCTTTGGTAAATGGGCATAGCTATGCAGATGATAATCTCAAAACAGATAATACTAATTTTGCCCTATTAGTTTCAACCAGATTTACCGAACCATTCACTGAGCCCATAGAATATGGAAAGTATGTAGCTAGGCTGGCAAATATGCTCACCGGTGGGGGCATTTTGGTTCAGAGGCTTGGAGATTTGCTCCAAGGAAGAAGAACAGACAAGGACAGACTAAAAAAATCCACAACCATACCTACAATGAAAAACGCAGTGCCAGGAGATTTGAGCTATGTACTGCCCCATAGATATCTGGTGTCGATTATAGAGGCGTTGAAGGCCTTTGATAATGTGGCACCCGGTCTATATTCCAAGAATACATTGCTTTATGGTGTGGAGTGCAAATTCTATTCCAGCAAGGTACAAGTAAATAATAAATTTGAAACCAGTGTAAGAAACCTCTATGCCATAGGAGATGGAGCAGGAATTACAAGGGGATTAATGCAGGCATCGGTAACAGGTATAGTTGTAGCTAGGGATATAATTGAAAAGCTTAAGTAAAGGGATTTGCCCTCATACCTAAGTTTGGTAAATAAAAAAGTAAAAATATTGTTGACAAATATGTCATCAGCATGTAGAATGTATAAATGTGAGCGATAATTCCTCACAGATGATCCACTAGCTCAGCCGGTAGAGCACATGACTTTTAATCATGGTGTCCGGAGTTCGACTCTCCGGTGGATCACCATTAGGCCCGTTGGTCAAGCGGTCAAGACATCGCCCTTTCACGGCGGTAACGGGGGTTCGATTCCCCCACGGGTCACCATTTATTTATGGGCGCATAGCTCAGCTGGGAGAGCATCTGCCTTACAAGCAGAGGGTCATAGGTTCGAGCCCTATTGTGCCCACCATTTTGATAATTATATACGGCCCAGTAGTTCAGTTGGTTAGAATGCCAGCCTGTCACGCTGGAGGTCGACGGTTCGAGCCCGTTCTGGGTCGCCATTTTAAATCTCATTGTAGATAAGGAATTATAAGCGAGCAGTGCGAGGAAGCCAAGGTTCAAAAAGCGGAGCGTATATTGATACGTGAGCATTTTTGAAACCGCAGGGTGACGAAGTAATGTGAAGCTTAGAATTACTTAGATAAGCTGGTGTAGCTCAGCAGGTAGAGCAATTGACTTGTAATCAATAGGTCGGGGGTTCAATTCCGTCCACCAGCTCCATTTGAAACATAAGGTATCGCAATGATTTGCGGTACCTTTTTTATATATTTTTGACAGTAGCTTTGACAGTAACAATAAAATTACGCTGTCAAAGGACAGTATAAAGGTAAATATGCACGATTTATACATATTTACCTTTATTATATGCAGTCTTTAAATAGCTTATTTAGCTTGTTTGCAGCAGACTTTTTTATCTCAGGCATAACGTGAGAATATATATCTAAAGTGACAGTTATACTTGAATGGCCAAGTAACTCTTGTACAACCTTAGGATGTTCATTCATTTCAAGTAATCTTGTAGCATACGTATGGCGCAAAGCATGTAGGTTAATATCTTGTAATCCTGCTTTTTTGGCAAGCTTATAAAATTTTCTTGTAAAGTTACGAGGCTCTATAGGCTTACCAAGCTCAGTACAGAAAACAAAATCATTATCTTCATACAAGCTTCCTGCCTTAATTTTTTCACTAATTTGTCGGTGTTTATGCTCGCTTAATACATTTGAAATATTGTCCGGATAAGGAACGAACCGCTTCCCAGCTTTTGTTTTAGGATCTTGAAATATTAGTTGGGAAGTACTTTCTTTGTCTTTATTAAATATGTTAGTTCTAATAATAGTTCTTCTTACTCTAATATAATTCTCTTCAAAATTAATATCACCCCACTTTAGCGCAAGCAGCTCTCCTTGCCTGAGTCCGGTTGATAAATCTAAAATGAAAGCAGCAGAAAGTCTATCACCTGCAACTGTTGAAAGAAACTTACTTTGTTCAATTAGGGTAAGTACACGAATATCTTTTTTTACCATTCTGGGAAGAACAGTAGCCTCAGCAACGTTTTTATCTAAAAATCCCATTTTTATTGCTTGGCTTAATGCTGATTTGATTAAAAAGTGTATATATTTTATGGTTCTAGTTGATAACCCACCAAGTCCGTCATATCGACCATTATTAGCTTTTTCATTGAAGAGTCGTTGAATATGTTCTGCTTTTAAATCTTTTAATAACAGATGGCCTATATGAGGTTTAATGTGTATTCTTGATATAGATTCATAACTGCTAAAAGTAGTAGGTCTAATACTAGGCTTTATATAATCGTAAAGCCAAATATCAAGCCACTGGCTCAGTGTAACATTAGAAAAATCACTTTTATTTGATTCTTCTAATGTCTTTTTAATCTCATCTAACTTATACAAAACATCATTCTTGGTTTTGCCATAGATAGTTTTTCTAATAGGCTTATTTGATTTTTCATCAATTCCAATTGAAATAGTCGTTGACCACCGCCCATCAGTTCTTTGATAAATGCTTGGTTGCCCATTTAGATTTTTCTTTGTCATGATAGTTCCTCCTCAAAAAATAAAATTAACCACGCTAGCGTCGTTTGCGTTGCTTGCATGGTGGAATGTAATAGTGATATACATTTTATTTCTTATACCAAAAATCCAAAGGATTTGATAATGAGTATTGTATTATAGTATTAATAGTAAAGCGAGAACGATTAAAGGGGGATTAAATGTGAGGAAGTGGCTTTATAGACATTACTTAAAATGATTAAAAGCAAAAATCAAGGGTAATAATTTAATGGAGGTGATATTATGGATGGCCCAAAATGGGATAAAGAGGAAGAGAAAACTGAAGAAAAGCTCATACATACAGATCATTACGCGGCTAGTTACAAATATGTTGAAAAAGTTATTGAAGAAGAAGATTTAGTTTATATAAATGAAGATGGGGTACATGAAATAAGTTTTCAAGAGCTTGATAGAGCGCTTAAAAAGCGCGATCCACATCCTGAATGGTAAATAGACATAAAAAATATCTTGAATCTGACATGCTCCCTTTAGAGTAGAAAATAATAAAACTGAACTATGAAGGGAGCATGTCAGTTATGTCATGGCGTCTTTTTTTACAAGACTTAATCGTTTAAACCTAAAAAGTCGAGCAATAAGGAATCCTAGAAGATGATTTATCCAGTTATGAAATAGTAAAAAGAGAATTAAGAAATACCAGTTATGAGAGCTATTATTGCCCAAACAACTGGTATTTTTTAATTCTTTCATTTCACGCATTATATCTGTCTTAAATAGCTTTCAACATCTCATAAGCCTTGTCAATCAGTGCATTTCCGCCAACGGTTTTGGCAAATAGGTTTTCCTTGTAATTCACTGTTTTGCGAAGCGGTTCCGTGTGTGTAGCGAAGTCAGAGATTGCGCTGATAATTCTCCAGGCAGATTTGGGCATATCTTCAAGGTCCGGTGCTTCAAAGTATCTTATCGCAAGATCATCCCTGAGTCTATTAGTATTCCTGGCTTGTACAACAGTTGCATTATCAGGCATTTCAATTAGTTCTTGAATGAATTCTTTTGCTCTCTTATCAGTCAGATATTTACGTATTAGGTTCTCAGCCTCTTTATTCAGTTGCGTCATGTAGTGGTTAGCATGAAGCAGTGTTTGCTTTGCTTCTTCAAACTTTTCCTCGATTCTTCCAACATGAGGAGCAGACCACATACGTTTAGCGTTAGCCATAGCCAGGTTCAGCGTATTCTGGCAAACGACTCGGATTGGCGTTATGGCGACACGGATAGCAGCGCTGCCATCGTAGCTGTTTGAGAATACCAAGTAGGGCATAACTTCATCGCCTAGTATAGTATGCGTATCAGGCAGTTTAGCCAGGAGCCACACCCGTTTGCCTCCCGCAAGAGATCCAGCTGTTTCGTAGCGCACACCTTCTCCCAATAGGCTATCGGTGAATTGAAAGGCTTCGTCGTTTTGCACAACTGAGTATCTGTCTGTAACAACCCCAAGCACCTTCTTGTCCGTGCTTCTAATATTGGCTTTAAAACCATCAATTTTAAACATATCAGCAGTATATATAGGTTCTTGATTAACTTTCCAATCCAAACCGGCAAGTTTTAATGCATCTACAGAACGGGGAGCTTCTTGAACCTGTACACCAAGTCCATGCCATGGGACTTCTCTGACATAAAACATAGACTCAACTTCATGAGCCATACCGATCACATCCTTTCATTACCATTATAATATAGGGGGAGTCCAAATTATGACTCCCCCGGTTATTTTGCAAACTGCTGTCTGATTGGTGAAGCAACAGGTCTCAGGTTAGTCTCAGACTCCCCCAATTCTTCAAGTGAGCACATGCCGACGTCTGTGAGATCCCTGAGCGCTCTAGCTTTAGCTCTTGTGGAACTAATCCTCAAGAGATGTGGTACAAGCTTTGATACGCAGGAAGCAGGGCTTGCATCACCTATATCTATAAAGAATTGACCATCCTTGCCTCGTACTGATGCAGTTGTAACGGCTGTCATATTGTTCTCTTCGGTAGGATACTGAATAATCTCGACTTCAATGCTGCCAAGGCCCTTTTCGTGCGCAGCGTGGAGAAGCCCCTCATAGGTTATGAAGGGCTTACCATTTATCGCTACTATATACTTTTTATCAATCATAATAACCTTCCTCCTAGTATTCTTCCGCAAGCAACATGGTGCTGTGCGTATAATCATCAATGATGTATATCTTTTGATCAACAGGCTCATCATTGCTTAAAATGTATTCTTGCGTATGATATGGTATTTCCTGGCTATGGGTAAGCTTTTGTGCAGGTTTGCCTAAATATATTATCTTCGAAAGTTCAAAAACTTGAAGATAATCAAGCTGTATCTTGCTTTTCAGATTTTCAATAAGATTCCAAATGAACAGCTGGATGTTAGGATCAACAGAGGAATTAACTCCGCAAGTTACATATTTTTGCCCATCAAACACTGCTAGTCACCTCTTTCTGCTGCAGCAATGCTTGGATTAATTTCGCTACATTCATTGCTCCCTTCTTGTAAAGGCAGACGCAAATCATAGAGCCGTACTCATCGTAAACGGCCCAATACTTGTTTTTATACTTTTCAATTCGCATACCTTGTCCTCCTATAAATCAACGTAAATTTCGTTTTCATGGCAGTATCGAAGCAGGAAATATAGCGTGAGTTTATTTAGAAACACTAATGTCATAAATAATATTTCCAAATTATGCTCGCTTGGCTTGCGGTGCTGGCGTTGTTGCTTAGCGTTTTTTGAGATTTCATTGATTAGCTTTTTAAATTCTGTAAAGAAATCGTCTTTGCTTTCCTCATCAGTTAAGTGATCTAAAAAGGATCTTCCGCTTCTAGCTGAGTCAAAATGACTAAGGTTGTTGGGTATGTCCTCATTGTCAAAGTAGCCGTTTTGTTCCAGATAGGATTCAAGCTCGGCTTGCTCCGGCCAGTATCCATAGGAGTCGTAAAAATCTTGAGCTACGTCTTTAATATTCATGTGTTCCCTCCTTAATAAAAATGAAGAACTCATTTGAGTTCTTCTAGGCTGCTTGCTTGCCTTCTTTGTATTGCGATCTAGCCTTTCTTACATCCCTTATGACTTCGGAAATTGTGTCGTAGGTCAGACCTTTTAGTATTTGATTTCCTGCTGCGGTAGTCATAGCCATAAGCCCTAACTTCAGTAAATTAAATCCGTGTTTGTAAACTAATGAAGCTATTTTTTGTTTTTCCATACTTTATCACCTCTTCCTGTTTCTTTTATTACTTATACCAAATTTTTACTAGTTAAGAAGCAATTATATAAAGACTTAAGATTTTTAGTTGATATTCAGATTGTAAATTTTCTAGAGCTATGATTACCGGAACATATGAAAATAATTAAGGAAGGACCATATAAAAGGAGAAAGCATAATTCATTCTATGAAAGCTAAAGTTTGAAATATAATTCTATGTTATGGAGTAGAATTATATGAAGGTGCTTTTTTTCCTGCATTCAAGTTATTTTGTAGGGGTTATGAAGAGAAAACCCTTATTTAAGTATTAAACACAGGGGTAATTTCATACAAAGCGTTGGTATTATTGCAACTTCAGCCAGTATGTAAAAGGTTTGCCTCAACACTCGAACTACGATGAAAGGTTAAATGAACCTCTGCTTTATCTGCGCTATTATTGAATACCATTGATAGAACTCTTAATCCATGTGTTTTTAGAAGTTAGGTTGCCTGGCATAGAAGCTTTTCTTACAGAGTGTCAATTATACAGAAAGTTTTTTATTGTATATAATAGTAACTAATCATAAAACAATAGGGGGGTCAAATCTATGAATAAAAAGCCATTATATAGGCTGTATTTTCTAAGGGAACTAGATGAGTTCAAATCTATTAAAAAAGATCTAACAAGAAATTTAGATACTTTTTATAATCCAGCGAAAGGTAACGAATCCTCCGAAAGTAATGAAGAGATTTCTAACAAAAGTACTGAGCTTTATGAAGGTATTGGAAAATCACCTAATAGAATTGACGAGCTTCCAGAACAAATAAGGACAAGAATAGAAAGTTTAACAATACCTAAAAATATTGATTTTATCATTTATACAAATATTCATTTTACATTGAGTGATAATATAAAAGTAGATGATGCGGATGATTGTTGTGATGTACTTCCATATGTTGATTGGGATATCAATATAAAAAAAGTTAGAAATACTATAACAGAATACTATAAAGAGGAGGAGTTAAATCAATTAAATAAGAAATTAGATATACTAAAAGATTCTGATGCTATGAGGATGTTAAAAGAAGTACAATTTGTTAGCAGTCTAAGAGCTGGTTTTTTAAGTATAATACTTGAATACTGTTTTAAAGTAATAAAAATATACTTCCCAATAAAGGAGTATGGAATTCCTACCTATGATTTAATTGTTAGTATGATTAATTCATTATATGATAATGCTGAAATTAAAATTGATGAACCAAGAATCAACTATACATATGACGTCTATAATATCAAATTAATTAAAGAGAATGAGTACCTTAAGAAAAAACTAGAAGAATTGGGACTTGATATTAATAAGGAAATGATAAAGGATGGTGTAGCCTTTAGCTTAGAAGCTTATGAGGAAGGGTTTAAAAAGAACTCAGTTTATTCATTTGTTTTTAATCCTTTCATCGATAAAGCCTATTTAATAAAGAATGCAAATAGTATAGTTAACTATACTGAAAAACTTGATGAAGAGCTAATTAAAGATATAGGTTATTATTCAATGAAGCTAGATACCTATGAAAGACAGGCGAAGTGGTATATTGATAAGAGATATAATGAAAAGAAGAGTCCTAAAAAGATTTATTTTGAGCTTATAAATGATGATAAGTCTTTTACAATTTCAGATGATAAAGAACTTAGAGACCAAATTTATAATTTAGCAGAATTAGCTGGATTTAGCGATTTAGAAAAAGCAGTGCCTAAGTATTCTTCTTATTATAAAAGAGAAGAATACTTAGACCAAAATTTTAGGTAAGAATAAAAAAGGTAATTAACTATTAAGCCATTAATTCATATAGTTGAAGAGACGTTTACCCAGTACATTATACCATAATATGGTACAATGTACTGGGTAAATTAATCCTCCTTTTTCCCCTAGATTGAAATAATAATTATTTTTACAATAGTAGTAGAAACGTTTCTATTACTATTTTTATTTTGTGAGAGGTGAATTTTATGGAGAGAGGTCTTGAAATAAAAATTCGACGAACCAAATCAAAAATGACAGCGTTAGAGTTGTCTAGGAAGCTGGAGATAAGTCCTACAAAGCTTTCGCTAATTGAAAACGGACATAAGACATGTCCGGATCATCTATACACTAAAATTAGAAACATATTAAAAAATATATAAGGGGAGTGATTTACTGTGTGTTATTCAATGATGATCAATAATAAGAGTATCACCGGAAAATTTTCTGGTTATTTAACTTTAGAAAAAGTGTCAAGAAGTGAAGATATATACTTAATAGAATTAGCTATTGAAAGAGGTATTATTCCCAAAAAGGCGATTCAGGAAATTTCAATTTTATATGATAAATATATAAGTAGAAGAAGAGACCTTCTGTATAGGACAATTGAGCAGCAAGTGATTGCCATTGAGATGCGAGCTGATGCTTGTGAAGAAATGTATAAAAAAATATACAAAATCCTGAAGGATTGTAACAAGGAGTGTTAACATGGATAAAAGTAGGGTTCTAAACCAACTAAAAAATTCAGAACTTAGTTTAAGTACTATTTTCAACTATTTTAATAAGCAGAATGGGATCGGCTATAGCAAAAAAATGATCAACTGTCCATTCCATGATGATAACAGTCCTTCGATGATTTTAAATGAAGACCAGTCGGTACACTGCTTTGCCTGTGACTTACATTTAGACGCAGTTCAATTATATACTGCCTTAAAAACAGAGAATACCGAATATGCAAAAACTATTTGGGAAAGTGAAGAAATTATGGATATTATTAATGGCATCATAGCTGACTTTAAACTTGATGTAAAAATAGATTTGCAGAATGGAACAATAAAAGATTTAAAGAATAAGTTTATTGATCAAATTAAATCTAAAGGTAAGGAAACTATATATGGTTCGCTATATACACGCAACCATTCAATGGCTGATATTCAATATTCGCCAATCCAACTATCACTTAAAGATATATATTTATATAAAGATGGATTTACAAATGAACCGCTTGCAGTAAAGGTAAGATACGAAAGAATGATTGGTTCTGAAAGAAAATGTACTTTATATACAAGGAAAGGAAATGAATATATTCTTCACACAGAGGCTTCTCATCAGAAGCCTCTAAAACGCAAAACTTTCAGATTTTATAATGTTATTGACGGGAAAATTGCTGAAGCTGTCTTGCCTGAAGATAAAAAAAATCTAATATATAAAGCTGAAGATATTTATACAATAATTAAAGATGAGAAAAAGCGGCTGAGTACTTGGATATGGTTTGTGGAAGGTGAAAAGGATGTTGATACGTTAAATGAATATGGTTTTACAGCATGCTCACTAATGACTGGTTCAGGATCAAATTGGTGCAAAAAATTTAACAACAACTTTCGAGGATGCAATATAATTATAGCCTCAGATTTTGATGCAGAAGGTTTAAAATATGAGAAAATTTTATATGAAGCACTGTTTTACGGTAAGTATACTGAAGAAAGAACAGACGGTATCGAAGAAAATTATTGCACTATAGGTTTAAAACTCATGAACAAAAAATTCTATGAGATAAACATTATGCCTGAGAAGTCCGATATAACCGATCTCATCAATAAATGGAAGAACATTGGTCTAAATAAGCAGCAAATTAAAACAAGGCTTCTAGAAATAATTGATAGAAGCATTGACTACAAGAATCAGTATGTAATTCATGAGCATGATAATAGTTTATACTTAAACAATAAAAAAATTACGAATTTCAAAATAGTTGATGCTGTAAACATAGTGTCTATTGACAGCAGTCAAGCTGATATGATAAAACTGACAATTCAAGGGGCCAGTTACTCTGATACAAAGAGCCATACACGAATAGCTTGCATTCACGAGATGTTTGGTAGTCCGGATGCTTTTAATAGGACTTTTTCTGTTATGGATTGTACTTTTCTAGGCTCAAAAGATGATCTGTTCAATTTAAAGGATTTCATTTTGAAATATAAGATGTTCGAAAAGAATTATTTGTATTCTGCGAATGGAATGTATAAACATCATGGAGAATGGGTTACAGTAACACCCGATGGCGCACTAAGAAAAGATGAAGCATGGGATATGACAATATTTAGTTCAAATAATACAATGTATAATGATATAGAAGATATTAAAATACCGGATATAGAAACTATAAACAAGGTAGGAGAAGCCCTACTTAACTTTAATGTAAAAGAAGTCGTTTACAATATCCTTGGGGAAGTTGGGTGCAAACTCATGAATGCAAGGTATAAGGAACTGGGTATAAAAAACCATTTATTCAGCTTGAATGGAACCAAAGGTGCTGGAAAGACGGAAACATCGGTAAAAATAATAGCAGCAATTACAAATAATAATACCAGAGGGGAATACAACCTAAGTGGTCAGTCTAATTTTACATTTCTTAAGAATGTATCATCAAATAATATCGGAGGAATAATCCTTCAGGAGCTAAAGCTTGGAAAAATGTCAGAATACGATAGAAATAAATGGTCTGAAATATTCAGAAATAGCTACGATAGGTCAAGAAGCCAAAGAGGAACAAAAGATCAGCAGCTAAACGAGTACGATCATAATAATCCCCTAATCACAACAGGTGAAGAGGGAATTGGTGAGGAAAGTGCTCTCTATGAGAGATTCAATATTATTTTTATGACTGCTGATAAAAGAAACTCAAACCCTATATGTAGAGAAAATTTTATACTCTTATGTGATAACCAGCTAGCTTTAAAGGGTTTGGGTAAACAAATGCTAATAGATATAATGAATCTTTCAGATGAAGAGATAATTAATGAACGCAAAGATATTGAGGCTAAAATAAGAAGTAGAGGGCTTAGTAAAATAGGTTTTATTGATAGAGTATTAAACAATGCCATCAATGTTATTCAAGGTCTAATAATAATAAACAAATCAATAAAGAAACTAGGATATGAAAAAGATATTGATATTGAAGAAGGCTTTGAATATATAATAAACAACTTTACTGAAAATGTTTTGAAAATTGGTGACGATAGCAAAGCCAACGATGATTATCAGACAATGCTCCTGCAATATCAAAAGGCGCTGGATAATAATTACGTTGATAAAGTTGTTGGCGATGCAAGTAATGCTTACACTGTATTCGATAGATGCTTATGGATATCACCGCAAAAATTACGCACAGTTATAGCTAACTTCACAGCTGATAGTAAATCAGGTATTGTACTGTTGAATGATGGAGAGTTTAGGAAAAACCTAGTAAACGCGGGATATATATCTGGGGCTGATTCAGAAAAGAAGAAATTTAATCAAACAGAAGTTAAAGGATGGTATTACAGAGTGAATCTATTAAAAATCAAGAAACTAGGGCTAGGTTTCATTGAAGATTTAATAGATTCAAATAAAATTACTGAACCGTATGAAATTTTATATAATAAAAATATAATTAACATGGGTATATACCAAAAAAAGGCTGGCTTATTCTAATACCAAATCAAAGATAAATATAAACTAAAAGGATTATATATAATGACTCGAGCGTATCAAAAGCTTGAGTCATTTTTTAGTAAATAAATGCATCATCTAAATAATCCTACAATTAAATTATACCATAAAAGCATATAAATAACAATGATAATCATTATCAACATATAAGTACATAATGTGCTATCAAGATATTTTTTTCATGTGTTCCAAGACTTTATTTTTAATCTCTTGATTTACTGCTGGAACATTTCATGGAACATGTAGAACTATTGACAATAAAGGTATCTACTGAAAATGTTCCAATGTTCCATAGAAACAAGTTGATAAGCTATTTACACAATTATATATAATATAAATAAAATGAGTAGGCAATAAAATATATATATATATTATTATTATTATATTAATAAATATTATAATATATGGAACATTGGAACAAATGCTTGAGAGATTAGAAAAATAAGCATCTCCTGATGTTCCAAGTTTTGTTCCAAAGTATTGAATTCATGGAACGTTGGAACAAAGAGATTAGATTTAACTTTTAAATACTTGACTTTCAGAACTCCAACAAC
>JAQUTA010000022.1:0-15986 GCA_028709965.1 Lutispora sp.
TGGGAAATTGCTGATTGTGTCATGTTAAGTAATACAGCGATATCACAAACACACATTTCAGCTTCATGTAAAGCCCATAGTATCCTGATTCGTGTTGAATCTCCAAATACTTTAAATAATTCTGCTAGATCGTAAAGGCTTTCTTCTTGAGGCATTTTATCTCTAACTTGATTTACAATATCCTCATGAATTACATTGCAGTCACATCTTTCAATTAAATTAAATTTTTCAGTCATATTATCACCTCTTTTTTAAACATTTCGTATGAATACTTGAACAAGCATTCATACGTTGTGTATTTATTATATTATTATTTTTCTCATATGTCAATAGTTATATGAGCATTTATTCAAGTGTTTTTTAATAACTGAATTGAAACATCTAAAAACACCTGCTTACGATAATAGTACTATAAAAGGGTGCTTTCAATACAAACGTTTTTTGAAAAATAATTATTGTAGGTTCTAAAATAGTTTGAAATAAAATTTCAAAAAGAATAAAAAACTATAGTGGCAGCTGTTTCAAAACAACTACCACTACATTAGATTAGATTATATAAAATTCTTATCAACCCTGAGGATTATTTCTCCCTCTTTCTGAGCCATCAATTTTTCCACCTTTAGGGTGTCACAACTCAATTTACCCTATGTCATCTATAAATCACCCTAAAAATAGGGGTCAAAAAACGGTGTTTTTAGTCTCGTTTTTTGCTCCAAAATCACCCTCAAACCACTATATGTTGTGGTCAACTTCTACTTTTTGCCTTCTGAACCACAATACGTCATCAGAATTATACTCTCAACGTGCACTGTCTGAGGAAACTGATCAACGGGTTGTACCTCTTTCACTTCATAGCCACGCTCCGACAAATACTTTAAATCCCTTGCCAGTGTAGATGGATTGCAGCTCACATATACCACTCGCTCTGGTGCCATCTTGCATATAATCTTCAGCAGCTTTTCATCGCAGCCTTTTCGTGGTGGATCAACTACAACCACATCTGCCTTGACTCCTTCTTGATAAAGCTTGGGTATAACTGTTTCTGATTCCCCAAGAATAAATTCAGTGTTTTCTACTCCATTAATTTTTGCATTTGCTTTGGCATCCTCAATAGCCTGTCCTACTATTTCTACTCCGTACACTTTTTTGGCTTTTTTGCTTAGGAATAAGGATATAGTGCCTATACCACAGTATGCATCTATGACTATTTCCTTCCCTGTTAGCCCAGCATGCTCCAAAGCTCTATTGTATAAAACCTCTGTTTGCACAGGATTGACTTGGAAAAAGGAATGTGGTGATATTTTGAATTTAAATTCTCCTATATAGTCATATATAAAGCCTTCTCCATATATGACTTCGTTCTGTTCTCCCATTATTACATTTGTATTCTTTTTATTTATATTCAAAACTACTGTTTTTAAGCCGATAATATTTTGCTTTAGTGTCTCTACTAATACATTTCTATGAGGCATATCATCACCGTTAATAACTATGCATACCATGACTTCTCCGGTTTTGAAGCCTTTTCTCGTCATAACATGCCTTATCAAGCCTTTACCGGTATTTTCATCATATATGTTTATGTTATATTTCTTGATGAAATCTCTGACCAATTCCAGTACTTCATCATTTATTTTATCTTGTATCATGCATACATCTGTATCGATTATTTCATGGCTTCTGCTGGCATAAAAGCCAATATGTATTTGACCGTCCTTTATTCCCACGGGGAACTGAGCCTTGTTTCTGTAATACCATGGATCCTCCATGCCACAAGTATCATGAACCACTATATCCTTAAGTCCTCCAATACGCTCAATTGCGTCTTTCACAACCCTGGTTTTATAGTTCAGCTGCCCTTCATAGC
This sequence comes from Lutispora sp., assembly GCA_028709965.1. Classification (GTDB taxonomy): domain Bacteria; phylum Bacillota; class Clostridia; order Lutisporales; family Lutisporaceae; genus Lutispora. The sequence continues at coordinate 1,868 of JAQUTA010000022.1, forward strand.
TCATATGCTGTATCTGACATCCCCCGCATCTCTTGACTATAGGGCAAGGAGGTTCAACCCTAAATGGTGATGCCTCTATCAACTCCAATAGTTTGCCATAAGAATAATTCTTTAGTACTTTTACGATTTTTATTCTGACCTTTTCTCCAGAAATAGCGCCTTCTACAAAAACTGTATATCCTTCAATTTTACCCACTCCCATGCCTTCGTGGGTTTGACCTGTTATATTAATTATGTAAATCCGGTTCTTCTCTACCGGTGGTTTTTGCTCCATCTTTATCTCTCCCTAATACAATTTCTTTTCTTAGACCTTCTACAAGTCTCATCAGATTTTCTATTTCACCTTCCAATAAATGCTGTCGATTTATTATATTATCTATTTTCATATGCAAATCTTCAAGTATTATTTCTGATTTCATATTTATCAAATATTCATTTTCAGCTCTCAGTCTGTCTTTTTGAGCTTCCCGGTTTTGACTCATCATGATAACGGGTGCCTGTATTGAAGAAATACAAGCAAGGATGAGATTTAGAAAAACATAGGGATAGGGATCAAAGGGATTTGTCAAAATCAATCTGGTGTTTACTATTCCCCAGACCAATACGACTGCCATAAAAAACATAATGAATTTCCAGCTTCCTGCAAATTCAGCCATCTTGTCTGCTGCTTTTTGGGCAGTTGTAAGGGTCTTGCTTAATTCTATATTTATATTCAAAGATCGTCTATCTTTTATTAGATCATGAATTTTCTGTTCTCTTTCGTGGTCGTCGGAAATGAGTATTTGAGATATTTCCTTGCTATTCAAGAGATTCACCTCTCAGCATTTTTCTTTATTGTTCTCAATACATCAAAAAAAATGCACCATAGCGGTGCGAAGAAATAGAATCAGTTACATTTTGATTATTGCCTTAATTTTCTTATTTAAACACATCTGTTACTTTTACCAACATATCCCTTATGGGTAGCTCATAGGGACATTTACTTTCACATATGCCGCATTTTTTACAAGCATCTGCTTTTATATTGAAATTCTTATACCTGGTTTCAGCCCAATCTTTAAGGTCATACCTAGTATAGTAACCTTCCATTATAAACATGGTGGGAATATCTATGCCTTCAGGGCAAGGCATACAATATCCGCATCTTCTGCAGAAAGTGTTTCCCAATTCTTTTGCAACCTTAACAATTGCTTCCCTTTCTTCATTGGTCAATGGTATTCCATCTGCAGCCCCAGAATTTTCAAGCACCTGAGCTAAGGAATCCATGCCTGGTATTGCAACACTCAAATGCTTATTTTCCAATATGTACTTAAGAGCTTCTCGTCCGTCTCTCAAAGCTCCCCCAGCCATTGGCTTCATTGCGATAGTTCCCATATTCTTCTCGTAAGCCTTCTTGAATAATTCCTCTACTTGTCTTTCCACTACGCTAAACGGAAATTGAATAGTAGCAAAAGCGTCTGTCTCCAGGGCTTTCTCCATTATAGGGATTTTGTGACTAGTTATGCCTATATGCTTTACAACACCTTCTGACTGAAGCTTCAACAAAGCTTCATATGCTCCTCCCTTATTCATTGCTTTATCATATTCCTCTGATGAGCCTACATTGTGCAGCTGGTATAAATCTATGTAATCTGTTTTGAGATTCTTCAATGATATTTCTACTTCAGACATCATACCATCTCTATCTCGAACCATAGTTTTAGTAGCTATATATATTTTTTCTCTCTTGCCTTGAAAAGCTTTCCCCAAAAGCTCCTCACTCACAGTATAACCTCTTGCAGTATCAAAGAAATTAATGCCAGTCTCAATACATTTAGAAATAATTTTATTTACTTCATCTTCACCCACGTGTTGGATTGGTATACCTCCAAAGCCTATTCTTGAAACATTCATTCCTGTTTTGCCAAGTAAGTTATATTGCATCTTACTAAACCCCCTCATTTTTAAAAGAATACAGTTTATCATAAATCATAGGGCTTGCTTTCTTTAGATTGATGGGCTTCCCTTCTATATTTGTAAATGCGCTTACTGTCTCACCTTCTACCAAGAGTTTGCCGTCTTCGGCTCTCACCAATTGATAATAAAATGAAATCCTTGCAACAGTCATATCTTTGACCATAGTTTTTACAATTAGTTCGTCATCATACTTGGCCGGTATCCGATATTTACAGTGGGTTTCAACTATGGGGAGCATGACTCCTGCTTCCTCTATATCCTTGTAGGACATTCCTCCCATTTCTCTCAAAAACTCTGTTCTTCCTATTTCAAAATAGGCATAATAATTAGGATGATATACTATACCCATTTGATCTGTTTCACCATATCTGACTCTAAAGGTTGTTTCATGCATTATATTTTCACCTGCCCCTACAATACCCTAGCCCTTCCTTTATAGATAAGGCCTCTGCTGCTATCAACTGTTACTATCTGTCCATTTATAAAATTATCTGTGGCTTTTTCAACTCCAACTACTACAGGTTTTCCAAGTTCCAGTCCAACGATAGCTGCATGTGAGGTTAATCCGCCTTCCTCTACTATAAAGGCAGCGGCCTTCATCATAAGTGGTATCATATCCAAGTCTGTTGCCTCCGCCACTAATATGTCACCTTCTTGTATTGTATCAATTTCTTTCTCCGCATTCCTTATTATGCACACCTTACCTGTTACTGCCTTGCTGCCTATTCCCATTCCCCGGGCAATAACCTCGCCAACTACATGAACCTTTATAAGGTTAGTGGTTCCTGCCACCCCTACAGGTATTCCTGCAGTAATAACAACTAAGTCCCCATTTTTGATTAATTCTGCTTCTAATGCCCTATCCACAGAATGTTTTATCATTTCATCAGTACTTTCGGTGGGGAGTACAGTTACAGAATTCACACCAAAGCTCAGGCTCAATTTCCTCGCTACTTTTTCATCCGGAGTAGCAGCAACTATAGGTGCCTTGGGTCTGTATCTTGAAACCATTCTGGCAGTAGATCCAGATTGGGTCGGAGTAATTATTGCAGAAGCTCCCAAATCCATGGCTGCGGCACAGCTTGCAAAGCTTATGGCATTGGTTACATTTATATTTTCATATCCATCACTTTTTATTAGTTTCTTTCTATAGTCTAGAGCTGTTTCTGTTCTCTCGGCTATAGTTGCCATGGTAGATACGGTTTCAAAGGGATATTTCCCAACTGCAGTTTCTCCTGATAGCATAACAGCATCAGTCCCATCAAATATTGCATTGGCTATGTCTGTTACTTCTGCTCTTGTGGGTCTTGGATTTCTAATCATTGATTCCATCATTTGGGTTGCTGTGATAACCGGTTTTCCCAAAGCATTAGCTTTTGCTATAAGATGTTTCTGCACAAGAGGTATATCTTCAGTAGGAATTTCTACCCCCAAATCTCCTCTCGCTACCATCAAACCATCAGAAACTCTGAGGATTTCATCACAGTTATCAACGCCTTGCTGATTTTCGATTTTAGCAATTATTTGCACATGATCTGCTCGCCTTTGATCTAGAATCCTTCTTATTTCAAAGATATCGGAAGCTTTTCTAATGAAGGAAGCAGCTATAAAATCAATGCCATTGTTTATACCAAAATTAATATCTGCAATATCCCTATCAGTTACTGCCGGAAGCTTTGAAGTAGCACCAGGAATATTCACATTTTTTCTATCGCTTACGGTTCCTCCATTTACTACCTGACAGAATACATCAGTATCATTCTTATCTAAAACTATCAGTTCAATCAAGCCGTCTGCTATAAGTATTCTTGTTCCTTTACCTACTTCTTCAGGCAAAGACTTATAGCTTATGCTTACGATGCTGTTATCACCCTCAATATCCCTTGTTGTGAGGGTAAAGCTTTGTCCTACCACCAGTTCCTCGGAACTAGTTTTAAACTTGCCCAATCTCACTTCCGGTCCCTTTGTATCCAGCATAATGGCAACCGGCTTATTTAGCTGCTGCCTGATTTTTTTAATATTGTCTATTCTTAATTTATGCTCTTCGTGAGTTCCATGGGAAAAGTTCAATCGAGCCACATTCATACCTGCTTTAATTAGCTTTTCCAACATTTCAACACTCTCACTGGCTGGTCCTATGGTACACACAATTTTAGTTTTTCTCATATTCTCACCCCGCTATATTGATAATATTTTGGCCAGTTCATACATGTCTGTATTAAACATCTTTTTCATTTCTAAGGCTTTATCAATATCTTCATTTATAATTTTATTATCCCTGATGCCCACTACTCTGCCTGATTCACCCTGAAGCAGTGCTTCTACAGCTCTAGCACCAAGTCTGCTTGCCAATATCCTATCAAAAGCTGAAGGGCTTCCACCTCTTTGAAGGTAACCTAGTATGGTTACTCTTACTTCCATATCAATTTTTTTGTGAATTTCATCAGCTAATTTTGTGGCTTTTCCTACTCCTTCAGCCAATAGTATAATGCTGTGAAGTTTACCGCGATTCTTGCCCTGCAAAAGCCTTTTGCATACATCATCACAGGAATATTCCACCTCCGGAACGATTATGCTTTCAGCACCGCCAGCCAAACCGGAATATAGAGCAATATCACCTGAGTTTCTTCCCATAACTTCAATTATACTGATCCTTTCATGGGAAGTTGTGGTGTCTCTGATTTTGTTAATCGAATCCAAAACCGTGTTCACCGCTGTATCAAAGCCTATTGTATAATCCGTATAAGCAAGGTCATTATCTATGGTTCCGGGCACACCTACACAGGCTATGCCTCTCTTGGACAGTTCATTTGCTCCCCTAAAGGATCCATCCCCACCAATTACAACAATGCCATCAAAATCAAATACATCAGCAATATTGATTGCTTTTTTTATTCCCTCTACTGTTTCAAACTCTTCACATCTTGCAGTTCTGAGTATGGTTCCTCCTCTTTGAATGATATCTGCCACGGAAGAAAGATCCATTTCTATTACGTCTCCATGGATAAGCCCATTGAATCCCTTTCTTACACCATGAACTTTCAGTCCATTATATATGGATGTTCTCACAACTGCTCTTATTGCGGCATTCATTCCTGGTGAGTCTCCTCCGCTGGTCAATACGGCAATATTCTTCATCGAGTCTCCCCCTCAAAAATTTTTATTACTCTCAATATTTTTATGTAAAAAACAAAAACACCTATGTGTTTTTGTTCAATAACCGGATTCATATATTATGTTTTGTGCTTCTTCAGCTTCGCCTTCCGGCACCAAAACTTCGAAATACCCATCTTCCTGTTGTGTCCCTTTACCTACAGGCTGAAGCTTGACCAACATGCCTTCCTGTGTCAGGAGTTGTTCTGTCTTCTCAGCTGATTTCTTGTTTTTAGCAATATATATAACTGTCCACATACATGATGCCTCCTTTAGTTCACGAACTATTCCTTAATTCTAAGTTTAATGTAATTATAGAATTATTTCAAGGCAACACATTGATCGCCGCAGGTTTTTTTTAATTCATCCAACAAAGCATCATTAATTGTGACCCATATGCTGCGATGTGCTTGCATAACGCATGAGCTTCCATTATTTCTTTTTGATTCGTCAACAACATAAACAGGCTGATCTCCTTTGCTTCTTTCCAATATCTTTTTTACCATACTCAGAGCTCCCGGGTTTTTCTCAGAATTAATTTTAATGTAAAGCTTGCTTGCTTTTTTATTTTGCTTTAGTGAATTTTCATCGTCTTTTTTTAGAGAATGAATTTTCTCACAGATTATTTTTGCATTCTCCTCTTCTTTTATACTTATCTTGCCTTCTACTAAGATTATATTATCAGGTTTAAGCAGTTCCTTATAGGCTTCATATGGCCTAGGAAAAATAATTATTTCTATTGTACCATATAAATCCTCAAGTTGTGCAAAAGCCATCATACTGTTATTTTTTGTAGTTTTTGTTTTTATTGATTCTAATATGCCTCCCATTATGACTCTTTTGCCATCAAGTTGAAAAGTGTCCTCGTCAAGATCCATATCCTCAACAGGCTCTTTTATCAATTCAGCAGTGTTAATGCTTGTTTTGTAGTCCAGTTCTTCTTTATATTCCAAAAGTGGATGTCCACTGATATAAAGTCCCAGCATTTCTTTCTCCATGGTCAGCATAATATTTTGTGGGTACTCATCTAGTGCCGGATATATGTCCTCATCTATAGATAACTCACAGGCTCCATCGTCAAATAGTGATATTTGACCTTTCACATTGGTCTTTCTCTGATCATGAGTGCAGTCTATAAGCCTTTCATAAACTGCTATAAGTTTACTTCTGTATACATTCAGACTGTCAAAGGCTCCACATTTAATAAGGCTCTCTACGGCACGCTTATTCACCGCACCTAAATCTACTTTATTCACAAAATCATGGAGGCTTTCATAAGCACCTTTTGCTTCTCTATTTTCGATTATAGAGTTGATTGCATTGATTCCTACATTTTTTACTGCTGCCAAGCCAAATCTGATTTTATTATCTTTTACTGTAAAGCTGACATCACTTTCATTTACATCAGGAGGCAGAACTTCTATTCCCATCTTTTTGCTGTTTAGAATGTATTCTGCAACCTTGCTGCTGTTTCCCATGACGCTGGTTATAAGTGCTGCAGTAAATTGCACCGGGTAGTGATATTTAAGCCATCCGGTTTGATATGCTATAACAGCATAAGCAGCAGCATGAGACTTGTTAAATCCATACTTAGCAAATTCAGCCATCTCGTCAAATATTTTCTCAGCAGCATCCTTATCTATGCCGTTTCTGATGCATCCAAGTACTGTAATATTACCATTTTCATCACATATACCGTTAATAAAATTTACTTTCTCCATAGCCATTACATCAGCTTTTTTCTTTGACATGGCTCTTCGTACAAGATCGGATCTACCCATAGAATATCCGCCAAGTTCTCTGAATACTTGCATTACCTGTTCTTGATATACGGTGCAACCATAGGTAACGCTTAATATGGACTCCAGCTTTGGATGCAGATATTTCACCAATTCCGGATTGTGCTTATTTTTTATATATCGTGGAATCTGATCCATAGGTCCTGGTCTATATAGAGAAACTCCTGCTATTATATCCTCTAGGCAATTTGGTTTAAGCTCCTTCATAAACTGGGTCATACCACCGCTTTCCAACTGAAATACTCCGTAAGTTTCTCCTTCACATATCATAGCGTATACCTTGCTGTCATTATAATCAATTCTAGATAGATCAGGTACAGAAAGTCCTTGCTTTCTTATTATGTCCAATGTATCTCTTATTACCGTCAAGGTGCGAAGACCTAAAAAATCCATCTTCAGCAAACCTAATTCCTCCAAAGTAGTCATGGGGAATTGAGTAGTTATTACATCCTCATTCATTTGGAGAGGTACATAATTTGTGACAGCCTCCTTGGCAATAACCACTCCTGCGGCATGTGTAGAAGCATGCCTTGGCATACCCTCCAAAGCTTTGGACATATCTATGAGTTGCTTGATATCTTCATCTTCTTCGTAAAGGCTTCTAAGTTCTATATTAACGTTTAAAGCTTTATCTATGGTCATGCCCAATTCCATGGGAATTTTTTTGGCGACACTATCTACTTGGGCGTAGGGCATGTTCAATGCCCTTCCTACATCCCTTATGGCTGCTCGGGCTGCCATGGTACCAAAAGTTATTATTTGTGCCACTCTATCCTCGCCATACTTATCTATTACATAGTCGATAACTTCCTGCCTTCTTTCATAGCAGAAATCCACGTCAAAGTCGGGCATGCTTACTCTTTCAGGATTCAGGAACCTCTCAAATATAAGATTATATCTGATAGGATCAATATCCGTAATTTCTATGGCATAGGCCACTATGCTTCCCGCTCCTGAGCCTCTTCCCGGACCTACCATTATGCCTTTTTCTTTGGCAAACCTTACATAATCCCATACAATAAGGAAATAATCTCCATAGCCCATTTTTTCTATGACACTAAGTTCATAATCCATTCTTTCCTTAAGTTCATCAGTTATTACTTCATACCTTTTTCTCATTCCTGTTTCACATATATGTCTAAGATAGGAATCGGAGGTATAGCCTAGAGGCACATCAAACTTAGGCAAGTGGATTTGTCCAAAGATAAAATCCATGTTACACCTATTTGCGATATCCACCGAATTATCTATAGCTTCCGGTGCATATTTGAATAGTTCATACATTTCTTCAGGGGATTTTATATAAAACTCATCGGTTTGAAATTTCATCCGGTTCTCATCATCTATAGTTTTGCCCGTTTGCACACACAACAGCACATCATGAGCTTTGACATCCTCCCGGTTTATATAGTGAACATCATTGGTGGCTACCAAAGGTATACCGGTTTCTCGGGACATCCTTACCAATTCCTGATTAACCAAAGCCTGTTCCCGTATTCCATGATCCTGAAGTTCCAAATAGAAATTTCCTTCGCCAAAAATATCCAGATAGGTAAGGGCCTCTTCTTTTGCCCTTTGGTAATTTCCTTTTAATATAAATTGCTGTATTGAGCCTGCCAAACAGGCACTCATAGCAATTATTCCTTCTGAGTACTGTCTCAAAACCTTCATGTCCACCCTTGGCTTATAATAAAAGCCTTTGACAAAGCCTAGTGAAACAATATTAGTAATGTTTTTATAGCCTGTCTCATCTTTAGCCAAAAGCACCAGATGATACTGATTGCTATCTTGCTTAGGGTCTCTGTCTTCCATACCTCTTGTTGCTACATATACCTCGCAGCCTATTATTGGCTTTATGCCATGCTTTTTGGCTTGCTTATAAAAATCCACTACTCCATACATGACCCCGTGATCTGTAATGGCAATGGATGACATTCCCAATTCCTTAGCCTTTTCCATTATCTTGTCCAATCTGCAGGCACCGTCTAAAAGGCTGTATTCAGTGTGAACATGAAGGTGAACAAAATCCCTCATAACATCTCATCCTTTCATGTCTTTCTCATTTCTCATTTGCCTAATAATTTATATATATTCTTCTTATACATCTCTACACCGGGTTGATCAAAAGGGTTTATACCCAATAAATATCCGCTTACGGCACAAGCTTTTTGCATAAAGTATACCATATGTCCAAAGCTTTTTTCGTTTAAAGCAGGCACATCCAAAGAAATTACAGGGACTCCACCTTCTTCATGAGCCTTCATAGCTCCTTCATAGGCTGCACTATTGATGTAATTCAAGGTTTTGCCGTTCAAATAATTTAGTCCATCCATATCTTCTGCATCAAAAGGTATTATTGCGTCAGAAGGTGGAGTTTTTATATTAATTATGGTTTCAAATATATTTTTCTTTCCTTCTTGAAGATACTGCCCCATGGAATGCAAATCTGTAGAAAATTGCAGTGTGGTGGGGAATATACCTTTTCCAGCCTTGCCTTCGCTTTCTCCAAAAAGCTGCTGCCACCATTTGCCGAAATACTCCATAGAGGGTTCATAATTTACCAGTATCTCTATCTCTTTTCCCATTTCATATAGTATATTTCTCAACACAGAATATTTATAGCAATTGTTATCTGAAAGCTTTGGGTTGTCATATGTTCTATAAGCCTCTTCCGCTCCTTTTAATATAAGCTCAATATCTATCCCTGCAACAGCCATGGTTATCAAAGCTGCAGGTGTCAAAACAGAATATCTTCCACCAATATTGCTGGGAATTTCAAAGCTTTCATATCCTTCTTTTTCAGCAATTTTTCTCAAAGCACCCTTAGTTTTATCCGTAACAGCTATTATTCTGCTTCTTGCTTCTGCTTTACCATACTTTTTTTCCAAAAGCTCTTTGAAAATCCTAAAAGTTACAGCTGTCTCCAAGGTAGTACCTGATTTTGAAATAACACAGAGGCTGAAATCCTTGTCTCCGATTTTATCTATTACATATTGAAGATATGTCCCGCTCACATTATTTCCGGCAAACAGTACCTTAGTAGTATTGGCTGACAACAACTCTACAACTGCTCTGCTACCAAGGTAGGAGCCTCCAATGCCAATAGATACGAACATCTGGGAATTATCTTGAATCCTTTTGGCTATACTTTTTATACGTTCTATCTCATGCACATCCCGCTTTATAGGCAAGTCTATCCAACCCAAAGGCATTTTGTTATATTCATCCCTACTATGGAGAAGTCTATGGATTGCATCTATTCTATCAGCATAAGAATCCAAGATTTCATTCTTGATAAAATTCTCTGAATACCTTACGTTTATCCCCATCAATAGATAACCTCCTATTGCTTTCTTTCCTTTAATCGTTCTGCCAACTCATCCAGTTTTCGCAATCTATGATTGACTCCTGATTTACCCACAGTTGGAATCATCATCTCTCCCAATTCTTTCAGGCTTGCGTCCTGATTGAGAAGCCTTACCTCCGCCATCTCTCTTAGGTTTTTAGGCAGCTTATTAAGTCCCATGTTCTCTTTTATATATTTTATATTATTTATCTGGCGCATGGCTGCATTCACTGTTTTTGTGAGATTTGCGGTTTCACAATTGACTATTCTATTTACATTATTTCTCATCTCTTTATATATTCTAACATTCTCTAAATCAAATAATGCACTATGAGCACCTACTATATTTAAAAAATCAACTATATTATCGCCCTCTTTTAGATAGACTACAAAGTTACTTTTTCTGTTAACTATTTTTGAATTTAATCCAAAACTGTTCACAAGATTTTTTATATCCTCGGCATAGGTTTCATTATTTGTTACCAATTCCAAGTGATAGGTCTTTTCCGGGTCGCTTATAGAGCCACCCCCAAGAAATATACCTCTTAGATAGGCTTTCTTACAGCATTCATTTTTTATAATGCTAGTTGGTATCTTATAATTTATTTTATAGCCTCCCATGGTTTCATTCATTATTCCAAGCTTCTTTAAAATATTTTCCGATGCTGTGTATGAATCCACCAAGAGAGTATAGCTGTAATTTTTCTTGAGCTGTTTATTTCTGGTCATAGTCACTCTTGTCTGTATATCAAAGTTGCTTTTTATCAATGAAAATATTCTTCTTGCTATTGCAGCATTTTCAGTGGTGAGCTTAACACCTATTCTGTTTCTGCCCAAAATTTGTATAGTTCCATTCATTTTTATCAAGGCCGATAGTTCTGCAATTTGACAGCATAGTTTTTCATCACTGATTTTTGCAATTTCATTTTTTACCTTAGAGGAAAAAGACATAAAAGCACCACCTTTACTTGATTGTGCCGAATTTTTTTAAAGGCCAAAGTCTAAATACCGCTTTCCCAATTATATTTTTTCTATCTACAAAGCCAAGAGAATCAGATCTGCTGTCTCTGCTTTCTACTCTATTATCGCCTAGAACAAAATATTTATCTTCCGGCGCAGTAGATTTTTGAAAATCATTCTCATAAGTGGGGACTTTTATATAATCTTCAGCTAACAACTTTCCATCTATATACACAGAGCCATCCTGAATATCCATTGTTTCTTTTGGAAGTCCAATGACCCTTTTTATCAAATCCTTATGCTCATTATTATCATTTATTACCACTATATCTTCTCGTTTAGGAGTTCCTATCCTATAACTCAACTTAGATACTATAAGAATTTGTCCCTGATATAAAGTCGGCTCCATGGAAGGTCCTTTTACATATGCTATCTGAAAAATAAAGGTTTTCAGTACAAATGCAATTAAAAAAGCTGTTCCAATCAGTTTTATCCAAGATATTATTTCATTTTTAATGCTTTCGCTCAAAGTAACTCTCTCCCTTTACTATAAAAATATAACCTTATCTTTAATGGTTTATCAAATCAAATATGCATTTAGACAATGCATTGTAATCATGTCTTACATACCCTTTATCAATGCTTACAAAATTACCCTCTATCAGTTTTATTCCTCTTGTAGCGATATTTTCCCAATCAATTTCAACTGTTTTAGCATATTCATCCATATATCTTAAAGCCAAATCTTCTGGTATCTGACCCGAGTTCACAATTACATATTCAATTATACCATGTTTTGCATGATCATTTATAGCATTTATATGGTCTGAAAGCTTGTATCCCAATGTCTCTCCCTGTTGTGTCATCATGTTGCAAACATAAATCTTCATTGCCTTTGTTTCATGCAGAGCTTTTGACACTCCATTCACCATAAAGTTAGGTATCAGGCTCGTATATAGACTACCCGGCCCCATGATAACAGCGTCAGCTTCTCTTATGGCTTCCAAAGCCTCGGGCATAGCTTGGCAATCAGATGGCTCCAGATATACCCTCTTTATTCTTTTGTGGCTGCTGATCTGTTTTATAGGTATCTGAGACTCACCTTTTATTACAGTGCCGTCATCTAGCTCGGCAAATAGAGTAATATTCTCCAAGGTAACAGGCACTACCTTACCTGTAACTGCCAAAACGTTGCTGATCTCACTTATTGCGTTGTCAAAGCTTCCACATATATCATTTAAAGCAGCAATAAAAAGATTTCCAAAGCTTTGACCACGCAAGCTGCCTTCCTTGAACCTATACTGCATTAAGCTCTCCATAATAGGCTCTGTGTTGGCAAGAGCTAAAATGCAGTTTCTTATATCTCCAGGAGGTAACATCCCCAAATCATTTCTAAGTATTCCGGAGCCTCCTCCATCATCAGCCACTGTCACTATTGCAGTGATATTTGATGTATAAGCCTTAAGACCCCTAAGCAATGTTGAGAGACCAGTACCTCCCCCAACAGCAACAATTTTCGGTCCTCCAATGGACCAGCCATTACTCTTAATCAAACCTTTTGGCCCTTTAGTCTCCAAAATCATCTTCCCCCATTATTATCAGTTTCCTTCTTCATCTATATCTCTATGCTCCACAATAACCCTATGATCCTTCTCTTTCAGTTTTTGACTCAGCAAATTGGAAATAGTAACAGATCGATGTCTTCCTCCAGTGCAACCAATTGCTACTACTAACTGACTTTTCCCTTCTTTTATATAATAAGGTATCAAAAATTCTACCATATCCAATAGTTTATCCATGAATTTTAAAGCTTCTGGCCATTTCATCACATACTCCCGAACCTCTTTATCATTCCCGCTCAATCTTTTCATTGATTCAATGTAATATGGATTTGGTAAAAATCTTACATCAAAAACTAAATCTCCGTCCAATGGTATTCCATATTTAAAGCCAAATGAGATGATGTTTACAATAAGCTTTTCAACTTTGCCCCCCTCAACAAAAAGATGTACTATCTCTTGCTTAAGCTGAGAAGTGCTCATATTTGTAGTGTCGATAATGTATGTAGCCTTTGCTTTTATTTCTTCCAGCTTTGTTCTTTCTGCTTTAATGCCTCTATTTATTCTGCCATCACCTGCCAGCGGGTGCATTCTGCGACTAGTTTTAAATCTTTTTATCAAAGTCTCATCGGATGCCTCCAAGAACAAGATATCGTAGTAAAAGCCGCCTCTTTCCAGCTCATCCAGACTTGACTGAAGCTGATCAAAGAATTTGCCTCCCCTGATATCTGTAACTATAGCAATCTTTTCTATGCTGCCTCTGCTTTGACTGCATATCTCAGCAAATTTCAAGATCAGCGCCGGAGGCAAATTATCTACGCAAAAAAAACCCACATCTTCGAGAAATTTAATAGCTTGGCTTTTACCCGCTCCTGACAAACCGGTTATAATCACAAATTTCAAAATATCTCCTCCTTGAACGAGACTTCATTCAGTGCTAAAGGTAGAGTCTAGAAATTTTCAGCATTGATGATTTGGGCATTTGTCAAGCCTGCTGACTCTGCCAGCTCTATAGCATTTCTAAAATTGCCCACATCCTGAGGTTTATGTGCATCGCTATTGATCACAAATCTAGCTCCATGCCCTGCAGCAACCTTCAAATAATCCACAGTCATTATATTGCTTTTAGAATTTATCTCCAGTGCGGTACCAACCTTTGCTGCTGCCTCGGCCAGCCGTCCTGTATCCATTGATATCCTTGCACCTGGGTGAGTAATAATATCAACCTTGTATTTTTTTATAGCATTTATCATTATGTCCGTATTTGACTGTCTCATTTCTTTTGCCATAGCTTTACTCACCTTAGAAATATAGTTTTTCCCATAGATGTTCATAAAGCTAGGAAT
>JAQUTA010000022.1:16086-24643 GCA_028709965.1 Lutispora sp.
GCATCACCTTTGCTTACTATAAAACCACAATGCTTCTCAGAAATTTGAGCTCCTCCAATTGACATTCCCTTTAAACCTGCATCTTCAATAAGTTTTCCAGTATAATAACCCTCCGGTCTCTTAAAAATACTACCTGCACTTGGAAGGTTCAATGGCTGCTTGCTTTGCCGTCTTTCTGTGCACTCATCCATAAGAATTTTTATATCTGATTTATTAGCTTTTTTAAGTTTAAATGTGCAACCCAAAACTATATAGCCGTGTTTTTCAATTACGCTTTTTCTATATCCAAATTCCATTTCCTTATTCTGTAGAACCCTGTATTCAAAATTAGAATCCAGTACCTCTACCTTCTCTATAACATCCTTCATCTCATTTCCATATGCTCCCGCATTCATAGCTGCGGCTCCTCCAATGGAACCAGGTATTCCGCTGGCAAATTCAAGTCCTGATAGTGAATTGTTAGCTGCATACTTTGCTACTTCAGGGAGCTTGGCTCCACATTGGGCGCTAACTCTATCTTCTGCGATCTCTATGGACGACATTTTATCTCCAAGTTTAATAACTGCGCCACGTATTCCTTCATCCGATACTATAATGTTAGTCCCATTGCCCATCAAATAATAGGCTATGCTATTCTCTTTCACGTATTTGATGAATTCGATAAGTTCTTTAATGTCTTTAGGTTCAAAAAAAATATCTGCATTTCCTCCCACCTTAAAAGAGGTGTGATTTTTCATTGGTTCATCAAATTTAACATTGGAAAATAAATCAATAAGCTGCAAAACATAATCCTCCTCTGATATATCCCATTAAGCTTCTACACTTCTTATTATCCCTATGGGGGTTTGTTCTGAACACTGCCCCAGAGGGTTATCCTTCAATATACCAAGAAGTCCCTTTCTATCCATGGTATTCTTGGAAGTGCCCAGTATACTTCCTCCTAAATCATTTAAATCTACTATAGCAACCTCAGCTTTTATGTCTTCACTTATTTGCCTTGCGATTTTATCAGGATTCTCTGGTCCCAAAACTACATATCTGTTATATGGGGGCAAAGTGTTTAGAGTGGGTCCATCAATAGAGGAAGCCTTGTATCCGGCTATTCTATAAAAATCTCCTTTTCTACCAACTAGCTTTCCTAAAAATCCAATCACAGCGGCAAAAAGAATCCTGATCACTCCACATTCTCTCAAAGCCATCTCCATAGTCTCCGGTATGCCTAAACCTATGCCTGCCTTAGTCTTTGTTACATGTTTGGACAAAAATTTGGCTAAAGGTCTTGGTTTGATTTCACTCATAGGGAAAGCTCTGCCTTGAGTTATGGCTACTGCCTTTTCGCTTATAAATACAATATCCTCTTCTTTCAAAATCTCCTGGGTATATTTCTTTACTACATCAATAATATTATCTTCTTTCATTATAACATGTGTTTTCACAGGTATCCTAAGGTACTTCTTATTATTATATTCAATAACAGGCTGTTTTTCCTTCTTTTTATTTTTTTCTTCCGACATATTATCTCCTCCGATTACCCATTGGAATTATTACTTAATTATACAACTTATGCTGTTATGTATCTATATAATTATTTGACAATATTTCAGGTATTAATCATTCTGATCAGGAAAATATTTGTCTAATTGGGTTTTAGCATCTTCCAAGGCCTTTTCAGGAGACTTTTTAGAAACTAGGACCTCTTTAATATTATATTGTATCACAGCATCTATTTCCCACCAATTTTTATGTCTAGGTAAGTTATCAGTATAATTCATATTTTTATTAACAAAATACATATCATCATCTTTATTATATAATAAACTGCCTGATTTTCTAGGTGAAAAATAACCAAATTTGGTTAAGTCTTGAGTGAAACCCTTATCAGTGATATAATTAATAAATCGTGCACAGACTTCCCTTTTCAGAGGATTATCTTGTTTAAATATTCCATAAGAATAATAAATATCATTCATATACACAGGAATTTCAGCCTCTCCTGTAGGATAAGAAGCTACAGCGAAATCTATCCCATATTTGCCCC
The DNA here is from genome assembly GCA_028709965.1 of Lutispora sp. Classification (GTDB taxonomy): domain Bacteria; phylum Bacillota; class Clostridia; order Lutisporales; family Lutisporaceae; genus Lutispora. Next base: position 18,125 of record JAQUTA010000022.1, read on the forward strand.
CCATGTTTCTAATGTAGGGTATCATCCATGCATCCGCAAGCAAAACTGCGCACTTTCCCGATAGAAAGGCGCTAAAGACCTGATTCTTGCTCATTTCGCCGAATTGGGGATGGGTGACTTGGTGCTTATGCTTCAATTCATAAAGTTTTTGCAAACCTTTCAATGCTTCAGGGTTATTCCATGTATAACCTCCCCTGTCATCAATAAATTGAGCTCCATCGCTCATCAATATACCAGAAATATTATAGCATCCCGGATCAATATATCCAATAATACCATATATGCTACCTGCACCTCTCCTATCTCCTTTATAAGTAAGTTTCTTTAAAATAACCAAGAACTCCTCATAGGTCCATTGTCCTTCTTTAGGCAGCTCTACTCCTCTTTCTTCAAATATGTGTCTATTCAATAATAGTGTATAACCTTTAGCAGCCCAAGGTATTCCATATATATTATCTTTATAGCTTACAGACTCTATAGCTTCCCTATTAAAATCACTTAAGTTTTCATCCGTGATAAATTCTTCCAAGGGCTCTAAAAGTCCTGATGCCATAAAAAAATAATCGCTGCCTATAGGTGCAATATCAGGTGAGGCTCCGATTTTTGCAGCAGCCATCAAAGTAGTCCTGCCTTCCCCCGCAGCCAGTGGTCTGAAATCTATGTAAACTCCTGGGTTCTTCTTCTCAAATTCTCTAATCCTTTTTTCTATCCAGCCTAATCTACTTCCGTTGGTTGTATCCAAATTTGGATAGTCCCAAAAGCTGATTATCCCTTTCCACTTTGGTTCATCCTTCTTTGGCTCATAGCTTTTTCTATAATCCACAGCATATCTGTCAAATATCGAAGGTCCCATAAAAATGTATATTAGTATTATAATGCATAAAAAAAGAGTTACAGCCCTTTTTACCCTCATAACCATACCCCCTAAAATAGTACTCAGGATTCAGAACTCAGGGTTCAGGAGTCTCTAGCTTCTATCAATTAAATATACTTCTTGTATTTTAACTTACCTAATTTATATTCTGATTACAGAAAAAATAGCACAAAAAAACAAAATGGCAGGTATTGCTACCTACCTATTGTTCATTTTGTTCGCTTTTTTCTACTTTATAATCTACATTTTCATATGGATTTTTGTAATCATTATTATCCATGGGCTCCTCGGGTATAATAAAGGCCGCTATAATATAGGCAAAAATAATGGGGATACCCGCACTTAAGAAGAAAAAGGCAACCCAAATCAATCTCACTATAGTGACATCAATATCAAAATAATCTGCCAAACCGCCGCATATCCCCGCTAGAGTCTTATTCCTTCTTGATTTATATAACTTTTTATTCATATTGTTTACCTCCAATTAACTACTTCTATGCTTCTGTAACAATATACGACATCCCATGGGAAAAGTCTTATTTATTAAAAAAATTATATATATTTTCGGCAACTTTTTTATTCATCCCTTTTACTGCCGTCAATTCTTCAAGGTTGGCTTTTTTGATCTCATCAATTCCTTTGAAATGCTTAAACAATGCTTTCTTTCGTCCTGGGCCTATTCCTTCTATTTCATCTAGTATTGATTTTGCCACCTTTTTTTGTCTTAAGCTTCTATGATATTCTATGGCAAATCTATGAGCCTCATCCTGCATAAATGCAATTAGTTTAAAAGCTTCACTTCTTTGTGGTATTGCTATTTCCTTATCATCAAATATTAGTCCTCTGGTTCTATGTCTATCATCCTTTACCATTCCGCATATGGGTATGGAGAGATTCAATTCCTTCAATACCCCTGCAGCAGCATTGACATGACCTAAACCACCGTCAACCATTATGACATCAGGAAACTGAGAAAACTTACCGTGAGAGTAATCCTCATTCTCTTCATCAATCTTCTTTCTTTCTTCGATGCCATGGATGAATCTTCGACCTATTATCTCCCGCATACTGCCGAAATCATCTTGACCTTCAAATCCTTTTATCTTGAATCGCCTATAGTTCTTCTTCGCAGGCTTTCCGCCCTCAAACACAACCATGGAGGCTACATTATCTACTCCTTGAATATTTGAAATATCAAAGGCTTCAATCCTATATATGTTCTCTTCAATGTTTAGATAATGACCTAGCTCCATGCAGGCCTCGGAGGTTTTCTTAGACTTCTCTGATTTTTCCATTTCCAACCTCAGATTTTCCTCCGCATTGCTGCGAGCCATTTGGATCAACTTTCTCCTGTCTCCTCGCTGCGGCGCGATAATGTTGACCTTGGTGCCTCTCTTTTTTCCCAGCCACTCCTCTATTATGCTCTTCTCATCGAATTCATCAGAAACAAGTATAGTCTTAGGTATATATATAGCTTTATTATAAAATTGCTTCAAGAAGCTGCTGATTATTTCGCTTCCATCGCTATTTCCTAAATCAGACAAAAAGAAGGTTTCCCTGCCTATTAGTTTACCGGCTCTGACAAAGAACGCCTGAATACAGACAATTTCTCCAGACTCTGCATAGGCTATTATATCCTGATCCTCTAAATTAGATGATATAATAATTTGCTTTTCACCTATCTTCTTCACCGAATCAATCTGATCCCTCAACTCTGCAGCCTTTTCAAAGTCAAGAGCTTCAGCATATTTCTCCATTTTCTCTTGAAGCCCTAGAACTAAATCATGCTGCTTACCCTCAAGAAAGAGAAGGATAGATTTAACTATTTCACCGTATTCTTCTTTGCTGACTTTACCTGAGCAGGGAGCTATGCAACGGTTGATATGAGCATTGAGACAAGGTCTCTCTTTCCCAGCAATTTTCTCAATATTTTTGCTGCAGCTCCTTATAGGAAATATCTTAGAAATCAATTCAATGGTTTGATTGACAGCTTTACCATCTGTATATGGACCAAAATACTTAGCTTTATCTTTTTTGATTTCTCTAACCTTTAGCACTCTAGGAAAACTTTCATTTAAAGTTACCTTTATATATGGATAATGTTTATCATCCTTGAGCATCACATTGTATCTGGGTCTATGCTTCTTAATCAAATTGCACTCAAGTATCAAGGCCTCCAATTCGCTATCGGTAATTATATATTCAAAATCCCTTATGTTTTCCACCATTGCAGTAACCTTAGGATGCTGGTTTCTTGAAGCCTGGAAATATTGTCTTACTCTATTTTTCAGATTAATTGCCTTCCCAACGTAAATAATATGATTATCCTCATTTTTCATAATATATACGCCAGGTTTATCCGGCAAATTTTTCAATTTTTCTTCTAGGTTTAACATAGAATTTACCTCATTTCCGATGACTTAAAGTTTTTTTGCTTTATTGTTAAATTTTATATATAATCATTTTAGCTGATATGGAGGTGTTATGCTTGTCGAATTCAATAAAACTTATTAATTTTATTATTTCTTTGTTTGTTTTCCTTATAGGGTCTGTTGTCTTAAATTTAGCATTTGGTATCACCCCTGATGCGGAAATAACAACAAATTTGATGTCGGTTATGGCATCTTACCTAAGTATTATGTTAAGCACCATGCTACTTCTTCTATCTCAATGCTTTTTTCGTCTAAAATACATACAAAGCAAGCTAAAAAAGCTTGGTCATTATAACGTCATAGGGGAATACCATATCTCCCCATTTAGGATGGTTGATAGGTTCATAATCTACGTTTTCATGACATTACCGGTAATACTCCCCTTTTTCCAGGGTGAAACCCTGAATAAGCATAACATTGTGAGTATAATACTTCTTTTCATATTCATTATTATAACAGAAATATTGTTTAAATTCTTTAATAAAACCATGAAGATTGTTGTCACAGATAAGGGAATTGCAGTTACAGGATATGATTTGCGCCTTGATCTGCCTATCAGTGCAAATTATCCATATCCATCAGGTTTTTATCCCTTTGAAAGAATTGAAGGCTTTAGATGCATGAAAAAACAGATAATACTTTATCAGACCTATGACTTGGGTACGATAACCATCAAAGCTCCGGAGGATGATGTCAAGAGAATAAGAGGGCTCCTGTTGCAAAATCTAGTGCCAGAGAGCAAACTGGGGAAATAAGAAGCAAGGCTTTAGTTTTGTAGTAAATTTTTTAAACTTGTTTAAATTTATAATAATGTATATAATATATTATAAATACCTATTGTTAACACTTTAACAATATAAGGAGAGTGTGTTATGAGGTTAAAAGGTAAAGTTGCTGTTGTTACAGGAGCCAGTGCTGGAATGGGCAAAGATATTGCTTATCTTTTTGCAAAAGAAGGTGCTACTGTCTATGCAGTTGCACGAAGAGTAGAAAGACTTCAGGAGCTTGCAAACAGCGTTAAAGATTTTGAAGGAAAAATAATTCCCTTTGGTGCAGATTTGATGATCAAGGAAGATGCTGAAAAGATCATTGATTTTGCATATAATGATTCTGGCAAGTTGGACATTTTAGTAAATAATGCAGGCATTATGGATGATTTTAGTCCTGTAGGTGATGTAAAAGATGATATGTTGGAAAAAGTCTTTAGCTTAAATGTATATGCTCCTTTCTACAGCAGCAGAAAAGCAATAGAAGTATTTCTAAAACAAGGCAATGGCAATATCATAAACATTGCGTCAATAGGCGGATTATATGGTGCCAGAGCTGGTGCTGCTTATACTGCATCCAAGCATGCTGTAGTAGGCTTAACTAAAAATACTGGATATATGTATGCTAAAAAGAACATTAGATGCAATGCTATATGTCCTGGTGGTGTTGAAACAGAAATAGGTACAGGAGACTTTATGAAAAATGTAAACCAAGAAGGTATTGGTCTTATAATGGCAAACATAGGGGGAAACCCTAGAAGTGGAAAAGGGACGGAGATAGCAACTATAGCATTATTCTTGGCTTCTGAGGATTCAAGCTTCGTCAATGGCCAATGTATAACTGCAGATAGCGGATGGACTGCATTTTGATTTTTCATGAAAAGTAAAATATGCTGAGTATAAATAAGCTGCCACAATGTGGCAGCTTATTTACATATATCAACCCATATGCCTTTTGTTACCTCAGCCAGATAATCTACATCAATTTTTACTGCAGTGTTTGCTCCTCCTCCAGCGGGGAATACATAATCGAAAACCTTAAGAGACTCATCCAAATAAATATCAAGCGGTTTAATTAACCCAAAGGGACATACCCCGCCTACAGGATGTCCTGTAGCCTCTTCTAAATCCTCTATACTAATAAACTTTGCCTTTTCGTTAAAAAAATCCTTGAATTTTCTATTATCTACTTTCACGTCTCCTTTTGCTAATATCAATATATCTTTTTCTTTTAATCTAAAAGCCATAGTTTTGGCTATTCTTGCCGGTTCAACTCCCAGAGCTGCTGCAGCAAGCTCTACTGTCGCCGTACTGGTATCCATCTCTATTACCTCTAAGGGAAGCCCCTCTTCTCTGAATTGTTTTTTTACACTTTCTATACTCATTTTCTCCTCCATCCTAGGTGTCATGCATGTCAGTTAGACAGTTATTATTTGAAATCCACCTTTATCAATTTTCCATTTTCATTCATAGTGATTTGTGTTATTTTTGATAGCTTATTTTCATCATTTATTTTTGCACATTCAAGAACTTGAATAACCTTTGATGTAGGTCCATTGGCTTTATAAATATCACCTAATATCTTAAGAATCGAATAGGGATGATCCGGATCCTTAAGGCTTATAAATGAAGAATTCGGTGTTTTTATAGCATCTTCTATAAGCTTTGCATAATCAATATTGCTAAGATCAGCAATCAAATAATAATCCGCTTCATCTTTTAGATCTTCAAAACCCTTTACCTGTTTGATTTTAAAATTGCTCTTAGCAACTGCACTTGCCGTAGCCATTAATGGAAGTATGCCCCATCCTTTATGCCCTGAAATTATTAGTGTATCTTTTCTCATTACTGCTTCTTCAATATAATTTGCATGACCTTCCGTCATAAATCCTTGATCAACTAGCTTCTTCAAAAATGTATTCATAAAATCTCTCCTATCGTTAATTTTAATATTTCATATTATTACACATAAGCAAAAATATCATATTATTATTTTACCATATATCTTTAATCAAATACATTTCAAACTGCTTCATATTTCCTATCTTTCAGTGAAAACTTGAAATTAGCCAGTTGTTTAACACTTGTACTTCGTGCGTGCATTTACTGAGTGTTTACACTATGGGTCTAATAGCTTATAATATAACTGTTTAGCAATATATTAAAAGAAAAGAGATGATCAGTTGAATAATAAAAGAAACTCAGCCATTATGTTGACTGTTTTAATGCTAATAGCTTCGCTCCTGCTAACGGGTTGTAGTTCTATTAATACTTCCGAAGCAAATGATGATATTCTTGTAGCAAAAGCTGCAGGTCAAGAAATTAAAAAGTCATATTATGATGAGATTTTTAATCTTTTTAAAGCACAGCAAGAGCAAAATAATGGACCAGAAGTATGGGAAAAAGATATTAATGGTAAAAAGTTTATAGACTATGCAAAGGAAGA
>JAQUTA010000120.1 GCA_028709965.1 Lutispora sp.
AATTTTCCATGGTATACTCTGCGATCTTGGGGTAAAGATTCTTGCATCTGTCTTCCAAATTCTTTATGTTTATGTTTGATACATTTGGATAATATGGTGGTGCAAGTCCAATAACAACCCTCGGAGCTAAGTCATCTATATAATTATATATGTTCTCTACTAAATAAAAGTTTATATCTACTATGGATTTTTCTCCAGACTCAACCTTTAATCTAGCTTCTTCCAGAATTCCTTTATAATGCTTCAAAAATTTATCCCCATGATTATTATAGGCTTCATCATACAGCTCTTTATATGTAACAACCTTTGGCTTCCAAGGCAGAGCTTCAAAGGTTTTATTCTTTCTCTCTCTAAATACTTTATATTTATTGTTCATATCTTCTATTAACTGAGAAAAAGCTTCATAGCACATGCTCCTTATAATGTCCAAAATAGCAGCAGGTTCCTTGTTCAGAGTATGTACACTCATGTAACCGTATGCGCTCAAGGGCATAGATACATCATAATGAGTTTTGCTATCCCTAATACAAAGCCAAGTAGGCGGCGGAGAAGCTTCGTCCAATATAAAATCAGATAATTCAAGATTTAGGTTTGTTTTATTTATGATCCACGACAGAAGGCTTATGGGATTGAATCCTTCAAATACTTTTCCCACATGGGACAAAGACCCACGCACATAAACAAAGGGCATCATCTTTCCTACAGATCCTTGAGAAATAATTCCTATTTCTTTCTCAACTCTTTGATGAGGCTCAGAATTAATGGTTATTAGATAGCGGAGGTGAAATTTCTGCTTCAAGGCATCCAATAGCTCAATGGTGCTGCGCATGCCTGCGGACATATTTTCTTCATCAGGTACAGATAAGAAGAGTATATTACCTTTCAAATTTTTCATTGTGGAATATTTTTTCATCAATGAAAGTTGAATTGCCGCTCCTGCCTTCATATCTGCAGTACCTCTACCGAAGATATAGTCACCGCTCTCTAGGTCTTCTCTAGCTTCAGGAGAAAGATCTTTTTTCATTTTCAAAAGTTGGGATTCTAATTCTTCGGGAGAATAGGCATAATCCTTCAAGGTTTTGAAATCCTCAATATCTACTACATCATGGTGGTTCATGAGCACTATTGTGTCATCACCTATGCCTTTTACAAGTCCCCAACAAACCTCTCTGCCTAATATATCTTCTTTTATAGCATAAGTACCATGCTGGTCTTTATGCTCCTTAAAATAGTCAAGTCTTCGAAAGAAATCTGCAATAAAAGCTTCCGCATCTTTCTCATAAGCTGTGTAAGTATCGCTTTTCACTTTGACTAAAGGGAAAAATATGCTTTCAATTTCTTTGTCTATATCTAAAATGGCTTCGCTGTTCATGTTCTCCCTCTTTCCATTTGGAATCCATCTACATTGTATTATATATTGTATACTATATGCAATACGCGATTATTTTGTAAAAAAATAAAAGACTCCTTCTGGAGTCGATTATGTTTACATGCATCCTATTTTCATATTGTCTTTGTGAAGAAAAACTTCAATTGAATTGGTGAGAATATCGCAATAACTATAGGAAACTGCTCTGCCCGCGTCTTCGGTCACATCACCATCTATTCGAACCACGAATATGCTAGGGTAAGTTTTCTCAATGATACCTTCCCTAATGGATATTCTTTTTCGTCCTTTATTTGCTTTAAGTACCACTCTTTCCCCTACATGTACGTCAACATTCCTTCTGATGAGGGATAGGCTGTTTTTTGAGGCCATAAAAAATCACCTTCCTTCCCAACACCTAACATTTTATCACATAATATAGGATGTGTCAAATTGGGGGAAAATATTATAACAGATGATATATTATAAAGTCAAATATAATTTTATGAAATATATGAGAGAAAACTTGAAAAAAATAAAAGGGGACAAAAAGAACCGTCCCCGGTGTCTTATTCCCGCTCTAATATCTCCATAATGCGCGAATGCTTTATGGTATTCATCTGTCTGCCTCCTCGTCCAACGCTTTCTCACGTTCGATAATCTCGCGCTCACGTTTCAATTCAAGCGTCAGCTCTTCCTCTGTAGGAAGGTAGAGCATATATTTTGAGGCAAACAGATTTTCATTATCTGACAGCACCGAATATTTTGCCATTGTATCGTTTTTGTCGGTGCAGAGAACAATTCCGATGGTGGGATTATCTTCTGGCAATTTCACCTTGTCTTCAAAGTACCGCACATAGAAATCAATTTGTCCGACATCTTGATAAGTCAGCTTCCCTGCTTTAAGGTCTATGACCACAAAGCATTTTAGGATATAATTATAAAAAACAAGATCAACATAATAATGGTCGCCCTCAATAGTTATCCGTTTTTGACGGGCTACAAAGGAAAAGCCTTTTCCGAGTTCAAGCAAAAACTCTTGCAGCTTGTCGATTAAAGCCTGTTCCAAATCACTTTCATGATAGTCGCGATTTTCTTTCAAATCCAAAAACTCTAATATATAAGGGTCTTTAAGAATATAATCGGGTGAGCTTTTTGGCTCAAGCGAGTGGATTTCATTTTTTACACTTTCGATCCCGCTTTTTTGTGTGGCAAGCAGGCGTTCATAAAAGAATGAGTTAATCTGCCTCTCCAACTGGCGAACGCTCCAAGCTGATTCAGCACACTCACGCCCATAAAACTCACGTCGGGATTCGTCCTCAAGCTTCATAAGCAGCCGATAGTGCGACCAACTCAATTCGTGCCACAGCGTGGCACGATTCGGAAATGTTTTGAAAAATTGACGCATTCGGCGCAAACTGCTTTCATCGAAGCCCTTGCCAAACTCTGTAGTCAACTGCTCAGCCAAATATTTCAGCAGTCCTTTCCCATATTCGGCACGTTCGCCAACTGCCTCGTCAATCTGTTGCCCGATTTCCCAATAAGCTTCTACCATAGCAGAATTGACAGCAGAATAGGCTTTTGAGCGTGCTGCCATAAGGGTATTGCGGACTCCTTGATAAAGATTGGTATCAAGCTCACCCATTAACTTGGGTTGCATGGTGTCATTAGGTTTATTCACTATGGTCGCCTCCTATTCTTTGGGTTTATCTTGCCCTTTGTCAATTTCCATTATATCGGCAAAATCACAGTCGAGGGCATTACAAATTTTCAGCAACACATCAGTCGTAATATTCTGCCCTTTAGTAAGTTTTGCTATTGCTGTAGTGCTGATATTTGCAGCAAGCCTCAAATCCGTTTTATTCATCTTCTTGTCAATAAGTAATTTCCATAGCTTATTATAACTAACGGTCATCGCTACACCTCCGCTCAGACTCACCAAATAATGTATTATTATAACAAGTATCGAGTTGATTGTCAAAGAAAAATTGCTTATTGCGCATTTTTTGTCTGCGATTTGTACATTGATTTAACCAGTGTGGGAGTGGAAAATAACAAAAAATATCGTTGGCAAATTGCCGCTGAATATGGCGATTGCAGCAAAGTTTGATGCCTTTAAATTTAATTCTAATGAAAGCTCATTAATTTTGAGTAGCTTTCATTAGCTTCTTGTGGTACTGTGTTGTGTCAAAGGAGGTGGGAATGATGCCACAAATCATTGAGCAGCTATACTGCGGCTTTTATCAAAAGCCGGATACTCGTAAAGAAAAGCAGCGTCTGCAATCCAACATCAGCCTGCTAAAACGCAATCTCTCCAAGTGGCAGAAAAAGATACTTCTACGAATTATTGATGACAAAGACTTAATCTGCGCCATCGTTGCACAGGACAGCTTTGAGCAGGGCTTCCGGCTCGGCGTGAAACTAACAACTGAAGTATATAACACCAAAGGCGGCATATTCGAAGAAGATTCGAGTATGCCGCCTTTACTATGAGAGATTGAACTTCTGTTTTGCCCCTATTTGCTTGCAGGTTCGCTTGCCTTTGTAAGGTCTGTCACAGTAATCCCGTTTGCGCCTGTCCGCAAGAACATAGTCCCGGTCACATAGGGCACACCGCTTGACTCGAATACCCCGTTTCATCATCTCCATAAACTCGAGGTAAAGCATTTCCTCCAGGCTCTGAATGGCAAAAAACTGCCACAGGCTGACAGAATAATCGCAATTTCGGTGAATGTTCTGCAGAACCTTTTTGACATCGACCTCTCCGGGATCATCAAGCTGTATCCGCTTGCTTGTGTCGAACTGTCCGTGGGCAACCGGCGCAAGCCCATACATGGAACGGAAAGTATGCTGGATAAAATGTGGATGAAGATTGCAGAACATAATATACCGCTCCGAAATCGTATGCTCCGTCAGTATTTGCATGTTCAGGCAAAACTCCAATGCCTCGCTGTATACTTTCCGCAAGTCAAAGTAGTAATGAAAAAGAAACAGTAGATAACTGATCTGTTCTTCTATGGACTTATCGGACACCCAGAGTGTCCGTACCAATTCACTGTTCAAGAAGAAATGTGCATAGCTGTGCTTATCTTTCAACAACTTTAATTATAAAATACTATGCCGAAGAATTATTAGGAAAAACAGGAATTATATACTCATTTCAAAAACTTCGGCATAGTATTTTCTTCGGTATAGTCACTATTATACCGAATTCGATATAATAGTGACTACGGCTCAGAGTTTTCAAACCCGAAAGCGTTGGAGTATGATACACAGGGTAGCCGCAGAACAAGGTTATATTGCTGCGACCCCTGCGCAAGACACACTCAACTGAACAGTCTTTTTAGGGGCGCATTTACTCTGACCGAAAATCAGTTTTCTGTGACTCTTTTTTAAGCTTGCCCTTTTTTGCTAATCATAATACTGATTTTCTATAAAAAACTTAGAAAATTATATATTTTTGTGCCTTTTTATCCTCTTCTGCTTGATCTTAGGAACAACTAATTGCAACTCAGTTCCATTTACTCTGTCAAAGGTTGCACTTACTTTGACTGCTCACCACTTTATAAATTTCAGATGGGACAAAAAGAACCGTCCCCGGTGTCTTGTCCC
>JAQUTA010000002.1:0-82621 GCA_028709965.1 Lutispora sp.
AATTCTTCCCTCCACTATAGGTGCAGCTCCCGCTGCCTGTACACCCATCATCTTAGGCAGATTACTTATAACACTGTTTTCTTTATATTCCTTATAACCCTTCCAATAAGCAGAGATATTTCCTGCATTTCCTACAGGCATGAACTGATAATCCGGTGCTTTGCCTAGATCATCACAGATTTCAAAAGCCCCGGTCTTTTGACCTTCCAATCTATATGGGTTTATGGAGTTTACTATAGTTACGGGGAATCGCTCCGCAGCCTCTTTTACCATGTTTAATGCCTGGTCGAAATTGCCTTCTACCTGTATTATATCTGCTCCATAAACAATAGCTTGAGCAAGCTTACCTAGTGCTACCTTGCCATCTGGTATTAGCACAGTACATTTTATACCGGCTCTAGCGGCATAGGCTGCTGCTGATGCTGAAGTATTGCCTGTGGAGGCACAAATAACATTTTTGGAGCCATCCCTTACGGCCCTAGTTATTGCTGCTGTCATGCCCCTATCTTTGAAGGAACCTGTTGGGTTTACTCCTTCATATTTGAAATATAAGTTGCAGTTACCCACCACATCCTTTAAGTTTCTGGACTCAATAAAGGGTGTATTGCCTTCATTGAGGGTAATTATATTATCACAGTAAATATCCTTTAAATAATCTTTGTATCGTTCTATTAAGCCTATGTACATTTGCTGTCATCCTCCTATTCCATCGCCATTATTTCTACTTTGTTGCAGCCCTTTTTACTAGATAGCAGCTTCACCAATTGATCAGGAGTGACATCCATAGACTTTGTATCAATTGTCATAGTCAGGGATGCAACATCCATAACAGGTATATTCTGATTTATTGTTAGTATATTTCCCTTGAGAGATGCTATAACATTTATAACATCGGACAAAACCCCAGACTCATGTCTCAGCATCATCAATAGGTTTACAATTCTGCCTCTTTCTTGAGTCGTGTAATCAAACACCGTATCCTTATATTTATAAAAAGTGCTGCGGCTTAGGGCTACCATTTCGCAAGCCTGTTGTATGGTATTTGCATCGCCTCTTTTCAATAGCCTTTTTGCATTTATGACTTTTTCAAACACATCTGGCAGCACGCTGGACTGAACTATTAACATTCTATCTTCCGTCATTTCCAAATCTCCCTTCTGTACGCATATAAGATACACTTGTATATGACATGAACATATTCTAGCACAAATAAGATATATTGGCAACGGGGAAACGGAAACCACTGAAAGACACTGAAATCTCACTGAAAAACACTTCCGTGCCTTTCGGTGGTTTCCGCCTGCAACCCCTGTGGTTGTAACCTAAGACCCCAAAGAAATACCCTAGCATTGAAAAATTCCTAAAAGAAATGTATATTATAATTGGATTAATTTTCGGGAGAGATGATATAATGTCTGAAATATTAGTGAATGCGAGCAGAGATCCTGTAATAGAGAATATCCATAGAGGAGATATTGCTGTAGTAAATGGAGATGGCAAGACAATTGCATATTTGGGAGACCTGGATAAGTTCACCTATATGCGCTCGGCTGCCAAGCCTTTTCAAGCCTGCGCAGTGGTCGAGAGCGGTGCCCTTGATTATTTTGGCTTAACAGAGAGGGAGCTGGCAGTTATGTGTGGTTCTCACTATGGAGAGGAATTTCACGTAATGGCGGTGCTTTCAATACTTTTTAAAATCGGATTGGATGAACGTTACCTGCAATGCGGTGAATCCTACTCTCTAAATGGGAAGATAACAATGGAATATGTTAAAAAAGGAATTGAAAAGAAAAGTGTTTTTCATAATTGTTCAGGCAAGCACTCAGGTATGCTTGCTATTGCACTGAAAGAAGGTTTTGATGCCCATACATATATGGATATAGCAAACCCGGTACAGCAAAAAATATTAGATTTAATAGCTGATTTTACCGAGATGGATAAAGAGAGCATAAAAATAGGCATCGACGGCTGTGGTGTCCCTGTCCATGCTATGCCTATCAAAAATATGGCTAAAGCCTATATGAAGCTGGCAAACCCATCTCATGTTGAAGAAAAGCACGCAGCAGCAATCAAAAAAATTGCCATGGCTATGACAGGCTATCCTGAAATGATTGCGGGTACCAATAGCTTTGACAGCGAGCTTATGAGAGTTACCCGAGGAAAGCTGATAGCCAAACTGGGAGCTGATGGAGTATACTGTGTTGGTGCTGCAAGGAAGGATATTGGTATAGCCGTCAAAATTGAAGACGGCAATGTGCGAGTACTATCCCCCGTGGTGCTAGAAACCCTAAAGCAGCTTGAACTCATAAACGATGAAGAACTAACCGAACTCAAACACTTTTACATAAAAGATATAAAAAACAGCCAAGGAGACAAAATAGGAGAAATCAGACCGGAATTTAGGTTAAGAGGAGTGATTTTATGAATATAGTAAATACATTAAGTCAGGAACTAAACATAAAACCCTGGCAGATAGAGAACACCATAGAGCTCATAGATGCAGGCAATACCATACCTTTTATAGCCAGATATAGAAAGGAACATACCGGTGAGCTTTCTGATACCCAGCTTAGAGAATTGGGCGAAAGATTGGAATATCTGAGAAACTTGGAAAATAGAAAAGCCGAGATCATCAGACTTATTGATGAGCAGGGAAAACTAACCGATGAACTGAAAGCGAAGATAGAGAAAGCTAAGGTTCTTCAAGAGGTTGAAGACCTATATAGACCTTATAGACCAAAAAAGAGAACCAGAGCCTCTATTGCCAAGGAAAAGGGATTGGAACCATTGGCGAAGTTCTTGTGGGAGCAGAAGGAAGCTGAAATAAGTCTGGAGGAAATTGCATCTGGGTACATAAACCCAGAGCTAGGAGTAGAAACCTGGGAAGATGCTCTAAAGGGAGCTTCAGATATAATAGCGGAGGATATTTCAGACAATGCAGATTATAGGAAATTTATCAGGGAACTGACATTTAATCTTGGTACTATAAGCACTAAAGGCTTGACAGAAGAAAAATCCGAGTATCAGATGTATTATGATTTTGCAGAACCCATAAAGAAAATACCATCCCATAGAATATTAGCTATAAACAGAGGAGAAAAGGAGAAGATGCTGTCTGTCAAGGTTGATGCTCCCATAGACAGAATAATACCTAAGTTGGAAGCAAATATAATCATAGAGAGATCTCCCTATGGAACAATTTTAAGAGATACCATCTTGGATTCCTACAATAGGCTTATATCCCCTTCTATAGAAAGAGAAATCAGAAATGAGCTGACCCAAGCAGCAGACGAACAAGCGATAAAGGTATTTGGCACAAATTTGAAGAACCTTCTGCTTCAGCCACCAATAAAGGGCAAAAACGTCATGGGATTTGACCCTGCCTATAGAACAGGCTGCAAGATTGCGGTGTTAGACGATACAGGCAAACTTTTGGATACTGCAACCGTATACGCAACACCACCTGAGAGCAAGATAGAAGAAGCTAAAAAAGAATTAAAAAAGCTTATTAAAAAGCATAATGTTGAAATCATTTCTCTTGGAAATGGAACAGCTTCAAGAGAATCAGAAAAAATATGTGCAGATATAATAAAAGAGTTAGATATGCCACTGCACTATATTGTGGTAAATGAAGCAGGAGCCTCAGTCTATTCTGCATCAGAGTTGGCAGCCAAGGAATACCCGGATGTAAATGTGTCCATAAGAGGAGCCATATCCATAGGCAGAAGACTCCAGGATCCACTGGCAGAGCTGGTTAAAATAGATCCGAAATCCATAGGAGTTGGACAGTATCAACATGACGTATCTCAGAAGAATTTATCTGGAGCCTTAAATGTAGTAGTAGAGGATTGTGTAAATTCAGTTGGAGTGGATCTGAATACAGCCACCCCATCCCTTCTCCAATATGTATCAGGCATCAACTCTGCAGTTGCAAAAAACGTAGTAGCCTATAGAGAAGAAATAGGCAAATTCAAGAGTAGGAAAGAACTCATGAAGGTAAAAAAGCTTGGAGCAAAAGCTTTTGAACAATGCGCTGGCTTCCTGCGAATACCTGAATCCCAAAACATATTAGATAATACAGCCGTACATCCCGAATCCTATGATGCAGCAGAGAAACTATTGGAGAAGCTGGGATACAGTAAAAAAGAGGGAAATGCCTTGGGAGCGGCACTCCAAAAGGTAAAAGACTTGGATGTTAATAAATTGTCAGAAGAAATTGGTGTAGGAGTGCCTACACTGAGAGATATAATAAAGGAGCTCCAAAAACCCGGCAGAGACCCGAGGGATGAAATGCCAAAGCCCATATTTCATACAGATGTGCTGGAAATGAAGGATCTAAAGCCGGATATGATACTGACAGGAACAGTGAGAAATGTAATAGATTTTGGTGCCTTTGTAGATATAGGCGTTCATCAGGATGGTTTAGTCCATATATCTCATCTGGCAGATAAATTTGTAAGCCGCCCCATGGACGTAGTACAAGTTGGAGACATTGTAAAGGTCAAGGTTCTGGAAGTAGATCTGGACAGAAACCGAATCAGCCTTAGCATGAAGGGTTTGAACTAATCTAGATTGTCATCCTGAGGGCTATGCCCGAAGGATCTTAGTAGGGGACGATTGGGGACATTCCGCAGCAAGGAATACCCGCGTTTAGCAGCGGTGTGTCCCCATACTTTATAAAAAACATTTCGACAAAAATTATTGGTAGACTATCGTCAGAGGATTGCAACAAAACAAAAGAACAATATTTACTATGCTATATATGTATGAATAATATAAAGAAAAATAATAGAAGCAGGAGAATTAGATATAAATAAATAACATAATGTCCTAAGAAATTATAAATCGACAACTGAATACTACAAAAGCTACCCCCTAAACTGTAGTAGTATAACTATATAGGAGACAAGTCCTATTATACTATATGGGGGGCAATGAGATACACTCTCTAGTTGGGCACCTTGAGTGTATTTAGTCAATGGTGCAACCGACCCATCTACCGATAAATGTAGATGGGCTTTTTTATTGCTAAGAAACGATAACAATATTTTATTCAAGCCCAAACTATAATATATAAAAATAATGCATATGATTTTCAATTAATGTACATATACATAAATGGCAGAATTTTTAGTACATGCTTTTTAAAATTAATAATAAGAGAATAAGCGACGATATGAGAGGTGGGATAATATCAATGGGGTAATCAATAGAAAAGCACTACTTTTAGGTGCATTGGTCTTATCATTTGGGCTTAGTAATAAAGTAACCAGTTATACTTTTGCTAAGGTAGAGAATTCTATGGCAATTATAATAAGTCCTTCAGAGCATTCATTAATTGCAATACCCGATGGAGTAGGATTAAATGTAAGTAAAACTATTACAAAAATAATTACTTTAACAGACGAAGATCCTACTGGTATGACTAATACACAAATCAGTGTAAATGCCAAATTGGAAAGTCATAATTTTTATATTAGTAATAATATGCATGATACTATAGATGTCAGTGTTTATTTAGATGGAAGTTTTATTAAAGTCAAGAATCAACACATTACTATCCTACCAGGTCAGACCTGTGAAGTCCCATTTAGAATAAACGATAGTATACAAAGTGATTATATTGAAGCAATTGTTTATGCAACATGGAGTAATGGCTATGGAGAAATTATGAGTGAAATTAATGTAAATGTCGAATCTTCCGATGAAGAAGAAATAATAGATTTACGTACCCCAGAAGTACCTGTTTTGAACATTGATGATATGCAACAAGAGCTAAAGAGCGATGCTTTAAATACTATTATAGATTCGACAACGGAAGATGATAGAGAAAAAAATAAAAAAATATTGGATAATGAAGCATCACTAGATAAAAAAGCAGCTAACAATAATCTAGATGGAACAGAAGAAATCTTTATTACAAGTTGCAATAATTCTTTAACAGATTCTATAGATAATGAAGAACTATCAAGGGAAGAAACAGGAGGAGCTGGCTTTGAGGATAACTAAGATAAGAATATTTGGGGAAATAAATAAAAAGTATAGACCATATATAGTAGGAGTAATAGTGATTTTATGTATAACCTTTACGCTGCTTGCCTACCAAGCAATAAGACAACCTTTAATGATTGAAGAGAAGGTCATTGCAAACACAATCGAAGAAAAAGTAATCTTTGATTATGTAGCAGTGGTAAAACCAAGCACCCTTTACCCCCAGGGAGGCAAAGTGGTTCCTGATCAAGTTATTTTTTATAAGTTAGCAGACAAATTAATTATACAATTAGATGCAAGTATTAATTCTGCAAGACCAGTGAGGATAGAGGGTAGTATAGGAGTAGTCTTCAGACTAGTAGCCAAGGATATGTGGGAAAGAGAATTTGAATTAGTTGCTGCTCAGCCTATTAATACAGAAGGAATAAGCCATTCTTTATTGCATGAGGAAATACATCTTGATTTAAAAGAATTATTTAGCTTTATTGAGAAAGTTGAAGAAGAAACATTAGTTAGATCTAGCAATTATACATTATTAATAAAGCCAAAAATAGAAGGGACGGTTTATCAAAAAAATGAGAATAAAGCACATGAAATAATAAGTAACATTGAAATTCCATTTCAACTAACAGGTCAGTATATAAAATATGCAGCAGAATCCCTAGAAAAAGAATTTATAAGAACCGAGATAATAGAAGACGTCAATACAGTACCTCAAAGCTTTAATTTCTTTGGCAAGGAACTGACTGTAATTAAAGCGAGATATAGCTTTAGTATAGTTGCAATTATTTTATTAATACTCATAATAATTTCTATAGTTGAAAAAGCAAAGCAAAAAAAGGAAAAGGTAAATGAAATTTACTTGATAGACAAAAAGCATAAAAGCAAAATTATTTCAATTTCTGATAAAGCTGGTTTTAAAAATTCACCTCAACTTGGATTAGATAGCTTTAAGGCTCTGCTGCAAATAGCAGAGGAAAAAGATGAGCCTATTCTAAGATATGCGGATGACATAGAAGGATCAGTTTATTATTATATTATCGCAACGCCAACTATTTATTACTATAGAATTGCTAAGAGCATTGTTGTTAAAGGTAGTGATTTAGCTCATCATGCATAAAGTAAAATTATTATTCTATAAATTCTTTAATAGTTATATGAAAGATAAGCTTACTTCAGAAGAGACGAAGATTATTTATGCCTATCGATATTTGTCATGGGCATTGACTTCCTTTGTATATCTAGCCGGTGGCTCCTATTCCATAGTTTTTTTCAAACTAGGGGTAATAGTATCACTTTTCATTTCTTCTAAAGTTATTACGAATCTATATATGAAATTCAAAGAAAACAAAGTAGTTTTAAGGACATTGGTACTGATTGAAACATTAGGTATAACCATACTTTTGCTGCCAACAGGAGGACTTAGAAGTCCTTTTATCTGGTATGCTTTGAATCCTACTCTGGTAGCGGCCTGCTACCTGCCAACTTATTTCTGTTGGTTAAACCTGATCTTTTACTTATTTTCAGGAACTACTATGTCCAATGCTTTGTTTAATCCAGACAAAATAAATATGGCGGAAATGATTTTGGAAAACTCGAATCTTATATTAGTGTTTATGCTCATAACATTGGCTGTACAGCTGATGGCTGGTTTGACTAAAAAACTATATGCTCAGACAATTGTGTTGGAAGAACAAAAACAAAAGATGATACAAATCAATGAAGCCCTACGAATATCTAATATCCAGAATCAAGAAGCTATAGAACATATCATGTCCTTATATCAAATTATCGAAGCCCTAAACAATCATAGCAGTAAAGAAAAATTACTTGAAGTATTAGCTGCATACACTGCTAGAATAACTAAAAGCAGCTTAAGCATTTTCTGGTTACTAAATCCTAATAAAAGCAGTGATATTATTAAGACTAATAAAAACTTAAAAGAGGCAGAGCAGCAAGAAATATTGCAAGAGCTTCAAAAACTAAATTTACAAAGGCTTAAATTAAAAGAGATTCATGAGATAAGAGTTAATAATAAAGATTTGTTAGCAATGTCTATAATATCCTCAACAACCTATTTTGGACTTGTAGCAATACAAAAAAATAATTATTCAAATATACACCAAATTGAACAAAATATAAAGCTATTAAAATTTTTGGCAGAACTAAGTGCTGTAACGCTAGAACGATTCAATCTAGAAGAAATAGAGGATCGTTTGCTGGTTATGGAAGAGCAAAATCGTATAGCGAATGAAATACACGATAGTGTATCTCAAAGACTTTTTAGCATTTCCTATGCAATTCATGGAATATTAGGTAGATGGAGTGATTTGTCTAAAAATGACCTAAAAGATTATCTTGTAGAAGTGAGAGAATCATCCAATTTAGCTATGCAGGAACTTAGAAACTCTATTTATAAGTTAAGCCTCAAAAAGAAAGGAGAAAAATCTCTGCAGGTTGCTCTAAGCGCTTTTTTAGATAGTATAGCAAAGCTTCAACATGTAATTATTGACTTTGATATTAAAGGAGATGAGAGTAACCTATCACTGTCTCTTAAAAAAGGTATCACTAGAATTATAAGGGAGGCATGTGGTAATGCAGTTCGTCATGGAAAATGTCAACTGATACATCTGGATTTAGTACTTCATAAGGATTTTATGAAATTGTCAATTGATGATGATGGTATAGGCTTTTTACTAAATAATGAAGATATAAATGAACAAAAAAGCCTGGGAATCTCAAATATGAAAAACTTAGTAAACTCTTTCAATGGAAGTTTAGAAATCAATAGCGAAATAGGAAAGGGTACTGCAATTAAAATTATAATACCAAGTGAAGGATTTGCGAATGTGGAGCGGGGAGGGTTGATATTTGAAAATAATATTGATAGATGACCATCCACTGGTAAGAAAAGGATTGATTTCAGTCCTATCCCTAGAAAAAGATATTGAGGTCGCAGGAGAAGCCAGCAACATAAAAGAAGCACTATATTTAATGAATAAGCAGCAGCCGGATTTGGCTTTGGTAGATTTACGACTTGGGAATGAATGTGGATTAGAAATTATAGAAGAAAGCAATAATAGCACAATAGCTTGTAAGTTTATAGTATTAACTTCTTCAGCTGATGAATGTGATTTCAGAAAGGCTGAGGGAGCAGGAGCTCAAGGATACGTATTAAAAGAAGCTTTGCCGGAGGAACTTTTATATGCAATACGTCTAGTAAGCAAAGGAAGAAAATATTATGACCCTATAATCATGGATCAATTGATGAAAGTGCCTTCACATAATGATATGGTAGAAGAATTGACTCCTAGAGAGCGAGATGTGCTTATAGCTCTAAGCAAAGGACTATGCAATAAAGATATTGCCAAGAATCTGTTTGTCACCGAATATACTGTAAAAAAACATGTCAGTCAAATTCTAGCTAAGCTAGAGCTGACTGACAGAACTCAAGCAGCCTTGTATGCTCATACAAAAGGTCTTATTAGGATTTAATTGAAGATATTAATAGAACTGCCAATTCGGCGAGTCAATCGCCGGATTTCTTTTATTGTTTTTTTACGCATATTTCTGTCAATCAGTGGATAAAGCATCAAAGGAAATCCTGGTATTAAGGATACCACAACTAAAGCTAACCAATAACTTTTCGCAGATAAATTATAAATTAGTCTACTAGGCAGAAAGGGGTAAAACATACCAACATAAATGCTACTTTCATATTTGCCAGGATTAAATGCTTTTAAATTCATTGTTGTTTCGATAGTATTGCCAGGTTTTAAAGTCACTAAAGAATGGCTGAAATCAATTTGTTCATCTTTAGTAGTAACAGTAGCCACAATAGGAAAAAATCCCTTGTTGCTGAGCTCTGAAAGAGACTTTTCTATTTCATCGCCAACCTTGATGATACCAACATTGCTTCCCATTATTACTCCAGCGCTACTTACTGAAACTTCATAGGGAAGGATCAATCTTTGGGATGTGGCTAGCATTGTTGCCCCCATAATAATGCTTATAGTCAATCCACCAAAAAAGTAAACTAACTGCAAATCTAAACCACTTTTCTTTTTTCTTCTTTTCTTTTTACCATTAATTAATTCACTAATGCCTACAATAGCGGCTAATATTACAGCAATGACAGGCATGGTATATGGATTTGCTTGAAGCTTTTCCATCCATAGGGTTAAATATCCTATTAAAGGAATTTTAAGAGGTTTATTACCAATAGTCAAAACCTTACTGACAATCCATTCGCGCTTGATAGGTCCTGTACCTCCGGAGGCTTGATCTGTGTAGTCATTAGCATCGCCCTTAGTGATATAACCTATCTCTTCATTACCTTCAATAATACGGTGAACAATCCAACCCTTGGAAGATAAACCGCCTTCTTCAACTTTAAATACAACAATATCACCAATATTCACAGTATCTTTATCAGATATGCTTTTGATTAAAATCATATCGCTTCGTTGAAATGATGGATACATGCTATTAGAACGAACGGAAGAGAATATCATGGGCTTATCCCATAGGGCTGAAGTAATGGCCGCAGTAAGAACTATAGCAACAATAGTATATAAAATAATATCAATTAACTTAGATAGCTTTCTCATAAGAACAACCCCCTTTCTTCTATTCTAGTTTACTTGTATTAAAATGAAATTACTCTAAAGGTTACTGTATATGCTACTAAAGTATACCAATAGAGTACTAAAGGAGAAGGAAAATAAAATATTAGTATAACAAAATATGGCTCCATAGGACAAACCAAAGAATAGCTTTTAGTAGACACTGAAGTATACTCTTGAGGGAGGTTAGAAAGTTTTAATGAGTTTACAATGATGTTAGAGGTACAAACACCTAAAATTTAAAATAAGAGGAGGAAACGAAATGAAAAAAAGTTTACTGGTGGTAGTAATTTTACTTTGTATGGCAAGCTTGATGGCTGCAATGGCATATACAAGTGCAACAGTTACAAGCTCTGCAAGCATGATAGTTAGAAGTACTGATATGGCATTACTACGTTTTGACAATTATGGACAAACATTTGAACCCGGATATTCAACCGGAATCAAAGATGGGGAAATGTGGTTTGATTTTACTCAAGGGACAGAAAAAAGTGGATTCCAACCTAATAGTGTATATACTTATGAAAAGCTATTTAGAATAATAAATAATCAGCCAAATGCAAATATAAAGGTTACAGCAACAACTGATTTGCCTTATTTATGGTTGTGGGATCGCGAAGGCAATGTTCTTATTGAAAATGGAGTGTCTACTAATGCAACAAGTAAGGGAGGTACTTATTATACTGTAGAATTTAGAATTCCTTCTGGTGCCACATTGAATTGGCAACCTCGAGGCTCATATATTACATTCTCTGCTATGTCAGAAGCAAAATAAGTAGGTTAGAAATTTGCAAATAATATAATAAAATAAAAGCCTTTGAAGCGTAATCAAAGGCTTTTATTCTTACGGAAACGATATTATAGATACTTTGTCATTGGCTCGGCTATTGGATTTGAAAGCATGAAAAACAAAAAAGATTATTATGAAGTCATATTAAAAAATCCAGATATCAAAGCCATTATTGAGAGACAGGATTGATGAATTAGTCAAAAAATTGATATATAACTGCTGTGTTTAGTGTAAATAACAAGGGAATCCTTTAACCCAAGAGGATTTTCTTGTTATTTATTTTTTGTTACTTTTTTATATTTAAATAGTTGCATAAAAAAAGTTTACATAGAATAAAATTCAAAGGAATAAAAAATATGGAAGTGACAATAATATAACTATAAATATAGTAAAAAATTCCTATGTTTATATGAATAAAACTCTATTCATGTCCATATATTTAATTAAAAAATAAGACGGTTGAGGGGGCAGGTACAATTGATAAAAAAGTACATAAAGATACTTATGGATGTTATTTGCGTAGGCTTGATCCTATGCCTTGCACTTTTTATTTACTCTTCATTCAAGGCAAGGTCAGATCCAAAGCATGTGCCAGGTATAGGAAGCTTCAAATTCATGTATGTCCTCACAGGCAGCATGAGCCCTGTTATTGAACCGGGAGACATGATAATAACAAAAGCTGTTAAGGCAGAGGAGCTGAATAAAGGCAATATTATTACCTTTAGAGCCTCCGGCAACACACTGGTGACTCACAGAATCATAGACACAAATTCTGATGGCAGCTTCATCACCAAAGGTGATGCCAATAATGTAGAGGACATTGACCTAAATGCCAACAGCGAAAACATCGTAGGCAAATATGTTTTTAGGATACCCAAAGGCGGATATGTAATCAAATTTATCCAAAGCCCATTAGGTATGATGCTTTTCATATTGATACCTATAGGAGTGCTGGCAGGAGGAGAGATCAAAAATATTTTAAAAGAGATGGATAAGGATACTAGGGTTTAGCCCTTTATCACTGAACTAATCCGCCCTAAGACCTCCACCACTATTGGTGGCGGACATCCCAGGGCGGTTAAGTCCAGTATGGACTCGACTAACATTCAGTGGGGGTTGAATCTCCCCCTGAATGAAGTCTCGTTCAACATATATAACCATTAAGGTATGAAATATACACGGGAAAGGAGCATTGAGGGGAACAATGAAATTTTTCATGAAAGATGGAGGGTGACAGAGCTCAAGTTTTGGTATTAAAAAAACAAATTTAAATTTGGGAGGATGAAAAATGAAAAAGAAAGCGATAATCAGCTTGGTATTGATAGCAATGTTAGCCTTTGGTATAGGCGCAGGATCCTTTGCATGGTTCACCAGTCAGGCAGTAAGTGAAGATAATGTGTTTACAGCAGGAGAATTGGAAATAGAGGCTAATCAAACAGTTAACTTTACTAAGGACCTAAGTAATATATATCCTAGTTGGAACGATTCAAATACTATCACAATTAAAAATGTTGGAACATTGCCTTTAAAATTTAAAGTAGGCATGTCAACATCTAGTGACACAGGTCTATTCAGTGGCAATTACCCTCTTCAGATTAAAATAAATGATGGTGAATGGGTAAACGTTGGGGCATTCCAAGAAGTAGAATTCAACACACCTTTGGATGTTGATGGAACAACAAACTTAGTTATGAGCTACAGGCTTCCAGAAGGCGCTGATAATACTTATCAAGGAAAATCAGGGACATTGAATTTTACCTTTGATGCGACCCAAACTGAGAACCCGGGATGGACCCAAGAGTATACTCCAGTAGTCACTCCATAGATTCAACAATTGGTCTTCCAATAAAGATTAAAAGGAGGAAAATATATGAAAAAAAGATATATAGCTATGATGCTTGTTGTAGCTTTAGCTTTCAGCATGATAGGTGTAGGCACCATGGCATGGTTTACAAGTACAGCAACCAGCACAGCAGCATTTCAGGCAGGAACATTGGAGATAGAAGCTGGTGATGGCGAAGGAACTATAGCAAATTTCACAATACAGAATTTGCAACCATCCTTTAATTATATCTCTGAAAACGATAAAAATGATCCACCTCAATATGCCTATGAGCCTGAGAGAGGATATTTTGACCTGATCAATAAAGGTTCTTTGGCTTCAAAGGTATATAGGCTAACAGTAGGAAATGTAAGACAGAATAATTTATCTGAGGAGCCTATTGACACCGAATTGTTCAATGCATTCTTAAACAAGCTGTATGTAGCCGTAACTGCAAAGGCTTATGATGATGTTGGAGATGACATTCTCTATGTAGGAAGTCTTTACAACATGATTTATGATAATGGCGGATATTTTGATCCTTTTATATTTATGAATCAAGGAGATAATAGAAGGGTTGAGTTTGCTGTAGCACTTCATAAGGATGCAGGTAATGAGTTCCAAAAGCTAGGGCTGAAGGCTGATTTCACCATACACGCAATGCAGGTAGAAGAGCCATTACCTGGAGAGAACAATCCAACTGAGTTTACAGCACTGTATAGTGAACCTAACTTCACTTTTAGAGTAAGAGAAGAAGATCATAGAGATCAACCTAATTCTGAAGATAGTGACGTAGGTTTTAATGGCAGGGCATATCTATTTGATTTCCAAGATGACACTCCGAAGATTTTTAAATCTATGGAAGTGTACCTAGAGCATGAGTCCGATAATCCTAATGGTGGGAAAGTTACGAGGAGATCTAAGCTTTCTTTAAGAGACAAACTGGAAAATCTTGAAGGATTAGAAAGAAATGAAATAGATTATTATGAGAAATGGCTATTGGGGAGTGTTAAAAAGATATGGGTAAAGAAAGATGCGCTTGGGTCCAATTGGAAACTAATAAATGTAAGAGCTGTTTATACATTCTATGACGATAGCTTCATTGATACTGGATGGAAACCATATTCAGTTAACCAATAACATAATTCCACTATCCGCAGCCGGCACTATTGCCGGTTGCGGATAAATCCCTTCAAGCGTTTAGCCCAAGGAGGTAGATAAAAGAGAGGTGTTTTCATGAAGAGAAAATTCATCTATATAATTCTTATACTATCCATAATGATGTACACATTTGGCAGCAGCTCCATGTCATGGTTTAGCAGCACTGCTGCCAGTGGAGACAATACCTTTACTGTAGGCACTCTTGATATAGGCATTGGAGATGGAGAAAAGGGCTCGGGACAAATTGATCTTGGACAACTTGCACCAGATACGGTAATTGAACAAAGGATAAAAATAGTTAACAAAGGTACACTGCCCTGCAAGCTATATGGCATAAGATTTTCAGAGGGTATTCTTGCGGGCTTAAGCGATTTAAGCGATGCTTTAAATTTTCATATTTATTTTACTTACAACGAAGGTGAGGAGATAATTGCTTCAGACATTCCTGTATTTTACAATTATGTAAACACCATAAAAGACAATCTTATAATTTTCTATCCTATAATAATTGATAAAGAAATCACCATAACATTTAGGGCAGAGTTAGACCAGCTGCAGATAGAAGAGAAACATACAGCGACAGAAGAGAGCATATTAGAATTTGAGATACTAGCGTCTCAATTGGATACTCCACTTGAAGAACTATCCGAACGTTATAAACTATTAGAAGATTACACAGATATACAAGGGGCAATAAATGATCTAGATGATGGAGATGTGCTTGTAGTTGGGGAAGGGCAATATGAATGCGACAGACTGCTTATAAATAGCAAAGAGAATATATCAATAGTAGGTATAGGGGAGAAAGAAACACCTGAATTCGAGCATATAGAAAAGAATAAAAGCGAGAGAGGCAATTTAGAGCAATATTTCTTAAGAGTTGATGATTGCAGAGGTATTATAATGAGAAATATAGCCTTAGGCTATTATAAGAAAAATAAAGAATTATCAGTTGAGGCTCTCGGAAACGGAAATAAACCTAATAAGCCTCTTTATATTGATGGAGACTATAATCAAGTAAATGTTTACTTCCAGGGTCAGTTCGCCGGTAATGCTAATCCAGGTCATATAGAGATTTTAGGACGCAATAACATAATATTCATAGATGAGATTCGATACAATCCACCTCAATCATAGATGAGAGAGAAGGTGATTAGTTTTGTGGCGCAATAAGGCATATATATGTTTAATAGTGTTCATGTTCATATTTATTTCATTGGGATTCCATACTGCCTTAGCAGATGAAGGTAATATAATAAATATAAATTTGACCTCCAACGGCAGCAGATCAGGGGCATTGTTTGACGGAGGCATGCTGTTAGCTCCTGGGGTATCTCATAACGGTACCATGCGGATAAAAAATCAAACCGGTCATACAGTCACGGTCAGAAGCTTAGCCCTTTCGAAGACTGAGGTAAGGGGCAAGGATGGAAATGTTATAACAGACAAGGAAAATGAATCTTATAAAGCTTTTGCAGATAATATTGAGTTTAATATAAAGGTAAAGTTTGGAGGATTAATACCATACAATAAAAGTATAACTCTGAATGAATGGATGGATAAACCTTTAGAGCTTGGCATAGGTAGTACGAAAATAAAAAATGATCAGTCAGTAGACGTTAACTTTACAGTTAAGATGTTGGGAGGAGCCGGGAATGCGGCTCAGGGAGTATCTGCTAAGGCTGATATCATAGCGGTGCTGGCAGGAGATAAGGATCAAGAAGAGCCACCGGTCAAGCCTTCAAAGGATAAAGATGATGACGATGATGACAGAACTACAGCAGCAACAAAGGAACCGGAAAAGCAGAAGCATATTCATATTTTCAATGATATAGATGATCACTGGGCAGAGGACTATATTCATAAATTAGGCTGTGACTTAGGGTGCGTCAACGGTTATGGAGATGGCACTTTCAGGCCTAATAAAAATATTAACAGAGCTGAGGCAGCAAAGATTATTGTGAATATAAAGAAGCTGAAGTTGGAAGAGGGCAAAACGGAATATAAGGATAGATTATTTTTCGCAAATTGGTCAAAGCCTTATATATATACAGCTACTAAGCATGGTATAGCAAACGGTTATCCTGACAGACAATTTAAGCCAAAAAGAGAGATTACTAGAGATGAGGCCGTTGCCATGATTATTAGAGCTTTCTATGAGAATAAAGAGGAAGACCCGGAGAGCTTACTTGGAATATTTAATGATGAAAAGATTTTTCCATCTTGGAGTAAAGGATATTTAGCTAAAGCATATAAAGAAAAAATAATCAACGGTTATCCTGATGGAAGCTTTAGACCTCTTGGGGAAATATCGAGAGCAGAGTTTGTGTCAATTATTGTAAGATATTTGGATAACAATTAGGAAAGGAGGAGAGATGGTATGAAGATAAACAAAAAAACCATAAATATATTAGGTATTGCTCTCGTATATACGGTGACATCTTCCTTTGTAGCATTGATGCCTGATGATTTGGTAGCAACAAAGTCATACTTCAGTGCAAAGGGAGAAGTAAATGCCGCAATAAGCACCCTAAAGCCTGAGGAAATAATTCATATAGATGCAGAAGGTTTTGATGTAAAGAAGTGGATTCAAACAGGTGCAACAGGCATATACATCAGCAACACAAGAGATGATGGTAAGCCTGTAATAGTATACTTTGAAGTATTGAGCAATCTTAGAGATTTAGTAGGTGGTATAAACCCCATGAAAGTATATCCTGGAGAAAAAGATGTTGAGGAGCTAGTAATGCCCATCAGAGATATCAGCTTGTTTGAGTTAAAGAATAATGTCTTCTCCGGTACTATAAATGTGAGAGCTTTTAATGATTATATAAAGGATTTGGTAATAGAAATCCCAGAGGTAGAAGGCAATGAAATATTATCTATCAAGAGTAAAGAGTGGCCTTATGGAAGCACTAGCATGTCTCTTATGAGGACTCAAAGTAATAACAGCACCGATGTTGACCTTTTAAGCAAATATGATATAGGCACCTACAAGGATATGGAGTCTTTTATCATTGAATTTGAAGCATTAGAAGAAAGATTTAACCAGCTTCAGAAAGCACATGATGAATTGCTTATTGAAAAAGATACTTTGGTTAAAGACAAAGAAGGACTTGAAAAGGAAATAGAAAGACTTGGAAAAGAAATAGACAGCATCAGAAATGATAAGGATGAATTAACCAGTATATATAATTCATTGTATGAGGAAACACAAAGACTTAGAAATCATACCTGCCAAAGCCCATCGACAGGAGGGTCAATGACACCGGCTCAACCATCAGTGCCTGTTGAGCCAACGCCTGTTGAGCCAACGCCGACTGATCCCAAACCGACTGACCCTGAACCGACAGAACCGGAACTGACAGAACCCGCTCCAGAGGAGCCGGAGCCAACTGATCCAGCACCGGAAAATCCGAAGCCCGCAGACCTGGAACCAACAAACCCAGAACCGGAAAAACAAGAAGATGATACAAACAAGACAAGATTCAATGAGCCAGACAATGCAGATATAATAGACAACAGCGGTAAAGATGATGAGGATAGCGGCGGCGACTTTATTGACGACGGGGGAGATGATGCTTTACCTCAAGATGGTGAACCTCAAATAGGAGGAGATAAAGTATCTGGTGTAATAAGAGATATGGCAAATAGATTAAAAAGTTATATATAATCATCTAATTAGCGGAGAATTAATTCTCCGCTAATTGTTTATCATGTTATATTATTATATAATTAGAATTACACGGAATATCCACAAGACTAAACATTTATGAGGGGGTTACACAATGATACTTATAAAAAACGGCAGAATACTTACAATGGCAGGCAAGGATTATGAAAGAGGAAGTATATTAATTGATGATGGTAAAATAATAGCCATTGGCGAATTTATTGAAGCACCGGCAGATGCCCTAGTAATTGATGCGGGCGGCAAAATTGTGATGCCGGGCATGATAGATGCACACTGCCACTTGGGCATGTGGGAGGATTCCATAGGCTTTGAGGGATCAGACGGCAATGAGATGACAGATCCTGTCACACCTCAGCTTAGAGCTATAGATGCAATAAACCCCATGGACAGAACCTTTGAAGAAGCCAGAGAAGGTGGCATAACTACAGTGTGTACAGGCCCCGGCAGTGCTAATGTAATAGGAGGTACTTTCGTCACTATCAAGACCTGGGGCAAAAGAATTGATGATATGATAATCCAAGATCCTGCTGCCATGAAGATAGCTTTTGGCGAAAATCCGAAGAGAGTTTATTCAGAGAGAAAGCAATCTCCATCCACCAGAATGGCTACAGCCGCAATTCTGAGAGAGCAGCTCCAAAAGGCAAAAGCCTACAAGGAAAAGTTGGAAAGGGCAAAAAAGGATCCGGACAAGAAGCCGGAGCTGGACGTAAAGATGGAGGCATTGTTGAAAGTAATCAACAAAGAAATTCCACTAAAGGCTCATGCACACAGAGCTGATGACATATTTACTTCAATAAGAATTGCCAAAGAGTTTGACGTGGACATAACTCTTGACCACTGCACAGAAGGACATCTGATAGCAGATGAGTTGGCTAAAGAAGGAAAATATGTAATAAGCGGACCTCACCTGACAGAAAGGTCCAAGCATGAATTAAAAAACAAGACTTTTGAATCTCCCGTAGCTTTATGGAAGGCTGGAGTCAAGTTTTGCATAATGACTGATCATCCGGTAATACCTATACAGCATCTTCCTATTTGCGCAGGCTTTGTCGCCAAAGAAGGTCTGGATGAGATAGAAGCTTTAAAGGCCATAACTATTTATCCCGCAGAAATCCTTGGTATAGCTGACAGAGTAGGAAGTATCCAAATCGGAAAAGATGCAGATATTGCCATATTTGATGGACATCCCTTTAATTCAACTTCCAAAACAGAAGCTGTGCTTATAAATGGTCAAATTGTGTATCAAAGACACGAATAAAAATATGTTGACGTAAAATTAACATTAATATATAATGTAAATGAAATTGAATATCTTATGATCTTCAGGGACGGGTGCAATTCCCTACCGGCGGTACAGCCCGCGAGCCGAAAGGCAGATCCGGTTAGATTCCGGAGCCGACAGTAAAGTCTGGATGAGAGAAGGTTTATTTTTATGCTTACAGTGTAAAATTAGTCCCTGATGTGTATTCAGGGGCTTTTATTTTTAAAAAATTAATTATTTAGGAGGCAAAAAATGAGAAACTCAAAACTTCAGTTGATAACAAAAATAGGCATTTTGTCAGCCTTGGCATTCCTTTTGTACTTAGTTGAATTCCCACTGCCTTTCTTTCCACCTTTTTTACAAATAGATTTAGGCGATTTGCCGGCAATAATCGGTGCATTTGCTCTTGGACCATGGGTTGGAGTTATTATTCAACTCATAAAAAACATTCTCCATGTTATTGCGCGATCTCAGACAGGGGGCATTGGAGAGTTAGGCAATTTCCTTACAGGTGCAGCTTATGTATTGGTTGCAGCATCCATATATCATAGAAACAAAAGCAAGAAGACAGCCATATTTGGCTTAACCACCGGTACCATAGTTATGTCCGTGGCCATGTGCTTCTTCAATTTCTTCATACTTATACCCGTTTTTACCAATAGTCCAATATCTATGGAAAACATTCCGCTTATACTTACAGCAATATTGCCCTTCAACCTACTGAAAGGTGTAATTCTATCAGTTATTACATTGATGCTTTACAAAAGCTTATCTCCTATATTGCATATGGAAGCATACAAACAAAAACAAGCAGAAAATTAATTACCCTAATGTATACTTTCTAAGGAAAATGAAATATAATAATTTTAAATAAGTGAAATATCCGGAGCAAAATTACCTTGCTCCGGTATTTGCATTGTGCTGGAGGTTGTCATGCTAAAGATTATTTCTAAAAGTGCAGAAGATACGTATAAAATAGGTGAAATTTTGGGCAGGTTGCTTTTTCCCGGAAGCATTGTTTGCCTAACAGGAGATTTGGGAGCAGGCAAAACAGCTTTTACCCAGGGAGTAGGAAAAGGTTTGGGAATAAAAGAACATATTACAAGCCCGACTTACACCATAATAAATGAATACACCTCGGGAAGAATACCGCTTTATCATTTTGATGTATATAGATTGGGAAGCTCAGATGAGATGTATGAGTTGGGCTGCGATGAATATTTATATGGTGATGGAGCCACTGTACTGGAATGGGCAGATAGTGTAGATGATGTAATACCTGCGGAGAGGCTTTGGATAACAATAGGAAGATCAGAAAAGCAAGATGAGAGAGAAATAATAATGAAAGCTTCCGGTTTAGTCTATGAGAACCTATTGAAGGAGATGGAAAAGGATGAGAATATTAGCCATTGATACTTCCACGGCGGCAGCATCTGCCGCCGTAATGGAGGATGGAAGATTGCTATGTGAGTTTATTATAAATGACGGCAAAAAGCATTCAGAAAAGTTAATAAATATTATGAATATAGCATTAGAAAGCAGTGGTATGGAAGTCCAAAGCATGGATGCTTTTGCTTGCTCTATCGGTCCCGGCTCCTTTACAGGACTTAGGATCGGAGCGGCAGCAATAAAGGCCATGGGTCAGGCCATGAATAAGCCTGTTATTGCGGTTCCTACCTTAGATGCTCTGGCTTATAATATTTTTCCTCATAGAGGACTCATATGTCCTATGTTGGATGCTCAAAGGAATATGGTTTATGGAGCTCTTTATAGAAGTGATGGAAATAAGCTGACCAAGCTAGAGGACTATAGAGCTATAGACATCGATAAACTCATTGAAAGACTTGAGGATTTTGGAGAAGAGATAGTTTTGCTTGGGGATGCTATTCCCATTTTTGGAGAAAAGTTGAAAACCGCCCTTCCTAACTCTGTTGAAACTTCTCCTGGAACTTTATATCCTAGAGCTTCTTCAGTTGCTGCTTTAGCTGAGGAATTGTATAAAGCAGGAGAAACGTTGAATTATAATGATTTAGAGCTTTATTATATAAGAAAATCCCAAGCAGAGGTAGAATTTGATAAGAAACAAAGAATTGAAGTTGTGCCAATGACCTGCGAGGATATTAAAGCTGTATATGATGTTGAGTGTTTGAGCTTTGATACTCCCTGGTCTTTAGAATCCTTCACCTCAGAAGTTAATGAAAACAATATGGCAAAATATATGGTGGCCAAGATAGATGATGAAATAGTAGGATACGGTGGCATGTGGATTGTATTGGATGAGGGACACATAACCAATATAGCAGTGCACCCGGAGCACAGAGGCAAAAAAATAGGTGATGCTTTAGTACGGGCAATTATGAAAGAGGCGGTAGAAAACAATGTGAAGAGAATGACACTGGAAGTAAGACCTTCCAATTGGGCTGCACTAAATCTGTATAAAAAGTTTGGCTTCAAGGAATCAGGAATCAGAAGAGGCTATTACGAAGACACCGGCGAAGACGCGCTGATTATGTGGGCGGAATTGTAGAACTCAGAGCTCAGAACTCAGGAGTATAGGGTCACGAGTTATAGGTCTAGGAGGACGGGGAACACAGATTTACACGGCGTTAGACTCATATTCCTTCCGTGCAATTCCATAACCTATGACCCATAAGGAATACCTAAAGTCTTAGTTCATAGTTCATAGCTCATAGTTCAGACTTTTTAATAAAAAGTTCGTATATATATCAGAACCGGCTAAAAAGGTGGGGTTGATTTGGATGGGGCAGATATAGAGATAATTAATAAATGCCTAGGGGGGAATGAGGAAGCTTTTGAAGAACTGGTAAACAGATACAAAAGGCTGGTTTTCAATACTTCCTACAGGATGCTGGGCAGTCATGAGGAGGCAGAAGACGCCTCCCAGGAAGCCTTTATTAGGATGTATAAATCCCTCAATAGATATGATCCCCAATACAAATTCTCTACCTGGGCTATGAGAATTACCACAAATTATTGTCTTGACTTGCTGAGAAAGAGAAAAGGAGACACAGTCTCTATTGAGGAGCAATACAACTTGAAGGATGAGGGCTTATCTCCTGAAGAAGAATATGTGCGGTATGAGAAGCAGCAAATGGTAAAGAAAGCTGTTGACAGCTTACCAGCGAAATACAAGGAACTTATAATACTTTTTCATAATAGAGGCTTATCATATTCGGAGATCATGGAAGTTACGGGAGAATCTTTGACCATAGTAAAAAACAGATTGTACAGAGCTCGCCAAATGTTGAAGGATATTTTGGAGAAGTTAGACAAGGAGAGTGTGAATATATGGAATGTGGTGAAATAAGCGGTTTGATAATGAAATACATGGACGGAGATATCAGCGAAGTGGAGCAAAAGCTGCTGGATAAACACAAGCTTTCCTGTGAAAAATGCAGCAAAGAGTTTGAGATATTGACAGAAATGGCAGAATTCATTAGCGGGCTGCCGGAACTCTCGGCACCTGCAGGTTTTGAATCAAGAGTGATGGAGAGGATAAGGCATCAAAGATCTAGAACCAGTATGTTCAACATGCTTATGGGGACTGCAGGCTTGCTCGTATTTGCATATTACATGACTATTTTTGTAATTGTTCCCGGCTTTCAGGAGAGCGGAATTTTACAAATAATATTTGGATATGGCTCTATTGTATTAAAGCTTATCGGAGAATGCATTACAAAAATAATTGTGTATTTGCCTATTACTATAGACAATCTACTTATACTTAGAAGCATACTGGTAAGAGATTATATGAATATGATGCTGTTTGTTGCTGGCGGAGCTATGCTTTTGAATCTAGGATTAATAAGGGTTATTAATCTGCAGCAGGAATAAGGAGGGGCGCTGGATGAAAAAAAATTATTTTTTAGTTATTGTGACTATGTTAATGTTCACAATTTTTCTCACTGCTGCGTTTACTTTTAGGGATGGGAATTCGGATACTTTTACTCTTGGTGAAGATTTGAAGATTGGTAAGGATGAAACAGTAAAAGGGGCTGTTGCAGTATTATTTGGAGATGCAGTTGTTGATGGAACAATAGACGGGGAGCTTGCTGTCATATTTGGAGATGCTGCTATAAGTGGCAAAGTAAACGGCAATGTGGCTGCTATATTTGGAGATGTTATAGCGGGGGAGAATTCAGTAATAGGAGGCAGTGCAGCTGCGGTATTGGGCCAGGTAAAAAAATCTCCCGGCTCTGTAATTGAAGGAGAGACAGCGAGCATAAAAGGACCTTTTAGAGCTAGGGGAATGAACTTTATTCCTATGGTTGGAATTTCATCCTTGGTGGGTCTCATAGTGTTTTTTGGTCTATCTTCTTTACTATTGGTTTTGATTCCTGATAGGATTGGCTTTATGGCAGATACTGCTCCAATCAAAATTTGGAGAAGGCTAGGTATTGGAATTGTAGCTTATATATTGTTTATACCGGCAATTATTGCATTGGCTATAACTATAGTAGGTTTGTTTGTGATACCATTTTTTATTGCAGGATTTTTTCTTACAGTATTTGTGGGAATGGCATCTGTAAAGTTAACTATAGGTAAAAGAATAACCGGAAGGCTTGAAGGAAACAGCTCTCAATATATATACTTACTGGTAGGGTCTATATTGGTATTTGTGTTGCCTTTCATACCAGTACTAGGTTGGCTAGCGTATATATTTGCATCCTGTGTGGGCTTGGGCATTGTTTTAGATACTCGTTTTGGCAAACCCCGAGCAAAGGCAATTTAATAAATAATAATTATTTATGCTTTATATGTCCCAAACTATGTGATATAATATGTAATTGTTGCTATACTATTATTCATGCATTATAGGGGGAATCGAATTGCTGCTCCGGGAATTTGAAATAGACGACCATATAATACGCCTCAATGAGAAGGATGATATCTTCATAGCTGAAGTTTTGAACAGTGGCGGTGAAAGGTTGTTCTATCATGAGTTTTCAAATTATGAAAACATTAAAACAGGCTTCAATCAAATCATCGAAGAGAATGAAGCTAGTAACATTGATATAAAAAGGGTATTGACTATTCTGGAAAACAGTAAATATTAGTCGAAGGGCAGGATAATATCCTGCCTTTTGTACAGAATAAGCTACGGGGACACGCCGCTGCTGTGAGGGCATTCCTCTCTGCGGTGTGTCCCTGATTTAAGTTGGGTATGTCCTAAAATTGTAGGAGAGATGAAAGTGGAAAAAGATACTGTAATATTGGCCATTGAGAGTTCCTGCGACGAGACCTCTGCAGCTTTGGTGAAAAACGGAAGAGAGGTTTTGTCCAATATCATTTCAAGCCAAATAAATATACACAAGAAATTTGGCGGAGTGGTGCCGGAAGTGGCCTCGAGAAAGCATATACAAAACATTAGCGGCGTCATAGATTTGGCACTGTCCCAAGGGGGATTAAAGCTTGATGATGTAGATGCCATAGCTGTTACCTATGGCCCCGGATTGGTGGGAGCCTTATTGATAGGGCTTACCACTGCAAAAGCATTAGCCTACGCGAGGAAGCTGCCTCTTATAGGAGTTAATCATATTGAGGGCCATATATGCGCCAACTTTATAGAGCACAAAGAGCTGGAGCCTCCTTTTGTATGCCTTGTAGCTTCAGGGGGTCATAGTCATATAGTGAATGTCTTGGGTCATGGCAAATATGAGATAATGGGCATGACTAGGGATGATGCAGCCGGAGAAGCCTTTGATAAGATAGCCAGGGCTTTAGGCTTAGGCTATCCCGGCGGACCTTTGGTAGATAAAATTGCAAGAGAGGGAAATCCCAACGCCATAGATTTTCCCAGAGCTTATCTGGAAGAAGGCAGCTATGATTTCAGTTTCAGCGGTATAAAGTCTGCTGTACTCAATTATCTCAACAGCTTATCAATGAAGGATCTGGAGCCCAATATAGCAGATGTATCGGCCAGCTTTCAGCAGGCAGTGGTAGATGTGCTGTCAGATAAGCTAATTGCCGCTGCGGAAGCTAAGGGTTCTTCCTATGCCGTGCTGGCAGGTGGCGTAGCTGCCAACAGCAAGCTTAGAGAGGAACTAAGCAATAAAGGACTAAAAAAAGGGATAAAGGTGCTATACCCCAATCCCATACTCTGCACCGACAATGCCGCAATGATAGGCAGCGCCGGATATTATAAGCTCCTTCGAGGAGAAACTTCTCCCATGAATCTCAATGCAGTGCCTAATTTGACGCTTTAGGCGTCAAAAGAACTCAGATCTCAGGGATCAGAACTCAGGATGAGGGTATTCCTAAAGGGTCATTTTTAAAAACACGGATTAACACGGAAGTCACAAGAAAACGCAGAGGATAATATTGTTAATTGGATGTATAAGTGATATGATTAAAGAGCATGAGAGAATAGTATTCTTTTGGGGGTATAATGAACGTGGAATCAAAAAGATTTGTTGATTATTATAACGAAGGAATTTATTCCATAAATGATATAAGAGATTACATGAAAGCTTCTAAAATAAGTGAGGATGGAAGTGCTTATGAACACTTAGGATTGACAAAAGATGAATATGATCTTTGGAAACAAAACAAGATTGTAGAGCTTTCCGATATATTAAATGCAAAAAAATTTAAAATTGAGATTATTAATAAAGCAAAAAGATTCTTTAGAGAAGAAATTGCAAAAAGTCACGAACTAAATACTAAAAAACTTATAAAGTTAAAAGAGTTTAATTTGAATCCTTTTCTGGACAAATACAAAGCCAACTTTCTAACTGGGAATGACTCGTCAGAAAGCATTGCTAAGGCTTTAGTTTATCCTAGAGTATTAGGCACTTCAATAAATACTACTTTCGGCAATAAAATGCAAAAATTCTGTAGTGATGTTCTAGAAGGGTTTGCATCCACTACTTCAGGAATCGATATCGAATTTGTAGATTTGACTGATGGAAGAAAAAAGTATTGTCAAATAAAAGCTGGTCCAAATACAATAAATAAAGATGATGTAGATACAATCGATCGGCATTTTCAAGCTATAAAGAATCTTGCCAGAACTAATAATTTAAATATTGGGTTAAATGATTTAATTGTGGGCGTCTTTTATGGTGAAAAAGATGAACTCAGCGGTCACTATAAGAATATTCAAAAAACATACCCTGTATATATTGGTCAAGATTTTTGGTATCGTTTAACTGGGGATTCTGAATTCTATAAAAAGATTACTGATGCAATTGGAGAAGTAGCTACTGAATATGATTCAAGCGAAATGTTAAACAAAGTGATCAAAGAACTTGCTAAAGAAATTGAATCTAAATTTAAATAAACAACTGGGTTATTTAATCCCAGTTGTTTTATTAAGTACACTTATTATTGATAGTCCGATAGCTTTTGCCATTTCAACAGGAACTGCATTTCCTATTTGCTTGTATTGCTGGCTATTTGAACCATAAAATTCCCAGTCATCAGGGAATGATTGTATTCTTGCATACTCCCTTATAGTAAAAGGTCTAACTTCATCAGGATGGCATCTTTCTGTTTGTTTCTGTGCAGGGCTGCATGTTAAAGTGAGACATGGTTCATCCCATGAAATTCTTCTAGCCATACCCGTTCTTCCGCCGCCTGAATAATAACTCTTACCCATATAATCTTTAGCTATATCATCTGGGAGGTCACGCCAATAGCCACCTGGGGGAACAAGCTCAAGGACTTTCTTTTTCTTTTCAGGATATTGCTCTCCACTAGAGGGGGGTACATTCATTAAAGCATCTTTAAGTACCGGCTTATACTCATATGGTTTGGGTGGTAAATATTTCTCGTTTATATCTTTTCTTATACCAACTATCACAGTACGTTCTCTTTTTTGAGCAACATTATAGTCATTAGCTTTGAGTATATGATAAGAGACGTTATATCCAATGTTTTCAAATACGGATATCATTGTTTTTAATGTTTTCCCACTGTCATGAGTAATTAATCCTTTCACGTTTTCTGCTAAAAATATTTTTGGCATAATCTGTTCTAATATTCTTGCATAGTAAAAAAACATAGTGCCTCTAACATCGTCAAGACCTTTTTTATGACCGGCATAACTAAAGGACTGGCAAGGGTAGCCGCCGGATAATAAATCTATCTGAATGTCTTTTGGCAAATAATTACATATACCATTATCGGCGACATCAATAATATCAGCTTCTATTACATTCCATTTAGGTCTATTAATACGTAAAGACTCCGCCGCGTACTTATCTATTTCAACTAATCCTATAGTATTAAAACCTGCCTTTTCTAAACCACAGGCTAGACCGCCTGCGCCGGCAAAAAGTTCAAGAACATTATATTTCTTAAAAGCTTTTACATTTGCTACATCAACAAATTGATTTATGCTTTCTGTGACTTCAGATTTCTTCTCGCTATATTCAAAGCTGTCGTCATTAAAAGAAGTAATAATCTCCAAAGGTGATATTTGTAAAGTTTTTGACAATAATTGAATATTGCTTTTAAATGGGCTGCTCTTTGCTGAGAGCATGACTGACAATTGATTTTTTGTGATACCTAATTTTTTAGCTAATTCAGATTGGGTTTTTATATTTTTCTTTTTCATTATAGCATGAACTTTATTTTTATCTATGCGACATTCCATATTAAAACCCCTTCATCTATGTTATGAAAATATATTAACACAACAAGAAGGAAATGTCTAGATTTAATGGATAAAAAAACATACCCTTTTTGTGTTCCCCGCAACCCAAGCCCCCAGAGACCCACCCTAACATCCTTAGCTCATAGCTCATAGTTCTTAGCTCAAAAAATATTGACACCGCCTTCTCATAAACGTATAATTGTATACAACAATACAAATATACATATTCGAAGGAGGTATTTCAATGTATAAGGCTACATTAATACTCGGCGATGGTATAGGACCGGAGGTAATAAAAGCAGCAACTTCAGTCATTGAAGCTGCAGGAGTGGATATCGGATGGGACGAAAAGATGGTTGGGCAAGCAGCCCTGACCAAATACAACAATTCTTTGCCTGATGATGCAATCAATTCAATTGAAATCAATAGAATTGCGCTCAAAGGCCCAACTACAACAGAAATAGGCAAAGGCTTCAGAAGTGCCAACATAAGCTTGAGACAGCGACTAAATCTGTATGCAAACGTCAGACCCATTAAGTCCATTGAAGGTACCAAAGGCAAATACGACAACATTGATATGGTAATATTCAGAGAAAACACAGAGGACTTATACATGGGAATAGAGCATATGGTAGGCAAGGATGCTGCAGAATCCATCAAGATTATTACTAGGGAAGCATCAGAGAGAATAGCCTCTATGGCTTTCAGCTACGCAGTGAAGGAAAAAAGGAAAAAGGTCACATGTGCTCATAAGGCTAATATTATGAAACTTACCGATGGACTTTTTTTATCCAGTGTGAGGAGTGTTGCCAGCAAATTCCCTGACATCGAATATGAGGAAGTAATAGCAGACAGCCTGTTTATGAAAATGGTGATGAAGCCGGAGAATTATGATGTACTTGTATTGCCTAATTTATATGGCGATTTATTATCCGAAATGAGCGCTGGCCTAGTGGGAGGTCTCGGCATTGTACCCGGAGTTAATATAGGAGTAGAAGCAGCGGTCTTCGAACCTACGCATGGAACTGCTCTGGATATAGCAGGTCAAGGCATTGCAAACCCAACGGCAGCGATTCTCTGCGGCGTTATGCTACTTAGGCATATAGGAGAAAAGGATGCAGCAGACAGGATTTATAATAGCGTACGCAATGTTATCAGAAACGGCAAATATGTTACAAGAGACTTGGGAGGATGCTCCAATACTCTTGAAATGACTAAGGCAATAATTGACAGTTTATAGTAGGTGATTTTAAATGGAATATTTCTCAAGAGCTCAAATATATGAAAGAGTACGCCAGGATATATTAGAGGGTAGATATAGCAGGGGTGATAGTCTCATAGAGCAGAAACTGGCAGAAGAATTCGGGGTGAGCAGAACTCCTATTAGAGAAGTTTTGCGACAGCTTGAGCTAGATGGCCTAGTGGGGAGCATACCAAACAGAGGAGTATTTGTTATAGGCATTACCCACCAGGACATAGAAGATATTTATGAGATAAGAAAAAGAATAGAGGGATTGGCTGCATTGTGGGCCGCTGACAAAATGACTCAGGAGGAGTTCGATGAGCTGGAGAATATATATCATTTGATGGAGTTCTATACAAAAAAGGACGATATACATCAATTTGCTAAGCTTAACACTCAGTTTCATGAGATTATTTTTAAGGCAGCAAATAGCAAATATCTGAAAAATATGCTCATCAATTTTCAAGCCTACTTACAATGGACCAGGCATGCTTCTTTAGAGGTACCGGGTAGGTTGGACGCCGCCCTCATGGAGCACAAGGCTATAGTGGAAGCCTTTAGGCAAAAAGATGGAACTATGGCTGAAAAACTCATAATGGAGCATGTTTCAAATTCAAGCAAAAATCTTAAAATCATACAGCCCAAGTAAAAAAGTTTATTCGGGGACGTACCGCAGCAAGGAATACCCGCTTTGCAACGGTGTGTCCCCGCACCTTAAAAGCCGGCCCATTCTTCAAATAGCTCATCTATTTGTGAAGAGAGCATTTCCTTCTCCTCGCTCAATTCATGGCATTTAACGTGATCAGAAAATATATCAGGTTGCTCTAAAAGTTCGTCAATTTCTTTTATTCTGCTTTCAGCTGTTTCAATTTCCTTCTCAATGATTTCAAGTCTTTTTTGCTGACGTCTCTCTTTGGCTTTTTCTTCTTTTTGCTTTAGCCAATCATTTTTTACTTCTGAATCCTTTCCGGTTTCTGCAGCATTGTAGATATCTTCGCTATTAAACAATTCTCTTTTTTTTATATAATAGAAATAGCCTCCATCGTAGAGTTTGGCTTCCAAAGGGGTAAGTTCTACAACCTTGGTGGCTACCTTGTTTAGGAAGTATCTGTCATGAGAAATAAAAAGCACTGTGCCGGTATAGCCGGACAAAGCCGCCTCCAATACACCTTTGGACTCCATATCAAGATGATTGGTAGGTTCATCCAGCAGGAGGAAGTTAGACTTGGAAAGCATAAGTTTTAGGAGAGCTATTCTGCTTTTTTCTCCTCCGCTTAATACTGATATTTCCTTAAACACGTCCTCTCCCTGAAATAGAAAGGCTGCCAAAGCATTTCTTATGGTGGTCTGGTTAAGCTCAGGATAGGCGTCCCATACTTCATCGATTACAATTTTATCAGGGTTGAGGCTTTCTTGCTCCTGATCAAAATATGAGGGAAATACAGACATGCCAAATCGGAGGTTTCCTTTATCCGGCTGGAGCTTACCTGCAATTATTTTCAGCAAAGTTGTTTTGCCTATGCCGTTGGGACCAAGCAAAGCCATCTTGTCACCCCGTTTGATTTCAAGGCTGAAGTTTTCAAACAAAAGGCGATCAAAAGCTTTTGACACATTTTCCAACTTTATAACATAATTGCCGCTTCTCAGCTTAGGCTCAAACTTGAAGTGAGCCTTTTTAGGCAATGCTTCAGGTCTTTCCAGTCTGTCTATCCTCTCTAGCATCCTCTCGCGGCTTTCAGCTTGCTTTATGCTTTTTTCTCTGTTGTATTGCCTATACCTTGCTATGATTGCCTCTTGTCTAGCTATTTCTTTTTGTTGATTATCATAATCTTTTTGCTGCTGTTCCCGATCTTCTTCCTTTTTTGCAGTATAATATGTGTAATTGCCTTCATACTCCCTAAGCCTTCCATTTTCCATTTCAAAGGTTCTGTTGGTCACATTATCCAATAGGTACCTGTCATGAGAAATCAGCATCAAAGCCCCCTTATAATCCCTGAGGAAGCCTTCTAGCCATTCAACGGCTTCAATGTCAAGATAATTGGTAGGTTCATCTAATAATAGAATATCTCTTTTCTCCAACAATACTTTGCCCAGTGCTACGCGAGTTTTTTGACCTCCACTGAATAGAGAAACCCTCTTAAAGTAGTCCTGTGTAGAAAATCCCAAGCCCTTTAGGACTCCTCTAATTTTACTCTCGTAAGCGAAACCTTCATTGTTTTCAAATTCTTGCTGCAGAGATGAATAGGTTTTCATGAGAGATTCCATTTTGGTTTCATCTGTTCCTGGTTTTATTTTGCTGATTTCCTGTTCCAGTTTTTTCATTTTGCTTTCCATAGACCTTATATTTGAAAAAACCTTAAGCATTTCTTCCCATAGAGTTGTATCCCATTTAAAATCCAAGAATTGAGACATATAACCTATGCTGGTGTTTTTGCCAAAATATACTTCGCCACTGTCTCTGTCTTCTACTCCTGCAATTATTTTAAATAAAGTGGATTTTCCTGCTCCGTTTACACCTATAACTCCAACTTTATCGTTTTCTTGTAAAGTAAATGAAGCATCTTTTATAATTAAATCCATGCCATAGGATTTTTGAACTTCTTTTGTAGATAAAATTATCATTGCGACCTCCTGGTAGGAATATTTATATATAATTCTACCAAAGATCTGCAATAATATAAACATATAAAGAAATGTGGATAGAGTCGATTTTATTTTGTCTAC
Source organism: Lutispora sp. (assembly GCA_028709965.1). Lineage (GTDB taxonomy): Bacteria > Bacillota > Clostridia > Lutisporales > Lutisporaceae > Lutispora. Next base: position 31,932 of record JAQUTA010000002.1, read on the forward strand.
CAAATAAATTTATGTTATTAATTGACTTTTTAGAATACTTATAATAGAATATTAACAATAAAAGAGTTTATTTAGTATGCGATAAGTAGTAAATATTAATATAATATACCTTTATTATAGGAGTTGATTAGGTGGAAAGATTCAGCAGCATTTCTATGGCAGTAGTGAGAAGACTACCAAAATATCATAGGTACCTTTCAGAGTTGAAAAAGAATGATATCAAAAGAGTTTCGTCTCAGGAGCTCAGCAAGATTACAGGTTTTACCGCATCACAGATAAGGCAGGATTTGAACTGCTTCGGAGGCTTTGGACAGCAAGGCTATGGATATAATGTAGATGATTTGCATCAACAGATTAGCAAGATTCTGGGGCTTGATAGGATATATAACACTGTTATTGTCGGCGCAGGCAACTTAGGGCAAGCTATTGTAAACTATACTTTTTTTGAGAAAAATGGATTTGTCACCAAAGCAATATTTGATGTAAATCCAAAGCTGGTGGGGCTTAAAATCAATGATATTAAGGTACATGATGTTGAAAACCTCGAAAGCTTTGTCAGGGAAAATGGTATTGACATAGGCATAATATGTACCCCAAAGAACCAATGCCAAAAAGTTGCTGAGGCATTGGCAAATGGTGGAGTTCAGGCAATTTGGAATTTTGCACCCTCTGATGTCAATGTGCCTGAGGAAATTATAGTAGAAAACGTACATTTGAGTGAAAGTTTATTTACTGTTTCATATTTACTCAAGGAAAGAGAAGAACTTTTAAAAAGCAAAAAATATTGACACTAAAAATCTAAGATGCTAGAATTAGTTCAACAAAGGGGAGTAGTTGCTCGGACCTTTAACGCAACTTTATATTGCGTTAAAGGTCTTATTATTATTGGTATAGGAAATACTAATGCTATAATGCAAAAGGAGATGTAATAAATGATGGACTTATTTGTTGGTTTCTCGGCATTAACCCTGGGAAACATTATCATGTTTGTGATATCTTGTGTACTTATTTATCTTGCAATCGTAAAGGAATATGAGCCTATGCTGCTTCTACCCATTGGTTTTGGAGCCATACTGGCTAATATTCCATTGTCGGGAGCTATTGGAGAGCATGGACCTCTCACAATTTTATTCAACATAGGAATATTGACAGAGCTTTTTCCTTTATTGATATTTGTTGCTGTTGGAGCCATGATAGATTTTGGACCACTTCTTAAAAATCCTAAGATGCTTTTATTTGGCGGCGCAGCTCAATTCGGTATATTTTTTACCATGAGCCTGGCAGCTCTTATGGGATATAGTCTGAAAGAAGCAGCTTCAATAGGTATAATCGGTGCAGCAGATGGACCAACCTCCATATATGTAGCTACTAAATTTGCGAAAAATCTTTTAGCCCCCATATCCGTAGCGGCATATTCATATATGTCCTTGGTTCCTATAATACAGCCTCCAGTCATCAGGGCATTGACAACCTTGGAGGAAAGAAAGATAAGAATGCCCTATGAGGATAACAGCATATCCAAAAAAGTTAAGATAATATTTCCCATTGCAATAACAATAATTGCAGGTATAATTGCTCCAACCAGTGCTGCTTTGGTAGGGTTTCTCATGTTCGGTAATTTGCTGAGAGAATGTGGAGTAACAGAGAGATTGTCAAAATCAGCACAAAATGAACTGGCTAATTTAGTCACAATTCTTTTGGGAATCACAATAGGATCTACAATGACAGCAGAAGGCTTTTTAAATCTAAGCACCTTAAAAATAATATTGATGGGTTTGGCTGCCTTTGTTTTCGATACAGCAGGAGGCGTACTGTTCGCCAAGTTTTTAAATTTGTTTTCCAAGAATAAAATTAACCCTATGGTAGGAGCAGCAGGGATTTCTGCCTTTCCCATGTCTTCTAGAGTTATTCAAAGGGAAGCACAAAAAGCGGATCCGACAAATTTCATACTTATGCATGCAGTAAGCGCTAATGTAGCCGGACAGATAGGCTCTATAATTGCAGGCGGATTGATATTGGCATTAGTAAAATAGGAGGGCGAAAGATGAATTTATCAGTTTTTTATGAAAGCTTAAAAGTGATGGTAAACGGGATGGCAGGGATATTTATTGTAATAGTCATTTTCTACATGCTCATAATAATATTGACGAAAATGTTTCCTGAAAATAAATGATAAAATGTGTTAAAATAATAGGTATATTAATATTTGCGAACATTCCGCAGGTGAAATCGGGGACATTCCGCAGTAAGGAATACCCGCGTAGCAGCGGTGTGTCCCCGCACCTTGTAAAGGGGTAAAGTCTTATGAAAGTATATGCCCTCATAGGCCAAAGCGGCACCGGTAAAAGCTATAAGGCATTTATGGTTGCCAAGGATAAAAATGCTCAATATATTATTGATGATGGACTTTTAATCGGAGGCACAAGAGTAATTACCGGAAGCTCAGCGAAAAAGGAAGACACAAAGCTGGCTGCAGTCCGCAGAGCTTTATTCAGGGATAATAAACATAGGGAAGCAGTGAAGGCAACCATAAAGGAGCTCTCGCCGGATAGCATACTCGTATTGGGAACCTCTATAAAAATGGTGGAGCAGATAACAGAGGCATTAGATATTCCTATGCCTTGCGAAATTGTTTATATAAATGATATATCCACAGATTCTGAGATTGACACAGCTATAAAATCAAGGCGGGTTGATGGCAAGCATGTAATACCTGTGCCTACTGTGGAAGTAAAAAAAGACTTTTCAGGATATTTTATAGACTCTTTGAGGATATTCAGGAAGAAAGAAAAAGCCGGAGATATGACTGAGAAGACAATAATAAGACCTACTTTCAGCTATTTAGGCAAATATGAGATATCCAAGAATGCCTTATCTCAGTTAGTGGAGATTACAGCTCTTAAGGCAGAAGGGGTAAGGAAAATAACCAAGGTAAGAATAGATACTCGAACCGAAGGGGTAACAATTGATATAGATGCAGCTCTCAGCCTGGTGAAAAGGCTTGATATTATAATGCAGGACATACAACAGATGGTGAGAGATAAGCTGGAATATACCACAGGTCTCAATGTTATCGCTGTAAATGTGTGGACCGTAGGTCTGGTATTATTGGATAGAGATATATACATAGGAGAGACTTAAATAGGATGGTGAAGCATATGGAAGGCAATCATATTAAAATTCAATCTGTAGAAAACGGACTAATACTGGAAAATGTCCATGATTTCAATGCCAAGCATATATTTGAATGCGGCCAATGCTTCCGATGGAAGCGGTCAGCCGATGGTAGCTATACTGGTGTTGCCTATGGCAAGGTCATAAATGTTAAGTCTGATGAAGAAAATAATTCAGTTCGACTTTTGAATACAAACATTGAAGAATTCAACCAAATCTGGTTTGAATATTTTGATTTAGGCAGAGATTATGGCAAGATCAAGAAAAAACTTTCAGAAGATAGTGTTCTTAATACAGCGATAAAATATGGTGAAGGCATAAGAATTTTAAAGCAGGACCCATGGGAGATGCTGATTTCTTATATTATGTCGGCAAATAACAGAATACCAATGATAGCTAGGAGCATAAGCTTGCTCTCAGAAATGTATGGACAACCCATTAATTATAAAGGTGAGACATTTTATGCTTTTCCCACCGCAGAAGAATTATCAAAGGCTCAGCTATGTGATATAGAAAAGTGCAAGGCTGGCTTTAGATGCAAATATATATTTAAGGCTATTGAAATGGTTCAAGATGGCACAATAGATTTGGATTATATTAAGACTATAGATATTGAAAGCGCAAGGCAGGAGCTTATGAAAATACCTGGAGTTGGGATCAAGGTAGCAGATTGCATAATGCTTTTTTCTATGCAGAAATACGGTTCCTATCCTGTAGATGTGTGGATAAAAAGAGTGACAGAGCACTTTTATCTTCATGAAGATGTGCCAATGAAAGCCATTCATGTTTTTGCTAAAGACAAGTTTGGTGATATGGCAGGTTTTGCCCAGGAATATTTGTTTTATTATGCCAGAGAGATGAAAATAGGAAGTAGCAAGGGGGAAAACAAATGATATTATTAGGTGCAGCAGCAAATGCTGCAGCGGTCTTTGCAGGTGGAATTATAGGTATGTTTATGAAAAAGGGTCTGCCAAAGAGATTTGGAGATTCCATAATGCACGCTCTTGCTCTATTTACTTTTGGCTTAGGCGTGGTATTTTTTATGAAATCTCAAGAGCTTATGGTACTAATAATGAGTTTGGTGTTAGGTACTCTCATTGGAGAACTGATAGACATAGAAAAAAGATTAGAAGGTTTGGGCGGCTCACTACAATCCAAATTAAAAGGAGTGGGAGGAAACTTTTCCGAAGGCTTTGTCACTTCAAGCCTCTTGTTTTGTGTAGGCTCTATGGCTATAATGGGTTCTTTGCAAAGCGGATTGTCGGGAAACCACGAAGTATTGTATGCAAAAGCTGCAATAGACGTGGTAGCTTCATTGATATTTGCCTCTGCCATGGGTTTTGGAGTTGCAATGTCAGCCATACCCGTTTTGATTTATGAGGGTGGCCTAAGCTTGGCGGCCTCAGCTGTAGCACCTTATCTTAGCACTGCAGTAGTGGATGAAATGACTGCAGTAGGCGGAGTACTGCTCATGGGACTAGCCTTTTCCATATTGGAAATCAAGAAAATAAGAGTAGGCAATATGCTTCCCGGAATATTCTTGCCCATGATTATAATGTTGGTTAAATAATTATTGACCAATTGAGGCAATTGAGGGGAAGGAGAATACAAAAAGTAAGATTGCTTTTTTGGCAAAATAATAAATAAATACGATATAAATTTGTGGCATAAACGTCTCCATAATCTATAGGTCGGAGTGCCAAAAATCTTTTTACTCGTCGGAGCTGATTATTTCATATAAGCATGATATAATGATAAACCAAATAGAAATTTTTAGATACTTTATAATTTTTTAAAAGAAAGGGTGTTATTTGTGGCTCAGAACAATATTAGCACAGTTCAATCCTTAGATAGAGCAATTTTGCTATTAGAAGAACTTGCATTATACCAGGATGGCTGTGGTGTAACTCATTTATCTAACTTAACTGGACTTCATAAAAGCACTGTTCATAGGATTTTAAATTCACTTATGGTTAAAGGCTATATCGAAAAAAATGGAGAGACAGATAAATATTACTTAGGGATAAAGCTTCTTTACTTGAGCAGTGCAATATTAGACCATATGGATATTAGAAAAGTGGCAAAGCCTTTATTAGAAGATCTATGCTGCAGATCAGGAGAAGTAGTTCATTTATCAGTTTTAGGTAACGGTGAGGCAATTTATATTGATAAAGTAGAAAATCCAAATAAGAACATCAGAATGAATTCACAAATTGGTAAAGGTTCCCCTCTTCATTGTTCAGGAGTAGGGAAAACCCTTTTAGCTTGGAAACCGGTTGAAGATGTAGAAGCCATTTTGGGCAAGTATGGCATGAAAGCTTTTACCAAAAATACCATAACAGATATTGAAGTAATGAAAGAACATTTAAAGCAGATAAGAGAAATGGGTTGTGCTTTTGACGAGATAGAACATGAAGAGGGTATTAGATGTGTAGCAGCCCCTATATTTGATATTAGAGGACAGGTTATTGCTTCCATAAGCGTATCAGGAACTATTATGCACGTTACTAAAGAAAGAATGCCACAACTCGCAAAAGAAGTTATAGAAACTGCAAATGAAATTTCTTACCGCTTGGGCTATATAAAAGATTATAAAAAAGAAGGATTTTAAATAATTAAGTAGAAGTATATATAGAATAAATCAATACATTGTTTCATATTATAAAACAATGCGTTAGTAACATTCTTTATATGCTTATCATTGAATATAGATTAAGTCTGCTTTGAGTCGAGGTTGGGTTTATTTTAGTTGAATTAATTTTTTTTAAGGTCATAATAAAACAATGTTTCATTATGCGAAACATACCTTATGTATAAAATCTTTCAAGGGAGGTTATAAAAATGAAAAGACTTGAAATTATAAAGAAAATAGTAGATACAGGCATTGTTGCAGTGGTGCGTACAGAATCTAAGGAACAGGGTATAAAAATTGTTGAAGCTATAAAAAAAGGTGGAATCAATATTATCGAAATAACAATGACAGTTCCGGAAGCTTTAAACATAATAAATGAAATATCCAAGACGTATAAAGATGATGATGTAATCATTGGAGCAGGTACAGTTTTAGATCCGGAAACTGCAAGAGCATGCATGTTAGCCGGAGCTCAATATATAATTAGCCCTAATTTGAATGTAGATACTCTAAAAATATGTAATCGTTATAGAGTACCATCATTCCCCGGTGTTATGACTGTTAAAGAAGCTATAGAAGCAATGGAATATGGTGCTGAAATATTAAAACTCTTCCCGGGGAGTGCTTTTAAGCCTTCAATAATTAAGGCATTTAAAGGTCCTTTACCATATGCCAATTTCATGCCTACGGGAGGGGTAGATATAAGTAATATAAAGGATTGGTTTGAAGCAGGTGCAGTAGCAGTTGCTACCGGTAGCAACCTAACAAAGGGTGCAAAATCAGGAGATTATGAAATGGTGACAAAGACTGCTAAAGAATTGGTAGAAGAAGTAGCTAAATTTAAAAAGAGCAGGAGGTAACTTAATGAAAAAATTTGTGGCTTTTGGGGAAGTGATGCTTAGATTATCACCCATTGGTTATGAGAGGTTTGTCCAAGCAAAGCAGTTTAATGTTTTTTTTGCCGGGGGTGAAGCAAATGTGGCAGCATCTTTAGCAAACTTTGGGTTAGATAGTTATTACGTAACAAAGCTTCCTGCCCATGAAATAGGGCAAGCTGCTATTAATGAAATGAGACGTTTTGGAATAAAAACAGATTTTGTGGTTAGAGGTGGAAATAGAATAGGTGTGTATTTTTGTGAAAAGGGAGCATCACAAAGGCCTTCAAAAGTTATATATGATAGAGGAGCATCATCCATTGCAGAAGCCAAAAGAGATGACTTTGATTGGAAAAGCATATTAAATGGAGCAAAGTGGTTTCATTTCACCGGAATAACACCAGCATTATCAGATAACTGTATTGATATTACATTAGATGCTTTAAAAGTTGCAAAAGAATCAGGAGTAGCTATTAGCGTAGATCTAAACTATAGAAATAAATTGTGGTCAACAAAAAAAGCAAATGAAGTCATGACTGAGCTTGTTAAGTACTGTGATGTATTGATTGCAAATGAAGAAGATGCAGAAAAAGTATTCGATATAAAAGCCGGAAAGACTGATGTTAAAGAAGGTAAATTGTGTGATGAAGGATATAAAGAAGTAGCAAAAGAGTTGCATAATAGGTTCGGCTTAAAAATTGTTGCTTTTACTTTGAGAGAAAGCCATTCCGCATCTTATAATGGTTGGTCCGGAATGCTATATGACGGGAAACAATACTATAAATCGAAAAAATACGACATAAACATAATTGACCGCGTTGGTGGTGGCGATTCTTTCTGTGGTGGACTTATATATGGACTTTCTTCAGGTATGGATAATCAATCAGCATTAGAGTTTGCAACAGCTGCCTCTTGCTTGAAACATAGCATTGAAGGCGACTTTAACATGATGTCTATTGATGAAGTCCAAAACCTTATGAAAGGTGATGCATCCGGCAGGGTTCAACGATGATACATTAATGATATGTTGGAGAAGATATATTATTAATGTTGCTCTACTTCACTTGCAAAGCGTATAGACTATGGTTATTAAATAAGCAATTTTGGCAGTTAAAGAAAGAAGGTATTTTAAAAAAAATGTCGAATTAATTGAATGAGACTAATATAAAACGCTGTTTTAAGATATGAAACAACCAAGATATAAACTTCAGGAGGTATAGAAAAAGTAAATAGATAGAATCTTTTTTTGAATGAGTGAAAAACAGTTATTGCATTAGTTGTTGCAAAAATTACATAGGTCAATGCTTAAATGTTTAGCACTTATGAATTAGATATGAGGAGAATACTTTGTAAATTGTTTTAAGTTAAATACAGAGTCCTTAATTTTCATTTAAGTTTACAAATCGTTGATTAAGAAAGGAGATATTAAAAATGAAAAGAAAACTTACTTTGATTATGGTGGTTGTTTTAGTAATTGGCCTGATAATGGTGGGGTGCAGCAGCCTTGGTAGCAAGGCAGCAAACTCAGGAACTGAGAATTCTGACAATGGAAATAAGCTGCCACTTTCAGGAAGACATTTTGTAATTGGTGTGAATGCAGAATGTGCGCCATATGAAAGCATTGATGCAAAGGGTAATTTTGTAGGATTTGATATAGATTTTGCGGATGCCCTTTCTAAGAAATTAGGATTTACACATGAATGGAAGGACATGGAGTTTTTTGGGCTAATTGGTGAAGTTCAGGGAAAAAAAATAGATATGGTAATATCATGTCTTTCCGGAACTGAAGAGCGAAAAAAGAAGGTAGACTTTTCAACAGGATACAATTATAGTATCTCATGTATCATTTCTAAACCGGGCAGTGGAATTGAAACAGTAGATGATTTAAAGGGAAAGAAGGTTGGTGCAGCAGCAGGTAGCAATTTTGAAGCATTAATCAAGGCAGTTCCGGGAACTAAATTAATAAGTTATGATAGCACTGTACCCGCGGTTTCAATTGTGGGAACTCCGGAACTTGATGCTCTTATAGAATTATCTACATTTGGTGAGCACTATGCAGCACCTGCAGGGCTGGAAGCACATGTTATACCCAAGACCATTGCTGAAGAGCTTGCAGGGGAAAGACCTTTAGCAATTGCATTTCCGAAGGGTAGCGATTTGGTTCCAATCTTTGACCAAGCTATAGCCGAACTTGAAGAAGAAGGAGTTATGAATGAAATCTGTGCAAAGTGGCTTGGGCAGGATTATGTTGATAAGCTTCCAATATTTTATGAAAAAGAATAGTCTAGTTTAGATATCTTTAAAATAAATATTAATATTTTGTGCTTTACAGATAAAATAACGATATGAACATATTTAAGTGTCAAATTAAAGTTAACAGTCTTATACGAACTGAAAGAGCTTTTTTAAGGTTGGACATCAGTTAGAATTAGTATTTTTAAGCAAATAAATTAAGGAATTTGAAGGTGATATTTTGAATACAAATGTGAGTAAAAAAATTTATGATTTTTTTTCACTCCATGAGAAAGTAGCTATTGTTACAGGGTCTGGTAATGGTATCGGTAAAGCAACAGCCAAGATGATGGCTGAATTAGGTGCAAAAGTGATGGTCTGCGACATAGAAGAAGATAGTGTAAAAAAGACAGTAGAAGAAATTACTGCTTCAGGTGGTGTTGCAATCGGTATGTACTGTGATATTACAGATGTTTCAACGATTAAAAAAACAGTAGATAAGTGCGTTGATGAATTCGGTACGGTAGATATACTCGTAAACAATGCCGGAACGCCAGGTCGCTCCGGTGAAATTGGTGTGGTTGACCGAGAAGAATTGGAGCGTGTATTAAATGTAAATGTAACAGGTGTTTTTAACTTCATCAACGCAGTTGTACCTATTATGCGTGCGAAAAAATATGGCAAGATTGTTACCGTCAGCTCCGGAGCTGGTGTCATTGGAACCGGTACTTTTCAATATGCTGCATCGAAGGCCGCTGTTATCGGTATGAGCAAAGGATTAGCGAGACAACTTGGCCGTGAGGGTATAAATGTCAACGTTGTTGCACCTGGTGTAACTCGAACCCGAATGGCTGATGATTGGGAGTTTGAAGAAGTTTTGGAGAGGTTCTATTTGGTAGCCGAGCCTGAAGATATGGCTGCAGCAATTACATTCCTATCTTCTGATTGTTCCAGGTATTTTTCCGGACAGGTTATCTCACCTAACGGTGGCGATTATATGTTTTAAGAAATGCCCCAGAATAGACTTGGTGTTGTGACTTATAATAAAAATATAATAGGTTTAGTATTGTGTGGGAACCAAAGCTATAGTGTGATAGAAAACATTTATTAAGATAGGAGAATTAGTAAATGATTGAAAATTTTATTACTATTTCTAATTATGCAGGACGCTATTTACATGGTATCGGCATTACTCTCTATATGACGGTGATGTGTGTGGCAGGTGGGTTTCTACTATCAATTCCACTGGCTCTTATGAAAATATCTAAAATAAAGGCACTCAAACTAATAGGGTATATATACACAGATATTTTTCGCAGTGTTCCGGCTTTAGTTATTCTCTACCTTTCATATTTTGCGATACCTTCTGTTTTGAAAGTAACCATTAGTGCATCATTTGCTGCTTTTATTACATTATCAATGGTTTCAGCCGCGTATACTTCGGAGGCCCTTCGTGGTGGTGTAGAGGCAATCGATGTAGGACAAAAAGAAGCTGCAAAGGCGTTAGGTGTATCATATAACCGTACTATGTTTGATATTGTTTTGCCGCAGTCTTTGCGTGCTATTCTTCCTTCCTTAGTTAATGAGACAGTTGGTAATCTAAAAAGTACTTCACTTATATCTATCATTGGTGTTACTGATTTGATGCGTGTATCCAGACAAGTGATGGCAGACACATACATAATGTTTGAACCACTAGTTGTTGCTGCAATTGTATATTATATATTAGTTAAGATTCTTTCCTATTTTGCTCAAAAGCTTGAGCAAAATCTTGGTAGAAGTGCGAGAAAACTTACTTGATTTAAACTGATACGAGGAGGTTAAATATGAATAAGTCAATCTGGCCGAATGGTGCAAAGTGTGCCTTTTCTTTCGGGTGGGATTTGGATGGTGATACAATTTGGCGTAATAAGGTTATTAAAATACCAAATGGTGAAAACTTTATAAGAAGTAAATCAATTGGATTATATGGCATCATGAAGGGTGCCCATCGTATACTTGATATTATGGAAAAGTACAACCTGAAAAGCACATGGTTTGTTCCGGCAGAAAACGTAGAAAGATACCCTGAATTGATAAAAGATATCCTGTCCTGTGGCCATGAAATAGCTAATCATGGTCTTGACCATGACGATTTTTATGGAAACACAATAGAAGAGCAATTAGATAATATTCGTCGCAGCCAGGATATATTCCGACGTATAGTAGGCAAACCGGCTGTAGGATTTAGACCAACAGGTCCTTTGCTTTCAGAAGTGGAACAGATTCTTTTTGAAAATAGCAACACGTTATATTACAGCCGTGGTATGGCAGAAGAGAAGATTAGTTTTCATGAAGTCAATGGTAAAAGAACCTCGGCAGTGAGATTACCCTGTCGTCAGGAGCTGGATGAATACATACAGATGGTATATGGTTCATATCCGCAGGTCCTTGTTGGTCAGCCACGTATTGCACCCTATGAGGATGTATTAAGTAATTTTATTCGGGAATTCGAAGGGGCAATACGGTTCGGAAGTGCAATAACATCAGCTTTTCACCCCCAAGTATCAGGTACTCCCGGAAAGGCCGAAATTATAGAAAAGCTATGTGAATATATTACTACAAACCCGGATATATGGTGTACCACGTGTGAGGAGATAGCAAGACATTGGAAAGAAAATATGGAGGGGGTAAGTCATGTTTGTTAGAAAGACTAAATGGCCCGGCGGGGCTAATAATGCTGTTATGATATCTGTTAATGTAGATGCAGAATATTACATACGAGTTTTTGATCCGAACCTCAAAGTTGATGACAATAATTTTCTGGATATGGGTAAAGAGAGCATTGAAATTGGATTACCGCGTTTACTTGACATTCTTAATCGTTATAATATAAAAGCTACTTTTTTTGTACCTGGTGCTATAGCTGAAAAATATTCTGATGCATTAATTACTGTTGCTGAAGCAGGCCACGAGATTGGCTGCCACGGGTATGAACATGAGCACATGGGAGCACTGACTCCGGAAGAACAATATAGAGCTATACAAAAGGGTATGGAAGCCATACGGAAAGTATGTGGAAACAATCCTGTAGGCTTCCGCGCACCGGAGGGCGAAATCACAATAGATACCCTCATAGCTGCAAAAAGGCTTGGCCTTTGCTACTCCAGTTCTCTACATGCTGATGATGTTCCATATTACACTGATTTGGGAGAAGATAGGCTTTTAGAAATACCTATTCACTGGTCACTTTATGATCTGCCTTATTTTGCATTTAATTTTTCGCCCCCTATACCTGCCGGACAGTCCAGGATTGCATGTAGTGACAAGGTGCTTAATAATTGGAAGTGGGAATATGACGGTTTTCATCGATATGGGTCCTGTTACGTACTGCAGATAGACCCGCAATGTATCGGTTCTCAGGGCAAAATATATATGCTGGAGGGAATACTGGATTATATTTTAGAAAAAGGTAATGCGTGGTTTGCAACAGGCTATGATATATTTAATTATTATGAAAAATTAGAAAGCGAAGATGCTTCTGCATACGTTTATAATCAAGTTTTAGCTCCAAATGTTGAGAAACGCTAGTAAAGCAACATAAATTTTTATAGAATTTATAATTTTATTATTTGCGGAGAGAGGTTTTAAGGATACTAAGTATTACTTTTAAATTGAAAAGTTTCACAAGTGCCAAGGTTTTACAGAAAGCAGGTGACAATTATGAAAGAAGTAGTTATACAAATAAAGAATGTTAATAAGTCATTTGGAGATCTGCATGTACTTAAAGATATAAGTATCAATATATTTAAGGGTGAGATAATTTCGATTATTGGTCCTTCCGGTTCCGGAAAATCTACTTTATTGAGGTGCATAAATTTTCTGGAAGAGCCTCAATCAGGGCAAATATTGTTTGATAATATTGATATTACTCACTCCCAGGAAACAGTACAGCTAATTAGACAGCGAATAGGAATGGTATTTCAACATTTTAACCTATTTCAAAACTTTACTGTGTTGAAAAACATGATGTACGCACCTTTAGTTGTAAAGAAAGAACCTAAAGATAAGTTGCATGAAAAGTGTTTAAAGCTATTGGAACGTGTAGGTCTCTCTGATAAAGTAAATGAGTATCCAGCAATGCTTTCCGGAGGGCAGCAACAGCGAGTTGCAATAGCTCGGGCTTTAGCGATGGATCCAGAGGTGATACTTTTTGATGAGCCTACATCAGCACTTGACCCTGAAATGGTATCTGAAGTGTTGGATGTTATCAAGGGACTGGCAGAAACAGGCATTACTATGGTCTTAGTAACCCATGAAATGGGATTTGCGCGTGAAATTTCTGATCGTGTCATATTTATGGATGAAGGCATGATTATTGAAGATTGTCCGACAACTGATTTCTTTAATAATCCGAAATCTGAGCGGACAAAATACTTTTTAAATAAGATGTTATAAGACATTGCATGATGTTGTTAAGAGGCTTATGTTTAATATTGCACAAAGCTTCAGCTTTACCTTATAAGTTAATTTGCACACTGTAAACTCTGAAATTAGCTTACAGCTATTTAGTGGGGATAATCTGAAAATTGTATTTAAAATCTTTTAAAGAAATGTGATAAAGATGTAAATTAAGAATGTAGTTATTAAGATATTTTCTGTTTATCTAAAACTAATAATTAGGAGGGGATTTTATGTCAACAACTTTAAATTTTTTGGCACAGGAGTACGTCGATCTTACTGTTGCTAAAGAAAGGCATGAAAAATCAACAGACGTTTATTGGTATACTCCACAACCTTATTGGAAAAGGGAAGATATGAGCTTTAGTCGTGATGAGAAAACTTTGATGGAACCTTTAATGGATGTAAAAAGCGAAGGAAGGACTTTGAATGATATTCTAGATGAAAGTGATTTTCTTATTTCTTGTCTAGAGCTTTATAAAAACAAAGCAAAGTTAGAAGAAATGGATCGTGTCAATTACCTTATTGATCACGCAATCAGTCTTAAAACGAGAGCGCTTATATTGCTTGGTGAGAATATATCTTACGATGATATGACGGACAAATTCTATAATCTTGTTGCTCCTATATTTGATTACTCAAAATTCGATGAAATACTCAAAGAGTTGGATGATACTCTTCCAGGCACAGGTCCACTCTCAGATAGAATTATCGACTTTAAAAGAAAAATACTTGTTCCAAGAGATAAGTTACCTAGAACACTTACTGCTGTTACACAAGAGTTTCATAACTTTGCAGTAAAGAATATGGATATTTCTAAATATAATATGCCACGCTTGGGCTTTAAAAATCTGAACGGGTTGCCTTTCCTAACAATATTCTATGGCTATTGCTATGATCGATTTGAATATTTTAGATATTTAGGTCTTGATTATCCTTATACTGTTGATAAAATGGTGGAAGTTATTGGACATGAGATGGAACCTGGGCACTTGACATATTTTGAGATGAGGATGAAGACATTTATAGATACATCATACCCGGAGATGAGCATTATTGCCCAGCATGCCCCATCAAGTGCTTTCAGCGAGGGATCAGCACGCAGGTCAGTCTATATGTGTTTTGACAACTCCATGGATAAGCTTATTGAATTTGAAAGAGACGTAATATTTGATCTTGGTGGTTTGGATAAAGGTCTTTGCAAATGTATGGATGTTTGGCATAGATTTATGGACATTTCAAATTATGGAAAACTTGAGGTTGAACGCAACTTATGGGATGGCGTTTGGTCAAAAACCGATGCAAGTAAATTTATGGAAAAATACCTTATAGCGGACCCGGGTAAAGGAAGTGAAATGGTTAATCATTTACCGGAAGATGATGGACACTTTGTATGCCACGATTATGGCCGTGACATAGTTGGTGAGTATTTTTCATCCGCTGCGGAGAATACTGATAAACAATGGAAACTCTACCAAAAACTATGCAAGTCGCATATGTCTATGAAAGGTATTAAAGACAAAACATACAAGGTTAGTTTGTCCGGTGATGATGACTTTTTGATTGTGTAAATTTTAATATTCGAAAGACTAGGAAAAAATGCTAACGATTGGCTCTAATTTGAGAAAGGAATGGATGCAATCATGAGCAAAAAAGTTATTATAACATCAGAATTTTTTGGAAGATATTCAAATGAGGCTGAAAAGATTTTAAAAAGCAATGGATTTGAAGTCATTCCAAATCCTTATGATAAGTTTTTGAATGAAGACGAGATAATATCAATTATTGGTGAGGCTGATGCTATTATATGCGATTTAGAGGGTATTACCAAAAAAGTAATAGATAATGCACCAAATCTTAAAGTTATATCAAGACGTGGAGTGGGCATTGATTCAGTTGATATAGAATATGCAAAGGAAAAAGGCATAAAAATTAAAAGAACACTTGGAGTTGTAGAAAGACCTGTCGCTGAACTAGTGATGGCTTATATACTTCAGATATACAGAAACATAAGTGAATCAAATGAAGAAATGAAAAATAACAGATGGGTAAAGTTATTGGGGAGAAGTACGGAAGGTAAAGTTATGGGCATTGTTGGTTTAGGTAACATTGGAATAGAGGTGGCAAGGAAAGCTAAAGCATTTGATATGGAAGTGATTTATAGCGGAACTAGAAAACATGAGAAGGAGAAGAAGCTAGGATTAGAATATGCTACCTTTGAGGAATTGCTTGAAAAATCAGATATAATCAGTATACATGTTTCTTTATCAGATTCTACAAGGGATATGTTTAATTATGATGTAATGAAACAGATGAAAAAACAACCAATTCTTATTAATACAGCAAGAGGTCCTATTGTAAATGAAAAAGATTTGAAAAAAGCTCTAAATAATGGTTTAGTTTCTTATGCAGCAATTGATGTATATGATAAAGAGCCTAAAACAGATTCTACTTTAGTAAATTGTGATAATGCCTTGCTAACTCCGCATAATGGCACTTTTACAAAAGAAGTATTTATAAAGATGGATATTTTAGCAGCAAAAAATATAATAGAAACCCTATGTTAGTCTTATATTTAGAAATGCAAATGAAGTTATATGGCAAGATTCACAAACTAGAAGGGAAGACAATATGTTAAAAAGCCAAGAAATGAGAAGAATAGCAATAGAAATGGATGCACTTAAGATAGGTATGGGTTGGGGTTTAGACGATTTAGACAAAGTTCAAATATTATTAGAAAGTACTTGGGGAGACAGCCATCCGGGCAGTGTTCATTTAAATAGACTTGTTTTCGCCGCTGAAACCAAACTCATAGAGCTTGGTGCAAGGCCTGCTAAATATACTACAACTGATATTTGTGATGGAATTGCCCAGGGGCATGATGGAATGAATTATTCATTACTATCCCGTGAAGTTATATGTAATATGATTGAAGTTCATGGTATGGCAACACCTTTTGATGGAGGTATGTTTATATGTAGCTGTGATAAAGGCGTTCCTGCTCACCTAAAAGCCATAGCAAGATTAGATATGCCTTCTATAGTATTTACCGGAGGAATTATGAAGGCAGGTCCAGATAATTTAACTTTGGAACAAATAGGAACCTATAGTGCTAAATTAAAAAGAGGAGAAATTACAGAAGAAGAATTTAAGAAAAAGCAACATTCGGCTTGTGCTTCTTGTGGCGCATGCGCTTTTATGGGAACTGCAGCTACTATGCAGATAATGGCAGAAGCACTAGGCTTAACACTTCCTGGAACGGCAGTAATGCCCACAACAATATCAGAGTTTGAGGAAGAAGTTCAAAGAGCTGCAACACAATTATTAGAATTAGTAAAGAAAGATATAAAGCCTATTCAAATTCTAACTAAAAAGGCATTTGAAAACGCTATAATGGTACATGCTGCTATTGCTGGCTCCACAAATGCTTTACTTCATTTACCGGCAATTGCTCATGAAGTTGGAATAGAGCTAGCTCCTGAGCTTTTTGATAATATACATAGAAGGATTCCATATATATCTAACATAAGACCTAGTGGTCTTTATCCAGCACAATACTTTTGGTATGCTGGCGGAGTACCTGCTGTTATGGAAGCTATAAAGGATAATCTACATCTTGAAACTATGACGGTTACAGGAAAAACATTAGGCGAAAATTTAAATGAATTAAAAGCGAATGGGTTTTACAAAAAATGCCACAGTTATTTAAGAGATATAGGTGTAGACAAGGATAATATTATTACTCCAGTAGACAAACCTCTCCATAAAGAAGGGGCAGTGGCTATTTTAAAAGGAAACCTTGCACCGGAAGGATCAGTAGTGAAGCATTCAGCTATTGATAAGAAAATGATGAAGGTAACTTTAATAGCAAGACCCTTTGATTCAGAAGAGGAGGCCAAAGAAGCAATATTATCTGGAAAAATTAAACCGGGAGACGCAGTTTTTATCAGATATGAAGGACCAAAGGGAAGCGGTATGCCTGAGATGTTCTATACTACAGAGTGTATTGCTTCCGATAAGAAACTTGTATCAACAACTGCGCTCATAACCGATGGTAGATTTTCTGGTGCTACGAGGGGTCCGGCTATTGGTCATGTATCTCCAGAGGCTAACGAAGGGGGCCCAATTGCTTTAGTTGAAGAGGGTGACATAATAAGGATTGATATTCCTAATAGAAGACTTGATATAGTAGGAGTAAAGGGAGTAGAAAAATCTATGGAAGAAATAGATGAAATAATAGAAAAAAGAAAATCTAACTGGATTAAGCCAAAGGTTATATATACCCAAGGTATTTTTGATATATATAGAAAACTTGCAGTTTCAGCTATGAAGGGAGGATATATGGAGTAAGCATATTTTTAATAGGTATAATTGCAAAAGTAACCTTGAAGGCAAAAAAAGTATTCAGAACGTATATCTACGAAATTAATTAGGTAAAGAAACAACAAAAAATTGAAAGATAAGAAAAAATCAAATTTAGTTATCTTGAAAATGAAAATGAAAATGAAAATAAAAGAATGAAAGAGGGAAAGAAATGAAAAGATTTACATGTGCAATACTTTGTCTGACTTTGATATTCACATTTACAGCATGTTCAGGAAAGGCTGTAGAGAGCAATAAGAAATCCGATGTAATTACCATCGGCGTAATTTGTCCGCTTACAGGGGAGAGTACCATATATGGTGATGTGCTTGCGAAAACAGTTCAACTTTTGGTCAACGAAACCAACGCCAATGGTGGTATTTTAGGAAAACAAATTGTCCTAAAATCGTATGATAATCGTGATGACGCTGTTGAAACCACTAATGCTGCTCGCAAGGCCATTCTAAATGATGGAGTGGTAGCGTTTATTGGAACTGATTCTTCAACATCAACCATTGCCCTTGTTGAAGTTGCAACTGAGTATGAAATACCTGTGGTTACTAGTATAGCAACAAATTCAAAGGTTACAATGACAGACGATGGTAAAGTTCGACCATATGCATTTCGCGCTTGTTTATCTGATCCGCAAAGCGGTTCGATAATGGGTGAATATGTAGTAAATGAACTTAATTATAAAAACCTTGCTATTATTTACGAAATCGGCAGCGATTTTTCAATCGGTATTACGAATGAATTCTCTGAGAGTGTAGAAGCAAATGGCGGCACAGTAACCACAAAAGAAGCATATAACACAGGAGACGTTGATTTTAGGGCAGTGTTAACGAAAATCAAGAATTCCAAAAATTTTGATGCTATATATATAGCAGCAGGTTATTATAAACAAATAGGACTTATTGCGAATCAGGCTCGTGATCTTGGAATAACTCAGCCTTTCATTACAACGGAAGGTGCAATGTCTAGTGATATTTTCAATATCGCAAGCAATTCCATTGAAAACATGGTATTTAATGTGGCTGTTGACACCGAATCTCCTAATGTTAAACCACTAATTGAAAAATTTGTAGCTGAATATAATTATGACCCAAGCGTAAATGTTGCAGCGGACTGCTTTTTGGCATACGACGCATACAAACTACTTGAAGGTGCGATTGAGAAGGCAGGAGTTGTAGATTCCAATGCAATTAGAGATGCGCTTGAATCAACCACAGATCTTAAGGGACTGACCAGCAATATTTCATTTGTACCCGAAACCCATGTAGTTATCCGCGAAGTTCCAATATGCAAGATTGAAAATGGTGGATTTATAACAATCGGACTTTTTGAACCATCCAAATAAGCATTAAATATCAAGATAATGCCTCTTTAAATATTTTAAAAAACTTAATTATATTATTTCGAAACATGTAAGCTTATGTATTACCATTAAGAATAAGGTAAATAGTTATTAAACAGTAAGTTGAATCTATGGAAGTAGGTGACATATTTTGTTTATTCAACAGTTTGTAAATGGCATTTCTGTTGGAAGCGTGTATGCACTGATGGCAGTTGGATACGCACTTATATACAGCTTATTGAACTTCACAAATTTTGCGCATGGTATTAGTGTTACAATAGGAGCATTTGCAGCATTTTTCTTTCTGACCTATGCAATGCAAAACTTGTTGTCCGGTATTATTATGGGCGTTATTGCCGCAGCACTTTTAGCAGCGTTCATCCAGCTTGTGGCATATCGTCCATTGCTAAAACGTAATTCAAAACGAATTTTTCTAATGATTATAGGATTAGGTGTATCTGTCATTGGAGACAATCTTATTATAATTGCATTCTCAGGAAGATTCAGAATCTTTCCGGTCAACTTTTCTTCTGAAAGTATTAAGATTTTTGGTGCCAATATTGGTGTTGTAGATATTATTATATTTGTTGTAAGTATGATAGCTCTTCTCATAGTTGAGTTGATAATACGCAAAACTCGTTTGGGTCTTGCAATTCGTGGAGCGTCATTTAGTCTTGATACAACATCACTGATGGGAGTAAATACATATAAGCTTATTCTCACTATATTTTTAATTGCAGGAAGTCTTGCCGGTATCGCAGGTGCTCTCCTCGGTGCAAAATATACGACATATCCATCTCTTGGTACATTTTATACTAACAAAGCGTTTATATGTGCAGTCTTCGGCGGACTGGGGAGTCTCCCGGGGGCTATGATTGGCGCACTTATTCTTGGAGTATCGGAATCAATGATTTCTGCATATGTTTCAACAGGGCTAAGAGATTTGTTTTCATATTTCATTTTGATTGTGATTTTGCTGGTGCGTCCATCCGGGTTGATGGGAAAATCCAGCGAAAACAAAGCATAAGGAGAGTGACTCATGATTTACTGGTTAGGAGTAGCAACACTTGTCGGTATTTATCTCATAGCGGTTATGGGAGTATCTATTTTGTGTGGATTTACAGGAATGTTTTCGTTAGGTCATGCAGGTTTTATGGCAATAGGCGCCTATACCTCTGCTTTGCTTACCAAAAATTTTGGAATCCCTATTTTTGCAGGAATTATAGGTGGTATGATATTGGCAGCAATTGCCGGAGCGTTATTGTGCTATCCGACATTAAAACTTAGAGATGATTATTTCATCATTGTAACTCTTGGTATTGGAGAAGCAATTAAGCTAATAATTCTAAATGCAGTTAATTTAACCGGAGGTGCAAGAGGGCTATCTGATATTCCAAAAGGGTCGAGCTTTATTTCTGTATGGGCTATCGTAATTATTACTTTTATTGTACTTAGATCGTTCATTAATTCGAAGCATGGTCGAAACTGCATTGCTCTTAGAGAAGAGGAACTTGCGGCACAATCTGTAGGTATAAATCCAATTAAATATAAAATGGTGGCAATGGTTATCAGTTGTCTCCTATGTGGATGTGCAGGAGGATTCCTTGCTCATTATATGCATTATTTGCAACCAAACATGTTCTCAATGGTTAAATCCGACGAACTCATAATCATGGTTATTCTGGGTGGTCAAGGTAGCCTTACCGGAACAGTTCTTGCCGGTTTGTTGTTATTACCGCTTCCTGAATTACTTCGTTTTGGCTCAGCGGAACAATGGAGAATGGTTTTCTATGGTTTGCTGGTAGTCATTGTCATTTTGTTCCGACCGGCCGGACTTATGGGCATGAGGGAGTTTACATTTAAAGACATTAAAAACGTTGCAAAATGGTTTAGGAGTGAATATAGTAAAAAAACTACAAGGAACAAGGTATGATAACGCTCTGTTATCAGGAAAGGAAAGATAATGGATAATTATGATGTTGAATGTGCATTGGAAATTTGCGACGTGTGTAAACATTTTGGCGGTATCATAGCCACAGATCATATAAATATAATGGCAAGGTCAAATACAATCTTTGGTATCATTGGCCCTAATGGGGCAGGAAAAACAACTTTGTTTAATCTAATAACAGGTATCTATAAACCTACAAGTGGAGATATTCTCCTATACGGCAAGTCGCTTGTTGGTAAATTGCCATATGAAATTGCATGTGAAGGAGTTGCTAGGACTTTTCAAAACATACGGTTATTTAATGATTTGACCGTTTATGAAAACCTTCATATTGCCTATCAGAAAAGTATTACATATACTATTTTTGACGGAATTCTAAAAACAAAAAAATGTAAAGAACAGGAGGCAAAATGTGCTGAGATCAGCGAACAAATGCTAAAGAGTGTTGGCTTATGGGAGCTGAAGGATCAACTTGCACGCAATTTGCCATATGGTTTGCAAAGAAAACTTGAAATTGCACGAGCTCTTATTACAAATCCAAAGGTAATGTTACTTGATGAACCAGCGGCAGGTATGAATGAAGAAGAATCCGAACAACTTTCCGGAATTATCAAAGATATTCGTAATAATAATGATATTACAATTATCGTGATTGATCATCATATGGACGTAATTATGGATGTTTGCGATGAGATTACGGTTATCAACTTTGGAAAACAACTTGTTACTGGTTCACCATACGATATACAAAATAACAGTGAAGTAATTGATGCTTATTTGGGAGTAGGTGACTAATGTGTTGAAATGTGAAAATCTAAGATTCAGTTATGGAAAAATCCAAGCGCTTAATGGGATAAGTTTTGAGGTAAAGCAGGGAGAAATAATGTCGATTATTGGTGCAAACGGCGCGGGAAAATCGACATTGATGCGCTGCATCGCAGGGATGCTGAAGCCTCAGTCAGGAAAGATTATATATGATGGAAAACCTCTGCCTCACTCCGGTCATGAGGTAGTAGGGCGAGGAATTGCACTAGTACCGGAAGGACGTTGGATATTCCCGAACCTAACAGTAGAAGAAAATTTACTGATGGGCGGATATCTTGTTAAAGACAGAAAGATAGGCATCAAGCGTGCATACGAAATGTTCCGGTTACTTGGTGAAAGAAAAAAACAAAGAGCAGGAACTCTTTCCGGAGGAGAGCAGCAGATGCTTGCGATAGCGAGAGGTCTGATGAGTAATCCGAAGGTTTTGCTGATGGATGAGCCTTCGCTTGGCCTTGCACCATTGATAGTTAATGATGTTATCAACACGATTGATGAAATTAACAAGCAAGGCGTAACGGTATTGCTTGTAGAACAAAATGCAAGAAAAGCGCTGAAAATTGCACACCATGCATGCGTCATTGAACAGGGGAAAATTGTAAAATACGATACGGGTGATGAGATTGCACGGGACAAATCAGTAATCTCAGCTTATCTTGGTCGAAATGCAAAAAAAACTAATAATAATATTAAAGAACTAAACAACTAATATTTGCAAAAAATCATATTGTATTTTAGAAAAATAATATAACACAAAGTAAACTCGACCTCTTCATTATCTACCGTTATTAAACCATGAGTATTGTTATAGGTTTAGACAAAGGAATAAAAAAGAGAAAATAGATTGCAAGGCTATTATCTTTACAAGAAGTTATTTTTTCCCTTGCAAGTACTATATACGAGGAGAATTAAAATGAAAGACTATTTAAACGTAGGCGGAAAGATAGCAATTGTTACAGGATCAGGTCGTGGTATCGGACGTGGTATAGCTATTGAGCTTGCTTCGTATGGAGTAAAGGTAATGGTATGCGACATTAACGATGAAACCGGTGAAAGTGTCAAAAAGGAAATAATTGATGCCGGTGGTGTAGCAGAATACTGTCATTGTGATATCATGAAAATTGATGATATAAAAAATGTGGTAGCGCAGACGGTGAAAACTTATGGCACGGTTGATATTCTTATTAACAACGGCGGTGGCGGAGAACCACCTTGCGATTTTGATACTATAACCGATGAACGTTGGGATAGATACATACGCTTCAATCTCTATAGCGCTTTCTATATGATTAGGGAAGTGTTTCCATATATGAAAAAACAAAATAGTGGCAAGATTGTCAATATAAGTTCAGGTTATGCTATAGGCGGAGGTGACAAGTGTGCTCACTATGCATCTGCAAAAGCAGGTGTAATCGGTTTGACAACTTCAATAGCAAAGGAGGCAGCTCCTTATAATATAAATGTAAATGTGATACCGGTTCCCACGACAGATACCCCGGGACTTAGAGAAGCAGATTTTGAGTTTGTTGCAGATGAAATTCCTCTAATTCCGTTGGGCAGAATAGCTCAACCATTGGACATTGCAAACACTGTTTTATTCTTGATTTCCGGTGCTGCTGATTATGTTACGGGACAAATTGTTGCATCTAACGGCGGAAAAAGAATGTTAGTGTAATAATCTTGTTGAACAATCCAGGGAACTTTAAAGCTATTGTAAAATTAAGAAGTGTATATTTGAAGGAAGAAATTGCAGGATTTGCCTTTTACATTATAAACAAGAAGCAATTTTAGAAAGAGGCTAATCTTTTATGAAACAATATTATAATAAAAAAATATCCCCAAGATATTTAGATTTAAAGGTTTTGGGGATATTTATTTAAAAAGGGTACACATTAGAGTGAGCCTTTGAAGAGCAATATACTTAGCTCCATTCCAAGGAGAAGATTTAATTTTACCTACTCTAGCAAAGTCAGCTAAAACCAAAGCATCCAAGGGGTCTGTTTTGTCTATATCAACAAAGGTGTTCTTGTTGAAGACATTGAAAAGGAAGACTGATTTTTATCGTAAACTTCAATAAAATCATTGAATTAAAGTAAATGAAAAGATATAATGTAATGAGATGCATGTGTATTTATTTTCTAGGAGGCGCTGACTTAATGTATACAAAAGAGATTGTAAAGCATTTTCTGAATCCACAGAATGTAGGTAAAATGGAGGATGCTGATGCAGAAGGTACGATCGGTGACCCGAATTGCGGAGATTCTTTAACCATCTATATTAAAGTGAGAGAAGGTGTTATAAGCGATATAAGCTTTATGGTTTTTGGTTGCCCTGCATCCATTGCTACCAGCAGCATGATTACAGTTTTGGCAAAGGGGAAAACTTTAGAAGAGGCTTTGAAAATAACCGATGAAGATGTAGTAAATGCTGTTGGAGGTTTAACATTAGAAAAACAGCACTGTTCAAACCTTGGTGTAGGAGCATTAAGAAATGCTATACATAGTTACGTTAATAAAGATAGAAATTGTGTATAGGTTAGAATTTAAAGGAGGGGTTTTTCATGTCTTATAGTCCATCGTTAGGCAGTACAGTTACAAATACCAGAATGAGAACACCTGGAAAATTATCACCTTTTTCAGGGATGTGTTCTGTATGCACGGCAGATTGCATAGGAAGCTGCGAAATTGGCTATTCAGCTGTTAGGGGTGAGGAAGCTCTTTACCCTGTTGGAGCAGACAAAAGCCAGTTTGCATCAGAAAAAAACTACCCGGTAGATTTTTCACATTTCAACATTAATGGGCATGTATTTGATGCATCAGGTATTGAAGCAGATACATACAAAGCTACTTTTCCCAATGCTGATATCAATACTATAGTGGGTTTAGAAAATCCGATAAAGCTAAAAGCACCCTTCATTCTACCTGCAATGGCCAAATTAAATTGGCCTGACTACTATGCCGGTGCAGCCCTATCAGGGATAATGGTTGTCATCGGAGAAGATGCGGTTGTGAAAGATACAGAGCTTCAGATGAAAGATAACAAGGTGATAAGATCTCCTTTTTTGGACAAAATGCTTAATAGCTTTAGAAAGTATCATCATGGTTATGGCGATATCGTACTACAGGCTAATGTAGACGATGAGCATATAGGTGTTTTGGATTATGCTATAAAAGAATTAGGCGCAACTACGGTAGAGCTCAAATTTGGTCAGGCAGCAAAAGGAATACAAGGCATGGGCTTCGTGTATAAATTAGAAGATGCCTTTGAGTTTCAGAAAAAAGGTTATCTAATTATACCTGACCCTTCTGATCCAATAATCCAGGAGAAACATAAAAAAGGCATTGGCATTCATTTTCAAAGAATTGGCAAACTGCCTATGTGGAATGAAGAAATATTGGCTGATAGAATAGCCCAATTAAGAAGCCTGGGAGCAAAACGTATCCTCTTCAAAATGGCTGCTTTTGATCCTGGTGACATGATAAGAGTGCTGAAAATTGCTTCAAGGAATAAAATTGATCTGGTTACCTTTGATGGTGCTGGTGGAGGCAGTGGCAACAGCCCATGCAAGATGATGAATGAATGGAGTTTGCCACCGGTCTATATGGAAAGCATACTTTATGATATACTAAATGAGATGAAAGTTAAGGGTTATGCTTTACCCAAAGTAGCAGCAGCCGGAGGCTTTGCAATGGAAGACCAGATTTTCAAAGGACTTTCACTAGGATCACCATATGTCTCCATGATTGCCATAGGCAGAGCTGCAATGGCCGCTGCAATGGCAGGCAAAAAGGTAGGAGAGCTTATTGCAAAAGGAGAAATTCCAAAGGACTTGCAAAAATATGGAGAAAACATAAAAGATATTTATAGAGATGTAAGGATGCTGAGAGACATATATGGATCTGAAGCTGATAATATTTCCCCTGGAGCAATTGGGTTATACTCTTACATCAATAGAGTATCTACGGGACTTCGTCAGATGATGGCTTTAAATAGAAAATTTGCTTTGGATAAAATTGACCGAAATGATATAATAGCCTTGACCAAAGAAGCCGGTGAAGTATCAGGCATCTCAACAGTTATGGATTATAGAAAAAGAATCAGAGAAATGGTATAGCAGCGCCGGGACAAGTGGGACGGTTCTTTTTGTCCCGTTTTCCTTATTTGCAATGTCTAATTGATATGCTAATATTAATAAAGAAATAGATGAATGGTGATCGATATGTTTGATGAATATACAGGCCTTTATACCATAGGGACGGTTGCTCGTCTTATAGGCGAGCATCCGGAAACCCTGAGAGTATGGGAGAGAAATGGCCTCATACAGCCTGATAGACAGGGCTATCAAAGGAAATATTCTAATAATGATTTGAAAAGACTCAAATTCATTAGATTTTTGATGGATGAAAAGGGTCTAAATATTGCTGGAGTAAAACATATTACTTCCATGTATTCTTGTTGGTATAAAAAGGATTGCCGGGGAGGCGCTCACAAAAATAGCCCTGTTCCGGTAAATGAATCAAAGCCTTGCTGGAAGATAGAAGGCACATATTGTATGCTAGCCAGCGACAAAGCAGAGATGTGCAATACCTGTGAGGTATATAAAATTTGCATAAATTGCGATGGATGCAAAAGATAAAAATGTTTTTATTTGACTTTAACCTCAATAAAAACATTGAAAAAACATAAATAATAATATAAAGGAGATGGTTGTTATGAACGAGAACAAATGTGAATGTGAAAGCATGGGCTGTGAAGAAGGAGGCACTTGCTCCGGAAGCTGTGGAGGTGCAGCGGTAGAAAACGATTTTAGTATAAAAACTCATGAGGCGAATTCAATAAAAAGGGTAATAGGAGTAGTCAGTGGAAAGGGTGGAGTAGGTAAATCTCTTGTAACTTCCACTCTAGCGGTTCTCGCGAGGAGAAAGGGTTACAATGTGGGAGTTTTGGATGCAGATATAACAGGACCTTCAATTCCCAAGATGTTTGGAATAAATAGAAGAGCGATGTCATCAGAATCAGGCATATTACCAGAAAAAACGCACAATGACATAAAAATAATGTCTGTAAATTTATTATTAGACAGTGATGATGCTCCTGTGATTTGGAGAGGACCTCTGATATCCAATGTGGTGAAGCAGTTTTGGTCTGATGTTATATGGGGAGATATAGATTATCTATTTCTTGACATGCCTCCGGGAACAGGGGATGTGCCGTTGACAGTATTTCAGTCAATACCGTTGGATGGCATAATAATAGTGGCTTCTCCCCAAGATTTGGTTCATATGATAGTGCGCAAAGCATATAACATGGCGAAATCTATGAACATACCTGTTTTAGGCATTGTAGAAAACATGAGCTATGTTAAGTGCCCTGATTGCAATAAGGAAATAAAAATCTTTGGAGAAAGTCACATAGACGATATTGCAGCTGAATTGGGAATAAAGGTTCTGGGTAAAATGCCTATAGACCCTGTTATTGCTGAAGCATGTGATAAAGGTGAAATAGAAAAGATTGATAAGGATTATCTATCTGAAGCAGTAGAGTTTATAGAAAAAAATTTGACACTATAGATTAATAAATATAGGAGGAGGATAACTGTGAAAATTGCAATACCTTCTGAGGGAAAAAATCTTGAAAGCTTAGTTAATCAGACATTTGGAAGAACAGAAACTTTTATTGTAGTAGACAATTCAGATATGAGTTATAAGGCTATTGACAATACCGCAGCCAGCGCACAAGGGGGCGCAGGTATAAAAGCAGCCCAAGCAATTGTGGATAGCGGAGCAGAGGCTATTATAACTTTTCGCTGTGGTCAAAATGCAGCTGATGTATTGAAAACTGCCGGAATCAAAATTTATAAAGCAACTGCTGGTAGTATAAATGATGTAGTAAAAATGTATAATGCAGGAAAGCTTGATGAATTGACCGATATACATGCCGGCTACCATAATCATGGAGGGGCTTAAGGATGCAGATTGCTGTATTGAGCGGCAAGGGTGGTACAGGGAAAACATTTGTTTCAGTTAATCTAGCTTTTGCTGCCCAAAATACAACATATATTGACTGTGATGTAGAAGAACCAAATGGCGGACTGTTTCTTAAGCCTGATATTACTGCTGAGGAAAATATAGAGGTTATGATACCTAAAGTTAATTTGGAAAAATGTACTGCCTGCAGGAAATGTGTAGACTTTTGTAAATACAATGCTTTGGCATTAGTTAACAATAGACTGCTTGTTTTTAAAGAGCTTTGCCATGATTGTGGAGGTTGCATATTGCTATGTCCGGAAAAAGCTTTGACAGAGCAGGGCAGAACAATAGGGAAAGTTGAATATGGAATATCAGGTGGAGTTAAAACCAGAACCGGTATATTAAACACCGGAGAAGCTGTGGGCATACCAATAATAAAGAGATTATTAAAGGATATTGAACAAGAGAATATCTATGTTATTGACAGTCCTCCCGGCAGCTCATGTGCCGTTATGGAAAGCATAAAGGATTGTGATTATTGCATACTTGTTACAGAGCCTACTTTGTTTGGCGTTCACAATTTGGCTATGGTATATGAGCTGGTAAAGTTATTTGGCAAACCCCATGGAGTGGTTATAAATAAGCATATTGAAGGAGAAACTGTGGCAGATGATTACTGTTTACAAAATAATATTCCTATTATTGCCAGGATTCCATATGATGATAGGATAGGTTCTGTAAATTCACAAGGAAAGATTGTTGCTGCAGAAGATGGCAAATACTTCGCTATCTTTAATGAAATCTTTCAAAAGATACAGGAGGAGGTGCAGCATGAAGCAGTTACTCATACTGAGCGGTAAAGGCGGAACAGGTAAAACCACTGTAGCTGGAGCTTTTATAAAGCTGGCAAAGAACAAAGCCTTTGCAGATTGTGATGTGGATGCACCAAATCTTCATATAGTTTATTCTAATCCTGAGGTAAAACAAGAGAAACCTTATTATGGGTTTAAAAAAGCCGTGAAGAATTATGATATATGCATTGACTGTGGTAAATGTGAAGAGTTATGCAGATTTGAAGCCATCGAAGATGGAATACTAAAACCAATGGAATGCGAAGGCTGCGGTGTATGCGAGGCTTTTTGTCCTGTGGAGGATGATGAAGGTAAAAAGGCAATCCATTTAGAGGATAATATATCAGGGACTACAACAGTATCAAAAATTAATGGAGAGCTATTTTCTCAAGCCCAGCTAAAAATGGGGAATGGTGCTTCAGGCAAGCTGGTTTCGGAGGTAAAGAAAAATCTGAAGGACTTTGCCACTGATGAGGAATTGGCTATAATAGATGGTTCTCCGGGTATAGGATGTCCCGTAATAGCCTCTATAACAGGTGTAGATTTGGTTTTGATAGTAGCTGAACCAACTATTTCTGGAATCCATGATATGAAAAGAATTATTGATACTGCAAAGAGGTTCGGAGCCCCTTGCTTAGTTTGCATAAATAAATATGATGTAAACTTAGATAATACTTATGAAATTGAGGAGTTTTGCAAAAGTGAGAATATCCCACTAATAGGGAAGATACCCTATGATCCTATGGTGGTTAAAGCGGTAAATCAAGGGAAGACTATTATTGATATAAAAGAAAGCATTGCAGCAGAAGCATTAAAAGATATTTGGACAGAAACATACAGTATTTTGTTGAACGAGACTTCATTCAGGGGGGGATTCGCCCCCCCACTGAATGTTAGTCGAGTCCATACAAGGTGAATTGCCCCATAGGGGCAAGAGAAGGTGCCCTGGGGTACTGGACTTAGCCGCCCTTGGGCACCCGCTGCCTGTAGAGGCAAGGTGAATTGCCCTGCAAGGGCAAGAGAAGGTGCCCTGGGGTACGGGGGTCTTAGGGCGGATTGGTTCAGTGATAAACTAAAAAATAATTGTTATGGATAAATGAGAGGAGAAATATTTATGAAAATTGCAGTAGCAAAAGAAGGCAATCAGGTAGCACAGCATTTTGGACATTGCGAGGGTTTTGAAATATTTACAGAAGAAGCGGGCAAAATTACTAATAAAGAATTTGTTAAGAATCCTGGACATAAACCTGGTTTTTTGCCCAATTATTTAAACGATCTAGGTGTTAATGTTATAATAGCAGGAGGCATGGGTGGCGGTGCTATTGAAATCTTTAATGAAAAGAAGATTGAGGTCATAACAGGTGCTGTAGGTGATCCTTCAAACAATGTGGAAGACTATTTAAAGGGCAAGCTTAAATCTACGGGCAGTATTTGCCATGCACATGAGCATAGTGATTCTTGTGGAGAACATTAGAAAAAAAATAATACCCCATCTGGGGTATTATTTTTTTCCGAAGGTGCTGAGTAACACCTTGACTATTTCACTTATTATCTTCACATACTCTACGGCTTCCTGAGTGCCTGCACTGACAGATACTACCGTTTCCGATATGGTGTCCCCTATAGCATCTACAGTAGCTGCTGCATTTTCTACACCTTGCTTTACATTGACTGCGGCTTCATCAATATTGGCGGCAATGGAAGGAAGCTTGTCCAAGGTTTTGTCGATGTTGGATTCGTGTTTGTCCAACGTACCTCTCACCTTTTTTAATATGTTAGTGAGATGATTTAGCGCTATAAACAGGTATATGCCTACACCTGCAGCAATTATGAAAAGTATGAGAAGTCCCAGATCCTTATATGAAATCATATTCTACTCCTCCTCATGGACTTCAGCACATCCTCCGCAACAGCTTTCATTATCATCGCAGCATTTGTCTCCTCCTGCAGCAACTTCGTCATCCTCATCTTTGTTCTTTTTAAGGCTTCCTATTTTTTCTTTGCCTTCTTCAACTATTTTAGATATTTTTTCTCCAACTTCTCCTGCGCCTTCCTTGATGCTTTCAGCAGCATTTTTAGCAGCGTCTGCTATGTCCTTTCTTGTTTCCTCACCAGACTTAGGAGCCAAAAGCACACCTGCAGCAGTACCTATGGCTGCGCCAACGCCCAGACCCACTCCTACCTTTTTTGCTGTATCTATTGCTTGAGCTTTTTTCTTTTCTTTTTTAGCCTTATTTAAAACTTCTTTTAACGACATTAATACCCCTCCTTATTTTGTAATTGGTATAATTATACTATAAAACTAAACAAACTTCAACACAATGCATAGGTTAGTAATTTTAGGCGATAATAAATAAAGTTAGGAAGAGATTAGCTAGGCATGAACATATATATAATTAAAGAAAAACAATGCAATTAAGAGATAAATTGAAATATTAGGTGAATATAGCTCAAAAACCCGGGAAAATAGAAATTTGTGAGTTTGCGAATAGTAATTGCATTAATTATTATAATATTGTAGTTAGCACTCAACGGTGGCGAGTGCTAGTAATGAGGATACATACAAAATTTGTAAATCAAAACTTTGAGGAGGGTTATTAATGAATATCAAACCACTTGGAGACAGAGTAGTTATTAAAGTGTTGGAAAGTGAAGAAACAACCAAAAGCGGTATAGTGCTGCCCGGTACTGCAAAGGAAAAGCCTATGCAGGGTGAAATTTTGGCTGTAGGCTCAGGTGAAATTGTTGACGGCAAAAAGGTGCCACTTGAGTTAAAGGCTGGAGATAGGGTAATATACTCAAAATATGCAGGAACAGAAGTTAAAATTGACGGAGCTGAGTATCTGATATTAAGACAAAACGATGTATTAGCTATAGTAGAATAATAAGGGGAGGGTAAATAAATGGCAAAACAGATTAAGTATAGTGAAGATGCAAGAAGAGCTCTCGAAAGAGGAGTAAATCAACTGGCAGATACAGTTAAAATAACTTTAGGACCCAAGGGAAGAAATGTTGTACTAGATAAGAAGTTCGGTTCTCCTATGATTACAAATGACGGCGTTACAATAGCAAAAGAAATTGAGCTGGAAGATGCTTTTGAAAATATGGGTGCTCAATTGGTTAAAGAAGTAGCTACTAAGACAAATGATGTTGCAGGTGATGGTACAACTACAGCTACCATATTGGCTCAGGCAATAATAAGAGAAGGTTTGAAGAACGTTGCAGCAGGTGCAAACCCAATGGTTGTTAAGAAGGGTATCACCAAGGCTGTTGATGTCGCAGTTGAAGAGCTTAAGAATATTTCCAAACCTATAGAGAGTAAATCTGCCATAGCCCAGGTTGCTTCTGTATCTGCAGGGGAAGAATCAATTGGAGAAATCATTTCGGAAGCTATGGAAAAAGTAGGCAAGGATGGCGTTATCACTGTTGAAGAATCAAATACCTTCGGTACTACATTAGATGTTGTTGAAGGCATGCAGTTTGATAGAGGTTATATCTCTATGTATATGATTACTGATACAGAAAAGATGGAAGCTGTATTGGATGATCCTTATGTACTTATAACTGACAAAAAGTTATCCAACATTCAAGATCTTCTTCCAATATTGGAGCAAATAGTTCAACAAGGCAAGAAGCTTTTGATTATTGCTGAAGATATTGAAGGTGAAGCTCTTTCCACATTGGTAGTAAACAAATTAAGAGGAACATTTACTTGTGTAGCTGTTAAAGCACCTGGCTTCGGCGATAGAAGAAAAGCAATGTTAGAAGATATCGCTGTGTTGACAGGCGGTCAAGTCATTTCAGAAGAAATAGGCTTAGATCTTAAGGAAACAAAGCTTGAGCAATTAGGAAGAGCAAGACAGATTAAAGTTCAGAAGGAAAATACTATAATCGTTGACGGTGCAGGCGACGGTCAGGTTATAAAGGATAGAGTAAGACAAATAAAAGCTCAGATAGAAGAAACTACATCTGATTTCGATAGAGAAAAGCTTCAAGAAAGACTTGCAAAATTAGCAGGCGGCGTAGCGGTAATCAAAGTTGGTGCTGCAACAGAAACTGAGCTGAAAGAAAGAAAGCTTAGAATTGAAGATGCCCTGGCAGCTACAAGAGCAGCTGTAGAAGAAGGTATTGTACCTGGTGGTGGAGTTGCCTTAATAAGCGCTATAAAGGTTGTTGAGGGACTCTTGAAAGAAGCTCACGGTGATGAAAAGACCGGCATACAGATTGTTAGAAGAGCATTGGAAGAACCTGTAAGACAAATTGCAGAAAATGCAGGACTTGAAGGCTCTGTAATAGTTGAAAAGGTTATCAACAGCGAAGCTGGAGTAGGCTATGATGTAACAAGTGAAAAATATGTTAACATGATAGAAGCAGGTATAGTTGATCCAACAAAGGTTACAAGATCAGCACTTCAAAATGCTTCATCCATAGCTTCTATGCTTCTTACTACAGAAAGCATAGTAACAGACCTTCCAGAAAAAGAAAAACCAGCAATGCCTGGCGGAATGGATCCAGGAATGGGAATGTACTAAAATAGATTTTAAAAAAGTTGCGTCTTAGGATGCAACTTTTTTTATGGTTATAATTGCCGTTAGGAAGTATAATAGTAGATAAGAAATCTATATTTGGAGGTTATTGTTTTGGAGAGGTTAACCCATATCAATGAAGAAGGCTATGCAAAAATGGTGGATGTGTCTGAAAAAGAAGAGAGCATGAGAGAAGCGGTAGCACGGGGATCAGTTTATATGAAGAAAGGGACCATAAAAGCTGTTGCTGATGGCAAAATCAAAAAAGGCGATGTGTTGTCTGTGGCTCAAGTAGGTGGAATAATGGGAGCAAAGAGTACTTCAGACATAATTCCCATGTGCCACAATATTAATATTTATGGCGCTGATCTGGATTTCAAAATAGATGAGGAAAACTGCAAGATAGATATAATTGCAACAGTAAAAACCTATGGAGTAACAGGCGTGGAGATGGAAGCTTTGACGGCTGTGTCCATTGCAGCTCTTACCATCTATGACATGTGCAAGGCTATAGACAAGGAAATGGTGATATCAGATATACATTTGGTAAAAAAAACCGGCGGCAAATCAGGAGATTTTTATTTCACGGATTTAAACACAAAGTGCTAGGGTATGCCACTCGGGTCTAGGGGAAACTGGAAACACGGATTCGCACGGATTTTTTCACGGATTAACACAGAGGGTATAGGTTAGAGTTGTAAAGAGGACATTTAAAGATATATATGATATATGCTGAGGATATTTTGTGAGATCGAGCGCTAGAAATGTCAAAGTGAGCTTTGATATCAGAAGCACATTCATATATATAGAAAATAAGGAGGATGTTTATGAGCAAGGAATTCACATTCACAGTTGGCATAATCACCGTCAGCGACAAAGGCTCAAAAGGAGAGAGAATAGATGAATCAGGGCCTGCGGCAGAAGAATTGCTGAAGCCTGTTGGTGGTGTTATGAAAAAATACATAATTGTGCCGGATGAGAGAGAAGAAATAATGAAGGCAATAATTAAAATGGCAGATGACTTAAAAGTTGATTTAGTATTAACAAGCGGCGGTACGGGTTTTTCACCTAGGGACGTGACTCCGGAAGCAACACTTGAGGTCATAGAAAAGCATGTGCCTGGTATACCTGAAGTCATGAGAGCAGAAAGCCTTAAGGTTACTCCAAAGGCAATGCTTTCTAGAGCAGCAGCTGGCATCAGAGGTAGAACATTGATCATAAATCTTCCCGGAAGCCCCAAAGGAGTCAGAGAGTGTCTGGGAGTAATAATTCCTGCACTGAAGCATGGAATAGAGACCCTTAGAGGAGAAGCTTCTGAATGTGCTGAGAAGCATTAATAAATTTTATACGAAATACCATTGACATTAATATAACAATAATTTAGTATTAATATAACAAAAGAATAACTCCGAGCCTATAATCCTAAGAGCTTTTGCTTATGGATTATAGGCCTATGGGTATGAATACAAATGTTCATGCCTCCCGTGTTTGGAAAGGAGCCGTATGTATATGACAACTGTAATCTTTATGGTCTACAGGCTTGTTATGTTATTGCCGAAAAACTCCTTTTTAAGGAGTTTTTTTAATGTTCAATATTAAAAAGTTCATGACAAGGGGGATAAACCTTATGGAAATGGTAAGATTGACAATTGATGGAATCCAAACTCAGGTACCTAAGGGAACAACGGTTTTGGAGGCTGCCAGAGGACTAAATATTAATATTCCGACTCTTTGTTTTCTAAAGGACATCAACGAGGTCGGTGCTTGCAGAATCTGTGTTGTAGAGGTAAAGGGAGCCAGATCTCTCCAGGCATCCTGCGTTCTTCCTGTTGCAGAGGGGATGGAGATAAAAACTGCTTCAAAGAGCGTTAGAGAAGCCAGAACTGCAATTCTCAAGCTTATCCTGGCCAGACATGAAAGAGAGTGTCTGACGTGCTCCAGAAACCTGAATTGTGAGCTTCAGAAGCTTTCTGAAGAAATGGGCATAGATGGATTGGATTATCAAGGAGAAAAAATTACCTATTTGGTTGATCAGGCATCACCTTCAGTAGTCAGGGATCAGAACAAGTGCATACTTTGCGGAAGATGCATTAGCGTATGTAAGAATGTTCAAGGCACAGGAGTCATTGACTTTGCAAGAAGAGGCATAAAAACTACAGTTACAACTGCTTATGATAAAGGTCTATCAGAGGTTGCCTGTATAAATTGCGGTCAATGCATAAAGATGTGCCCTGTAGGAGCGTTAAGAGAAAAGGATGACAGGGATAGGGTATGGGAAGCTCTGGAAAACAATAATATTTATGTTGTTGCTCAGACTGCTCCTGCAGTTAGAGTTGCTTTGGGTGAAGAATTTGGTATGCCTGTAGGAACCAATGTAGAGGGGAAAATGGTAGCAGCCATTAGAAGACTAGGTTTTGATAAGGTATTTGATACAGATTTTGCTGCAGATTTGACAATTATAGAAGAAGGCACTGAACTTTTAGGCAGAATCAAAAATGGAGGGAAACTCCCTATGATCACTTCTTGCTCACCGGGATGGATCAAATACTGCGAGCATTATAATAATGATTTTCTTGACAATTTGTCAAGTTGCAAGTCTCCTCATCAGATGCTAGGTGCGTTGACCAAATCCTATTATGCAGAAAAGATGGGTATAGATCCGAAAAATATATTCGTTGTATCTATAATGCCTTGCACAGCCAAGAAATATGAGTCAGCAAGGGAAGAACTATCTGTAGATGGCCTAAAGGATGTGGATGCAGTACTTACCACAAGAGAGCTGGCCAAGATGATAAAAGAAGCAAGAATGGACTTCAAGACCTTAGCGGATGATAAATTTGACAAAATTATGGGTGAATCCACAGGTGCTGCAGTAATATTTGGTGCTACCGGAGGTGTTATGGAAGCAGCCCTCAGAACTGTAGCAGACATATTGACAGGTAAGGATCTGAAGAATATTGAGTATTCTCCCGTAAGAGGTCTAGAAGGTATCAAAGAAGCTGATGTCAAGATTGGAGATCTTGATGTAAAAGTAGCAGTTGCTCACGGCACAGGCAATGCAGGCAAGCTTCTTGAAAGAGTTAGAAATGGAGAAGCAAATTATCACTTTATAGAAGTAATGGGCTGCCCAGGTGGATGCATAAACGGTGGAGGACAGCCGATTATATTGGATAAAGAAAAGACGGCTGAAGTGTGCAAGCAAAGAGCTCAGAGTTTATATAATATTGACAGGGAGATGCCTTTGAGAAAATCCCACAATAATCCGGAAATAAAAGCTTTATATGATGAATACCTAGGAGAAGCCAACGGGCACAAAGCACACCATTTGCTCCATACCCATTATGTAAAGAGAGATAGGGTTTAGGTGATTAAATTGGATAAAAAAACAAATACATTAACAAGAGCAGCTATACTGCTCGCGGTAGCCTTGGTATTTCAATTTGTTAAGATGGGTCAGCTTATTACGGGTTCAGGCATAAACGCAGTACTCATAATAGCGACTCAGATATGTGGCTTGCCTTGGGCTGCAGCAATTGGAGCAATAACTCCCTTTATGTCTGTAGTTTTGGGAGTCAATCCCCCTGCATTGATTCCGGTGGTTCCATTTATTGTAGCCGGTAATATTTTATATGCAACTGCTTATTCTCTGTTAGAGAAACGAAGCAAGATTGCAGGAGTGGGTTTTGCAGCTTTGTTGAAATTTGGATTGCTATATTCTGCAGTAAACTATTTTGCAAACGTGAAACCGCCAATAAAGGTGGCGCTGAGCTTCCCTCAGCTGCTGACTGCTTTAATAGGTGGAGCTATAGCTCTTGTAATAATTCAGGTTTTGGAGAGAACCAATAAGGTTGAGTAATATTTATGAAATGTTGAACGAGCCTTCATTCAGTGTTAAATATTCCTTTAAGAAAGGATTAATCACTAGAACAGAATGACAATTAAGAATTGATTAAAATTGCTGACATTCCTTATATAGTAAAGATTAACTTTGCATTAACAAATAGTGCAGGGTTAGTCTTTATTTTCTTGTTTATTATTGACGATATTTTCACAATGAGTTATCATATAATTGCTGATAGTATTTACTAAATTTTTTGATTTTTACTATATTATTTTTTAGGGGGAGCTCGAATGGAAATGATAAACTTGACTATTGATGGCATTCCGGTCAGAGTTGCTAAGGGTGCTACTGTTATGGAGGCTGCCAAAACCATTGGCATAGATATTCCGGCTCTATGTTATTTGAAGGATGTCAATGAAGTAGGTGCTTGTCGAATTTGTGTAGTTGAAGTAGAAAGAGCAAGGTCTCTTCAGGCTTCATGTGTTCTTCCCGCTGCTGAAGGCATGGTAGTGCATACAGAAAGTCCCAGTGTTATAGCAGCACGTAAAGAAATACTAAGACTTATATTGGACAACCATCCCAATGATTGTTTAACCTGTGACAAAGCAGGAGAATGTAAACTTCAAGAGTATGCTTACAGATATGATGTTAAATTTAGAGAACATGATGGAGATAGGAAAACAGCTAGAATAGACACATCAAACCCATACATTTATAGAGATGACAGTAAGTGTATTTTGTGTGGAAGATGCGTTAGCATATGTGGTCAGATACAAGAAAGAAGTATATTAGGTTTTGGAAACAGAGGTTTTACTACCCATATAATTGCTGATAATGAAAAAGCATTAGGTGAATCAGCATGTGTCTCTTGTGGAAGATGCATTAGTGTATGCCCAGTTGGAGCCCTTTTGGATAACAGGATTATTGGCAAGGCAAGAGCCTGGGAAGCACAGAAGGAAGAAGTAAAATGCAAAAGATGCGATTATGGCTGTGATTTTGAATTGTTGAAGAAAGATGATAAGGTAGTAGGTGTAAGGGCAAAAGCTCCGGGAGGTGGCAGACCCTTGTGCTTGAAAGGGAAATTATCATTAGATCTTTTATATACAAATAGCCCATCAGCTCCTTTGATTAAAAAAGATGGAGAGTACACAGAAGTCACATGGGCTGAAGCTCTAGAGATGGAAGATTTACTAAAGAAACTTGGACAGAGTAATAATTTATAAATATATTTAATTTTACGTAAGGGAGGTAAGGTAATTGGTGAATCTAACCATTAACGGGATTCAATTTCAGGCTGAAACTGGCTTGACCATTCTTCAGGCTGCCCGTACTCAAGGTATTTATATACCTACTTTATGTCACGATGAAAGATTAGTAGCCCATGGAGCTTGTCGTATTTGCGTGGTAGAGGTAAAAGGTGCAAGAGCCCTTATGCCTTCATGCTCAACTCCCGCAGCAGAAGGTATGGTAATTGAAACCCAAAGCCCTACTGTGGTGGAAGCTCGTAAAGAAATATTGAGGCTCATGATTGAGAATCATCCTTTGGATTGCCTAACTTGTGAAAAGTCGGGGAATTGCACTCTGCAGAACTTATGCTATGAATATGATATTAAAGAAGGAGGCTTCAATGGGAAAAAGAAAAATTATCCCATTGATGACAGCAATCCTTTCTTCACATATGATCCCAACAAATGCATATTATGCGGCAGATGCGTTAGGGTAGATAATGAACTCCAATGCACAGGTGCAATAAACTTTATTGAAAGAGGCTTTAATACTCATGTTGGCGTTGCGGGGGATAGAGAATTTGATAATTCTGTCTGCGTTTCCTGCGGCAATTGCGTATCCGTATGTCCTGTAGGAGCTCTCATGCAAAAGCAACCTGAGAAATTCAGATATTGGGACATAGAAAAGGTTAGAACAACATGCTCTTATTGCGGCGTTGGCTGCCAAATGGATCTTTTAGTGAAAAATAATAAGGTAGTAGGGGTAGAACCCGTTGACATGGAACCCAATAATGGACTTCTTTGCGTAAAAGGTAAATTCGGCTATAAGTTCTTGAATCATCCAGACAGACTTAGAACTCCTCTGATCAGGAAAGATGGGGTGCTTAAGGAAGCAAGCTGGGATGAAGCTATGAATCTTATAGCATCAAAAATAAAAGATTTTAAGAAAGAAAGTGGACCTGAGGCTTTTGGAGCCTTATCCTCTGCTAGATGTACCAATGAGGAAAACTACCTCATGCAAAAATTATTCAGGGCGGTGATTGGCACTAATAATGTAGACCACTGTGCCCGTCTCTGACATTCCGCTACAGTTGCAGGTCTTGCAACTACATTTGGAAGCGGAGCCATGACTAATGGAATTAATGAGCTTCTAGGCTCTGATGTAATACTTGTTATAGGTTCAAATACAACAGAAAACCATCCAGTTATAGGGTCGAAAATAAGACAGGCACTCAAATTAGGCACTAAGCTGATTGTTGCTGATCCAAGAAAGATTGAACTATCCAATGATGCAGATACCTATCTTCAGATCAGACCAGGCACCAACATTGCCCTTGTTAATGCAATGATGCATGTTATATTGAAGGAAGGCTTGGAGAACAAAGAGTTTATAAAAGAGAGAACAGAAAACTTTGAAAAGCTAGAAGATGCGGTCAAAGATTTCACTCCTGAGAAGGCCGCTGAAATTTGCGAAGTAGATCCGGAAGATATAAGAAAAGCTGCAAGATTATATGCCAAGGCAGAAAGAGGCAGCATAGTATATTGCATGGGTATTACTCAGCATACCTCAGGCACTAATAATGTTATGAGCATGGCAAATCTTGCTATGCTATGCGGGCAGATAGGCCGTGAGTCTACTGGAGTCAATCCATTAAGAGGCCAGAATAATGTTCAGGGCGCTTGCGATATGGGAGCACTTCCCGGTACTTATACAGGCTATCAACCGGTAATTAAACCAGAAGTAGCAGAAAAGTTTGCAAAGGCATGGGGAGTAGAAGAGCTTTCCTTAAAGGCTGGGCGAACTGTTTCTGATATGCTAAATGCAGCTGCTCATGGAGATATTAAGATGCTTTATATCATGGGAGAAAATCCAATGATATCTGATCCTGACTTAACCCATGTGAAGCATGCATTAGAACATACCGAATTTTTGGTAGTACAGGATATATTCCTTACTGAGACTGCAGAATTGGCAGATGTGGTACTTCCTGCCGCAGCTTTTGCGGAAAAGGACGGAACCTTCTCCAATACTGAAAGACGTGTTCAAAGGGTGAGAAAGGCTATAGATGCACCAGGTTTGGCAAAAGCAGACTGGGTGATCTTGATGGAGCTAATGAATAAACTTGGTTATAGCAAGACCTATAATAATCCTTCAGAAATATTTGAGGAGATTGCATCGTTGACACCTTCTTATGCAGGTATCGATTATGCAAGATTAGAAGAAAAAGGCATACAATGGCCATGCCCCAACAAGGAACATCCTGGCACCTCATACCTTCACAAGGGTGTATTTGCCAGAGGAAAGGGTATGTTTATGGGCATAGATTATAAATACCCGGCAGAGATGCCTGATGAAGAATACCCAATGACTCTTACCACCGGCAGAGTTCTGTATCAATATCATACAAGAACAATGACGGGCAAAGTAGAAGGTCTTAACAAGAAAGTTCCGGAAAGTTATGTAGAGATAAATCCGGATACAGCCTCTAAGCTAGGCATTGGCAATGGCGACAAGGTGAAGGTAAGCTCAAGAAGAGGAACCATAACAGTAAAGGCAAAAGTAAGCGATATAGTGGAAGAATCAGTAGTATTCATACCCTTCCACTTTGCTGAAGGCGCTGCCAATATGCTTACCAATGCAGCATTAGACCCAGGCTGCAAGATACCTGAATACAAGGTGTGCGCAGTAAATCTAGAAAAAGCAGTGTAATACAAAAGGTGCTCAATCGAGCACCTTTTGTTATTAGCCTCCCCAAGGAAGGGTCATGTATTCTTCCATAAGTCTGTTGTATTCATCTTTGAAAAGTTTTTCGTGTCCTAATTCCCAATTGGAAAGCATCGTAAAGAGCTTCTTCGCATCTTCATCTGTTGCCTTTTCGGCTGCATCCTTATAATATTCAGCAAAATCCTTTTCTATAAGATAAGCCATTCTCATTATTGCCAAATCCGGCACATCGGATTGAGATAGAGACATTTCAATTTTTTCGCTGTCTTCTCTTTTAACAAACAAGTTTTCTTCTCTGTTTAAAATCTTTTCATCCAAAGGCTTAACAGACTTATTGTTTATGTAATAATCTACTTGTTCTTTCAAAAAATCGTAATGCTCCTGTTCTAATCCTGCTAATTTTTCAAATAAAGCTTTGCTCACTGGACTTGAAAATCTGCTAGCATTGTCTTCAAAAAATTTTTGACCTTCCTTTTCTCTATCCATGGCATATTTTAGGATATTTATGTAGTTTAACATATCAAAACCTCCTTGTGTTATTTTTTTAACTTAATTACATTGTAATAAAGATTTCACTATTGTACAATATGTTTAGAGTTAAATAATTTATTTAGGTGATATTATGGGTTTGATTGACACTGCAATAATTTTGGCTG
Organism: Lutispora sp.; assembly: GCA_028709965.1. Lineage (GTDB taxonomy): Bacteria > Bacillota > Clostridia > Lutisporales > Lutisporaceae > Lutispora. Next base: position 73,568 of record JAQUTA010000002.1, read on the forward strand.
GCGGCAATAGCAAGCGTATGGGTTTTGACAAACAATTCATAAGCATGGGGGACATGAGCATTACTGAATACATTATAATAGCTCTAAAGCCTTTATTTTCTAATATAATACTTGTGACAAATAAACCTCAGGCTTATGATATGGGAGACGTTGAAATTGCAGAAGATTTGTATAGAGGTTATGGCCCACTGGGAGGCATACATGCCGGTCTTACCAAGTCTCAAAGTCAATATAACTATATAATTGCTTGCGATATGCCCTATATAAATAAGGATTATATACAATATATGACAAAAGCACTGACGAACAGTGACTATAAAGCGGAAGCTGTCATCACCAGATTTGGCGATTGGATAGAGCCTTTCAATGCATTTTACAGCAAGGCCCTTATTCCCAAAATTGAAGCAAGCATTTTTATGGACAAAAAGAAAATCTCAGGCTTGCTGAACATGTCAGAAGTTCTATATGTAGAGGAAAATATTGCAAGAAGCTTCAGCCCTGACTGGAGTATGTTTATGAATCTAAATACAGAAAAGGACTTAATGTCTCTTAGGGCTTCAAAACAGGAGGGTTTATATGGAATTCACCAGAGAGATACTGCTAACAAGATATGACAGAGGTATTGTTGAAGAAAAAGAGGACTTAGTGGTTAGAGAGTATCCATTGACCATATATTTAAATGATGAAGAATTGGTGACTCTTTTATGTTCACCAGCAGCCCTAGATTTTCTTGCCTTGGGCTTTTTGCTATCCGAAGGTATCATAAATAAAAAAGAAGAGATTAAATCAATGAAGATAGATGAGGCTAAAGGTGTGGCCTATGTCAAAACTACCATACCCAAGGATATGGCAAAGTATTTCATGGGAAAGAGGATGCTGACCACAGGTTGTGGAAGAGGCACCATATTTTATAATGTCCATGATTCCATGGCTTGTTCCCCTATTGAGGATAACGTTAAGATCTCCTACACAAAAATTTTGTCTTTGATGAAGGAATTTTCTTCAAAGTCAGAGATATTTGAAAATACCGGTGGGGTTCACAGTGCAGCTTTATCTCAAGGTGATGATATTATAATTTTTCATGAGGATGTGGGCAGACATAATGCTTTGGATAAGGTCCTGGGAGAAGGCTTCATGCAAGACATGAATTTTTCAGATAAGTTGCTTTTGACCAGTGGCAGAATATCTTCTGAGATGTTGACAAAGGCAGGTAAAAGAGGAATTTCAATAGTTGTATCTCGCTCAGCTCCAATGGACTTGGCATTAAAAATTGGACTGGAAATGAACATGACCATAATTGGTTTTGCTAGGGGTCAAAGGATGAATGTATACACCGGCAAAGAAAGAATCATTGACATATAAGTGGCATTATATCCGCATTAATTTGATAATTAACAAACACTATAATGTAAAAAATTATACAAGGAGGTTTCTATGTTAAACAAAATTTTAAACCATAACAAGAAATTTGTAGAAGAGAGAAAAGCAGCGGGTTTGGATAAGCCTATAAGCGGCCATGCCCACCAAAACTTAATGGTATTTACCTGCATGGATACTAGACTTGTGGATTTGGTAGAGCCTGCCATGGGGTTTAAGAGAGGAGATATAAAAATCCTCAAAAATGCAGGCAATATTATCAGAGATGGCTGCGATGAAATAATAAGGTGCATAGCCGTAGGAACGGCTTTAATGGGGCTTTCTGAGGTATATGTAGTAGGGCATAAAGATTGTGGAATGGCCAAGCAGACTCCTGAGGCTATCAAAGAAAAAATGCTAGAGAGAGGCATTACACAAGAAATTTTGGATTCCATAGACATTCCCCAATGGTTTGGACTTTTGAAAGACGAAAGAGAGAATGTCCTAGAAGGAGTTCGAAAAATTAAAGAATCACCTTTTGTTCCAAAGGATATCAGCGTATACGGTCTTTTGATGGATCCAAATTCAGGGGAAATAGAGGTTCTTTGTTAAGCTACTTTGTTAAAAAAATGATGAAATACATAGACACATTGTGAAATAAATGCTAAAATAATCTTTGAAAGATATTATAATTATTTTATTTTCGAAAGGAGCATATTGATGGAAAAGAGACTACTTACACCAAAGGAAATCGCTCAAGCTACTATTGATGCAGGCGCCGGCAAGGCAAAACTTTCAATAATGCAAATGCTTATACTAGGCATGTTCGCAGGAGCTTTCATAGGCTTTGGCGGTCAAGGAGCAATCACGATCAGCCAGACTTATGCCAGCATTGATGTCGGAATGTCCAAGTTTTTATTTGCAGCAGCTTTTCCTGTAGGTTTGATGCTTGTTGTTATTTGCGGTGCAGAACTTTTCACCGGCAATAATTTGATGGTATTAGGTTGCTTGAATTGCAATTATAAAGTAAAGGATCTTTTAAGAAACTGGGGTTTCGTGTACTTAGCAAATTTTATAGGTTCCGTAATATTGGCTTATCTGGTTGCTAAAAGCGGCCTTATGACAGGAGCTGCAGCAGAAAAAGCCATAGGAATAGCAAATGCAAAGGTTGCCATACCCTTTGGAGCAGCTATAATAAGAGGAATACTTTGCAATATACTTGTTGTTTTGGCTGTATGGATGGCTACAGGTGCCAGAGACATAATCGGTAAGATATTCTCATGCTGGTTCCCAATCATGCTTTTCGTCCTCTGTGGCTTTGAGCATAGCGTAGCTAATATGTACTTTGCACCTCTTGGAATGTTTTTAGGTGCTCCAATTAGCTGGGGTCAGATATGGATGAACAATTTGATTCCAGTAACAATTGGAAACCTAATTGGCGGAGCCTTGATAGTGCCTCTATCATATTTCAATGCATATATAAAGACTCCCAAAATTGCAGCTACTGCTGAAAATAATGTGAAAAAAGCATAAAACCTTTGAAATAAATATAAATATATGTTATTTTAGATATAGTCAGATTTTCCGAGTTTAATTTTCTAAAGGTCAGCCCATGAAAATTAGACCGAAGGGTTCCGGTAGAAATACTGAAGCCTCCCGTATTTGGAAAGGAAAATTCAGATTCTATTAATTTAGAATTGTAATGCAATCCTTTCGGGTTGCATTTATTTTTTTGACCCGATATGGGTGAAAGGTGATTTTCATGGAATACTTTGCAGAAGCTTTTTCAAAAGCATTGAGTCTACTTTTCTCGCTGGATGGGGAATTGTATCGAATCATTTTCCTTACACTTAAAATATCTGCTGAAGCCTTAATAATCAGCAGTATCATTGGAATTCCTTTGGCTGCCATTCTTTTTATGAAAGATTTTACGGGTAAAGGTATAATATTGAATATTGTCAGTACTTTTATGGGCCTTCCTCCTGTAGTGGTGGGCTTATTTGTGTACATTTTGCTTTCCAATCAGATGGGTTTATTTGGGTCATTTCGGCTACTGTTTACTCCTGTGGCAATGGTGATAGCTCAAGTAATATTGGCGTTACCTATTGTTATGGGACTTACCCATACTTCTCTCATATCCTTAGATGCTTTGGTGATAAAAACTTCCGTAACAATGGGAGCATCACCCTTTCAAATTTTCATTACTATTATGAGGGAAGCAAGATATGGAATAGGAACAGCGGTTATAACTGCCTTTGGCAGGCTTATGGCTGAGGTAGGGGCAGTTATGATGGTGGGAGGAAACGTTAGATATCAGACTAGGGTGATGACCACCGCCATAGCACTGCATAAAGGTATGGGGGAATTTCAGACAGCACTGGCTTTGGGAATTATACTTCTTTTGCTTTCCTTTATCATTAATTTTTTTCTTCAGTTTCTAAAAGGAAGGAGGGCTTAACTTGGTACAATACATATTTAAAGCAGAGAATTTGAAAAAAGATTATGCAGGCAAGACTGTATTAGACATCGAGAAAATGGAGATTGAGAGGGAAAAAATTACTGCAGTCATAGGACCCAGCGGGGCAGGTAAGAGTACGCTGCTCCACTTGCTAAACGGAATAGAAGCCCCTTCTTCTGGCGGCATATGGTTTGAAGATTTTAAGATTGGGGAAAAGCGGCTTTCTTTGGATATAAGGCGAAGCATGGTGATGGTATTTCAAAAGCCTTTGGTATTCACCACCACAGTGTATGAGAACTTAGCCTATGGGTTAAAGCTGCGTGGGATGAAAAAAGAACAAATAAAGCAAAAAGTTGAGGAAATGCTAGATATTACTGGGCTAAAAGATAAAAAACATCAAAAAGCTAATACTCTATCTGGAGGGGAGGCTCAAAGAGTGGCTATTGGCAGGGCTATGATAGTAAGACCTAAAGTGCTTTTACTGGATGAGCCAACTGCTAATTTGGATCCTGCAAACATATCAATTATTGAGGAACTAGTAAAATTTGGCAAAAAAAATTATGGACTATCGGTTATAATAGTTACTCACAACATGTTTCAGGCAAAGAGGCTCTCCGATAACACAATTTTTATATTAAATGGAAAGATTGTAGAGTATGAAACTACGGCAAATTTGTTTAATTGCCCCAAGAATGAAACAACCGGGGCTTTTATAAATGGAAAAATGATTTATTAAAGGAGATGGAAAAAATGAGAAAAAATTCTAAAATTTTTGCAACCATTTTGGTTTTCGTTTTTGCTTTTAGCATAATGCTTGGAGCCTTTGCTTCTACATATGCAGACAGCAGCATAGCAATCGGTGGTACAGCTAAGACAACAGTTAATGTGAATTTTAGAAAGGGGCCCGGAATAAATAACAGCATTATTTCTGTGATTAAGAAGGGCTCAGAAGTAAAAACCCTGGAAAAGGCAGGAACATGGTATAAGATCCAACTTGCAGATGGCAAGACAGGTTACGTTTATGGCAAATATCTTTCTGGAACAGGCAAAAAAGTTGAAGAAGTTGTAAAAGAGACGCCAAAAACAGAAACAAAAATAGACATTTCCAAGCTGGAAAAGAACATAGTACTGGCAACTACCACCAGCACTCAGGATACAGGGCTTTTGGATACATTAGTTCCAGCTTTCACGAAAAAATATGGCGTTAATGTCAAGGTTATTGCCGTAGGCACTGGTGAAGCTATAGAGATGGGCAAAAGAGGAGATGCAGACGTAATACTTGTTCACTCAAGAAAATCAGAGGATGCTTTTGTTGCAGATGGCTTTGGAGTAAACAGAAAAGATGTAATGTATAATTTCTTCTTACTTGTAGGGTCCAAGGATGACCCTGCAAAAGTTGGAGATACAAAGGATGTAGTATCAGCTATGGCTGCAATAGCTAACAGTAAATCCACCTTCATATCCCGCGGTGATGAGTCTGGCACTCACAAGAAAGAAAAGGATTTATGGAAAGCTGCTAATTTAGTTCCACAAGGAAACAAATGGTATATGGAAGTCGGTCAGGGAATGGGAGCGACTCTAACCATGGCAAATGAGCAAGGTGCTTATACTCTAGTTGACAGTGGTACTTGGTATGCGTATCAGGACAAAGTAAACATGAAGATAGTATTGGAAGGGGATAAAGCTTTATTTAATCCCTATGGAGTTATTGCTGTGAATCCTGCAAAATATCCAAACATAAGCTATAATTCAGCCATGGCCTTTGCTGAATTCATAACTTCTATGGAAGGTCAAACAATAATCAAAGATTATAAGAAGAACGGATTCCAGCTGTTTGTGCCTGACGCAAAATAGGGAACGGTTTTTTCGTTGCAAAGCGATGTAGATTTTTCTGCATCGCTTTTGTGACATAATAGGCTATGAATTATTAGGCTAAAATATTATAATAGATAGAGACAAATATACGTAACTTTAGAGGTGAAGAGATGAAGCTTTTAAATGTAAGTAGAGTTGAAGATGTAAGAAAAAAAATAGATGATGCGTTTCCCTATTCCTGGGACAAATATGACCAAGTCTCCATTGAGCAAAGTCTGGGAAGAATAGCCTTCGAAGATGTCTTTTCTCCTATTGAGCTGCCTGAGTTTTCTAAATCTGTAGTAGATGGTTATGCTGTATTATCAAAGGACACCTACGGAGCCGGCGAGAGCATGCCGGTTTTCTTGGACATTGTCGGCCATATGGACATGGGAAAGGCAGCAAAGGGCAAAGTTGTGAGCTCAACTGCCATATATGTGCCTACAGGCGCCATAATCCCTGAAGGTGCTGACGCAGTTGTTATGATAGAGTACGTGGAGAATTTGGATGAGAATACCATCGCTGTTTATGCACCGGTTGCACCAGGTCAAGGCATAATAAAAAAGGGCGATGATGTTAAACAAAATGATAAGGTGTTAGTAAAAGGAAAGAAAATAAGATCCAGAGATATTGGAGTATTATCTGCTCTGGGCATTGGATATATAAAGGTGTTTAAAAAGTTGAGGCTTTCAGTCATATCCACGGGAGATGAGATAGTAAATTCCTTCGGTAAAGTTGGAATCGGTGAAGTAAGAGACATTAACACTCACCTCATTTCTGCCATGGCAGAAGAATGTGGAGCTGAGGTAAGTCTTAAGCTTCTAGTTCCTGATGATTTTGAGAAACTAAGAGAAGCTATTAATAAGGCTTTAGAGGTCTCTGAGATAGTTATACTGTCAGGGGGAAGCTCTGTTGGAGCTAAGGATATGACAGCCAAAGCTATAGAGTCTATGGATGATGGAGAGGTATTCGTCCATGGGGTGGCGGTTAAGCCGGGAAAGCCTACCATAATAGGGAGAACAGGAGACAAAGCATTGTTTGGCTTACCGGGGCATCCTTCTTCTGCCATGGTCATATTCAAAGTGTTTGTGGATTATTTAATAAGAAAATATTACTCAACCAGTGAAGACATAATATATATAGAGGCTTTGTGCGGAGAAAATATTCATTCGGCACCGGGCAAAGAGACCTATCAGCCTGTTGAACTGGAAGAAAAAGATGGAGGCTACGTAGCCATGCCCATCTATGGAAAATCTGCTGCTATTACAACAGTAGCCAAATCCATAGGCTATATAAAGATATCTGAAAACAAGGAAGGCATTAAAAAGGGCGAAAAGGTTAGAGTGACATTGTTTTAATAATATACAAAAGGGATGGGATACGATGGATAGAAATTTGTATTTGGAAAATATGGATGTAGATGAGGCTTTGAAGCTTTTTTTGGATAGATCAGGACAAAAACAGCAAACGGAGAAGATTCCTGTCATAGGTTCCTTGGGTAGAGTGACAGCAGACCCTGTGTTTGCCATTTATTCTTCTCCCAATTTCAATGCTTCAGCTATGGATGGCATAGCAGTAAAAGCAAAGGACACCTTTGAAGCCTCTGAAGTGAATCTTGTAATCCTCAAAAAAGAGAATCATTATAAGTATGTAGATACCGGGGATTCCATATCAGATCCTTATGATGCGGTAATAATGATAGAAGATATTGCTGAGGCAGGAGAAGATAGAGTAAAGATAATCAGCCCTGCATTTCCCTGGCAGCATATAAGACCTATAGGAGAAGACATAGTAGCCAATGAGATGATCATCCCGTCAAATCATATAATACGCCCTGTAGATATTGGAGCTCTGCTATCGGGAGGAATCACTGAGATAGCAGTCTATAAAAAGCCCAAGGTGGGAATAATTCCCACAGGCACAGAGATAGTTGAGCCGGGAGAAGAGCTTCGCATTGGAGATATTATTGAATCCAATTCACGCATATTCGAAGGTTTGGTCATAGAATACGGAGGAGAGCCCAAAAGATATGCTCCCGTCCCTGATGATTATGAGAAACTGAAAGCTGCACTGAAAAATGCAGCTATGGAAAATGATATAGTTGTGATAAATGCGGGTTCCTCTGCAGGTTCAGAGGATTATACCGCCAAGCTTGTTAAGGATTTGGGAGAGCTGATACTCCATGGTATAGCAACAAAGCCGGGCAAGCCTGCCATATTGGGACTGATACAAGGCAAGCCTGTCATCGGAGTGCCGGGGTACCCTGTATCCGCATGGGTTGTATTTGAAATATTTGCAAAAGCATTGATAAATAAGTGGTCAGGCAGACCTATAAAAGAAGAAAAGACTGTAGAAGCAGTGCTTTCCAAAAGGATGGTTTCTTCACTGAAGAATAAGGAATATGTAAGAATAAAGCTAGGCAAGGTTATGGACAATTTGATTGCCACACCCCTTAATAGAGGTGCCGGTGTCACCATGTCCTTGGTGAGAGCTGATGGAATACTGGAAATCCCCCAGACTAGTGAAGGCTTTGAAGCAGGAGAAAAAATAAAGGTTAAGCTTCTGAAGGACTTGGAAGATATCCAAAATACAATAGTATCTATTGGAAGCCATGATCTTATAATGGACATAGCAGGAAATATGATGCATAGGAAAAACTCAGGCTACAACCTTTCCTCAGCTCATGTAGGAAGCATGGGAGGTATAATGGCCATCCGCAGAGGAGAGGCTCATATAGCACCCATACATCTGTTGGATGAGAAGACTGGAATATATAATATAGAGTATATAAAAAAATATCTGAGCAATATAGATATGGCTCTTATCAAAGGTGTAAAAAGAGTTCAAGGCATCATGACAAAGAAGAACAATCCTAAAAGCATTAAAGGTATCGAGGATTTGATGAGAGAAGATATAGGATTTGTAAATCGTCAGAAAGGTGCGGGCACTAGGATATTGGTAGACTATCTCTTAAAAAAATCCAATCTTGATGCAGAGAAGATTCGTGGCTACGAGCGAGAAATGACCACCCATATGGCAGTAGCCGCCGCTATAGCATCTGGCACAGCAGATATGGGAGTGGGTGTATATTCCGCAGCAAAAGCCATGAACTTGGATTTCATTCCTATAGGAGAAGAAGACTATGATTTTGCAATTCCTAGAGCATTTTTGGGTGAAGATATGATAGAATTGTTTATAGAAGTTATAATGTCCCAAGAATTCAAAAACTACCTCCAGAGCATGGGTGGATATGGGACGGAAAACACAGGAGAGATAATATAGAACTCAGAACTCAGAACTCAGAGCTCAGGAGTATAGGGCGGCAAGTTCTGGGGAGGGGGACGGAAACCACTGAAAGACACTGAAGGTTGCACTGAATTACACGG
>JAQUTA010000002.1:82721-91583 GCA_028709965.1 Lutispora sp.
GATCGATGCAATCTGCGATGCAGATACTGCATGCCGGAGGAAGGCATCAAGGATAAAAAATGTCATAACGACATAATGACCCTTGAAGAAATATATCAGGTAGTAGAAGCCTGCGTCGGATTGGGGATCAAAAAAGTGCGTATAACCGGAGGCGAGCCCTTAACTCGCTATGGTATAACTGGTTTGATCGAGAAAATTTTTAAATTGGATGAAATCAAGGATATTGCTATTACTACCAATGGGATTTTGCTTAAAAAGTATGCCAAGGAATTGAAGAAGGCAGGACTCAATAGGGTCAACATAAGCTTGGATACTATGAAACGGTCAAAATATAAAGATATCACACGTTTTGGTAATATAGAAGATGTATTGGAAGGCATAGAAGAAGCCAAAAAAGTAGGGCTTTTTCCGATTAAGATCAATACGGTTTTGATTGGTGGCTTTAATGATGACGAAATAGAAGACCTTGTGGAACTCACAAGAAATGAAGATATTCAAGTCAGATTTATTGAGCTCATGCCCATAGGCCAAGCTGCCAATTGGGCGAGGGAGAACTTTATTCCCAACACTACGGTGCTGGAAAGATTCAAGGAGCTCACGCCTGCCCCTGGAGGGGACAAGTCCAGCCCGGCAGAATACTATGTGTTACCGGGAGGATTGGGCAAAGTAGGTCTTATCAATCCAATAAGTCACCAGTTTTGCAGCAATTGCAATAGACTGAGACTTACTGCCGATGGCAAGATAAAACCCTGCTTGCACTCTAATCAGGAAATAGATGTTTTACAAACCATAAGAAAAGGGCAAAATGTGAAAGGACTCATAGAAAGCGCTATATTGCAAAAGCCATCGGAACACCACCTAAATAGTGGCGAAGCAATAGATCGTGACATGATCCGCATCGGTGGCTAAGCGGGACACCGGGGGACACCGGGGACGGTTCTTTTTGTCCCTTGGGGGACACCGGGGACGGTTCTTTTTGTCCCTTGGTGCACCAAATAAACATATAAGGAGTTGTATAAAACGTGGAAGGTAAAATTTTGGCTGTAAATATAAGTGAAACAAAGGGAGTTATTAAAACTCCTATTGATGAAGGATATTTCAAAATAGATCATGGTTTGGTCGGGGATGCTCATGCAGGAAACTGGCATAGACAGGTAAGCCTTTTGGGAACCGAGAGCATCGACAAAATGAAAGCCTTAGGAATAGAAGGACTATGTACCGGCAAATTTGCAGAAAATCTCACCACTGAGGGTATAGTATTATTCGAGCTTCCAGTAGGCACTAAGCTTCAAATAGGTGATACAATTCAGGAGGTTACCCAAATAGGCAAGGAATGTCATGTAGGCTGTGCCATATTTCAACAAATAGGCAGCTGTATAATGCCTACTGAAGGAATTTTCACAAAGGTTTTAAAAGAAGGAACTGTAAGACCTGGAGATACTATAAAGGTTATAAAATAAAGTATTGGGGGTGGGGTTTTAATGCAATATAAAAACTATGGCAAAACAGGAAAAAGCATATCTGTAATTGGTTTTGGGGGCATGAGGTTTCCCGAGGATGAGGATTATGGAGTTGAAATGGTCAGATATGCCAACAAAATGGGTATCAACTATTTCGACACTGCACCGGGCTATTGCGACGATAGAAGTGAATTTATAATGGGAAGAGCTTTTCAGAGTATGCCGGGAGAGTTTTTTGTATCAACTAAGAGCTCTGCCAATTCTGATCCCACTGCTGATGATGTAAGGCGAAGAATAGAAGAATCTCTAAGAAGACTCAATGTTTCCAAAATAAATTTCTACAATATGTGGTGTATTTTGGATTTGGATAAATATGAAAAGGTAATAAGCAAAGGTGGTCCCTTGGAAGGTGCTATGAAAGCCAAGGAAGAAGGACTGCTAGAGCATGTTTGCTTTACTACCCATGCCAAGGGAGAAGAAATTGCCAAGATTATTGAGGACGGATATTTTGAAGCAGTGACCTTAGGTTACAACATTATCAACTTTCCTTATAGGGAAAAGGGTGTTGAAGCCGCCTATAAGCATAATGTGCCAGTAGTCACTATGAACCCTTTAGGCGGTGGGATAATCGGCAGGAATAGTGATTATTTTAAATTTCTCATAAAGAGGCCAGGGGAGACCGCAGTACAAGCAGCGTTGAGATTTAATGCAAGCCATAAGGGAATCAATGTTGTGTTGTCAGGCTTTAACAAGTTAGAGGAAATAGATGAAAATATTAAGGCTGTAGAGAATCTGACAGAGCTGACAGATGAAGAGATTTCACAAATAAAGGAAAACATCCGGGAATCACTCAATGAGCTATGTACTTCCTGCGGCTACTGCATGGACTGCCCTAAAGATCTCGATATAGTTGAATATATGGATTTATACAATCAATACCTTCTCTTAGGAGAAAGTCCTATCAATGAATATGCAGAATTTCTTAAATCAAAGTTTAAACTGGAAAGCTATATAAGCGGCATAAAAAGCTGCATCAATTGCAAGAATTGTGAAGGCAGCTGCACACAAAAGCTGACTATTACCGACAGATTAGCAAAGCTTGCAAATATGTTATCCAAATTTCTTGTGGCTAAATAATATAGGTGTATATAATACAGCCTGTTTCAATGGTTGGAATTACCATTGAAACAGGCTTATTAGTTATGTAAACTATAAAGAGCCGTACTGTTTAGCTGAATCCCATGAAGGGAGCGGAGGATAATTCTGGGGTGAATCGTGGGCTGCCACGCAGGGTACTCTCTACCCGAACCCGTCAACTAACTTCGTAAGCATAAGAGAGGAGAGTAGTATGAGGAAGAGACAACTAGTACTCTTTTTTATGGTACTGGCTTTGTTAATGGTCACTCCAGTTTTTGGAGATACATTGAAAACTGGAAGCACCGGAACGCAAGTTGTGCAGCTTCAGACAAAGCTAAAGTCATTAGGTTACTTTAATTCAAACACAACAGGCTATTATGGTAATCTGACGAGGAGTGCCGTATTAAAGTTTCAGGCAAAAAGTGGACTTAAGCAAGACGGTATTGCTGGAGTCGCAACACAAACAGCTTTGTCAAAAACAGGGACAAGCAGCAATATCGTAGCCAATCGTGGCAACTCTAATGCCTATAGCATGAAGGACGTTCAAGCGGTTCTGAAAAGCTTAGGTTTTTACAAAGGAAGTATTGATGGAGTTGTGGGATCTCAGACTAAAGCTGCATTGAAACAGTTTCAAAAAAGCAAAGGCTTGGCAGTGGATGGCATAATGGGTCCCAAAACTGCTGATAAACTTTTCGGAGGAATCCAATCAGCATCAGCTTCAAACAGGGGCGATGTAAATCGCAAAGAAGATACATACGATTCTTCAGTCGAGGATGGAAAATATGGAGAATTGTTAGATTGGTGGTCAAAGGTTGAAGGAATATTCTATAGGGGAGCAGAAGCCAAGGTAATTGACTTATGGACAGGCAAAAGCTTTAACATAATGAGAACTTATGGCAGAAACCACGCAGATTGTGAGACCAAGACAGCAGAAGACACCAAGATAATGAAAGAGATTTACGGTGGGAACTGGAGTTGGAATAGAAGACCTATTATAGTAGTGACAGGGGATAAGCGTATTGCTGCCTCAATGGCAGGAATGCCTCATGCAGGTTTGGAATCAAAACCAAAAAATGTCACAGTGAAAGGTCGAAGCGGTGGCTTTGGTACCGGTACTAACTTAGATACGGTAAAGGGCAATAATATGAATGGGCATTTTGACATTCATTTTCTCAATAGCCGAACCCATGGTACCAATAAAGTTGATTCAGCCCACCAAAAAGCAGTAAAACAAGCAGCAGGAAAATAAAGAAGACAGTACGGTTTTAAAGCTCAGGGAATACCCTGGGCTTTAAATTTATGTCACATGTGTTATAATAAGGACTACATGACTGATTCTAGTTCAATGATAAGGTGGAAATATATCATGGATGTGCGATTATTTATTGCCATAAACTTTAATGAAGAAATAAAGGATAAACTTAGTGACATCATGCAGAGACTTAAAAAGGTTGCGTTAAAGGGTAAATTTACCCATAGAGAAAATCTACATCTAACGGTTGTATTCATTGGTGAAGTAGCACCTGAAAAAATTAGCAGCGTAAAAGCTGCAATGGATAAGCTAGATGTAGAATCATTCATGCTGAGCATCAATGATTTAGGAAGTTTTAAACGGGACGGTGGGGATATCTATTGGATTGGTGTTGGGAAAAACAATACTCTTTCATCAATTAATGATCAGCTTTTCACAGAGCTTGTCAAAGCAGGTTTCCGAATTGAAAAACGAGAGTATAAACCTCATCTAACGCTGGGTAGGCAGGTTGTGGTAGACGATAACTTTGATAGAAACAGATTTTCCAAATCTATTCCAGCAATGAAAATGGAAGTAAAGAAAATTAGCCTTATGAAATCAGAACGTATTAATGGAAAGTTGACTTATACAGAAATATTCAGCAAGACATTAGAGAGATACTGATGAATCTTAAGCTTGGGTATATCCTGAGCTTAAAAGTAACAATAACTACCTCTTGATGATAATAATTTTCTACATTAAAGTATTTTTTTAAATGCTTTGACAAATAAATATACATTAAATATAATAGATAAAATAAAGAAATACGGCAATATTAAATGAAGCGAGGAGTGTAATTATGGAAAAGTTTTTAAAGGAAGGATTGACCTTTGACGATGTGCTTTTGATTCCTGCAAAATCGGAAATTCTTCCAAAAGAAACAGATGTATCTACTATGCTTACCAAAAAGATTAAACTTAATATCCCAATAATGTCCGCAGGCATGGATACTGTCACAGAAGCAAGACTTGCTATTGCAATTGCAAGAGAAGGCGGAATAGGGATTATCCATAAGAATATGCCAATAGAGAGCCAGGCAATGGAGGTAGACAAGGTAAAAAGATCAGAGCATGGTGTTATCGTAGATCCTTTTTATCTATCACCTAATCACATAATAGCGGATGCTATGGAGCTTATGGAAAGATATAGGATTTCTGGCGTCCCAATAGTAGATGAGATAGGAAAACTGGTGGGGATTCTTACCAACAGGGATCTAAGATTTGAGACAGATATGTCAAGACCCATACATGAAGTGATGACAAAGGAAAACTTAATAGTAGCCCCCGTGGGCACTGATTTGGTTCAGGCAGAGAGTATATTGAAAAAGCATAAAATCGAAAAATTGCCTTTAGTGGATGATCATGGCTATCTAAAAGGACTAATCACAATAAAGGATATAGAAAAAGCCATTCAATTCCCTAATTCTGCCAAGGATGAAGGAGGGAGGCTTATTGTAGGAGCAGCTGTGGGAGTCACTCCTGACATGATGGAGAGAGTTAAAGCCTTAGTAGAGGGCAAGGCTGATGTAATTGTATTGGACACTGCTCATGGTCATTCAAAGGGCGTTATAGAAGCTGTAAAAAAGATAAAAGTTAATTATCCTCATATTCAGATAATAGCAGGAAATGTAGCTACTGCAGAAGCTACAAGAGAGCTTATAGAGGCTGGGGCAGATGCAATAAAGGTAGGAATAGGCCCAGGCTCCATATGCACTACAAGAGTGGTGGCAGGCATAGGTGTTCCCCAAATTACTGCTATATATGATTGTGCAATGGAAGCTGATAAATATGGTGTGCCTGTAATCGCTGATGGAGGCGTCAAATACAGCGGAGACATTGCGAAAGGGATTGCTGCAGGGGCGAAAGTGATAATGATAGGAAGCTTGTTTGCAGGCACGGAAGAGAGCCCAGGGGAAAGAGAAATTTATCAAGGCAGAAGCTTTAAGGTTTATAGAGGCATGGGCTCCTTGGCTGCTATGGCATGTGGCAGCAAGGACAGATATTTTCAAGAGGATGCCAAGAAACTGGTGCCGGAAGGCGTTGAAGGCAGAGTGCCATTCAAGGGAGCTTTGGCAGATACAATATTCCAATTGGTAGGAGGACTTCGCTCCGGCATGGGCTATTGCGGGACAGCTACCTTAGAGGATTTGAGGAAAAACGGCCAATTCATAAGAGTAACGGCCGCAGGCCTCAGAGAAAGCCATCCCCACGATGTTCAAATAACCAAAGAAGCACCGAACTATAGTCTATGATAGCAAGTATTGGGTAGTTTTTTTGGTCAGTCCCTAGTCTCCGGTCTCTAGTCTCTGGTATTGAGCAATTCTTCGAAGCCTTGTCCAGGGGCTGGCGACTGGGGACACGCGACTGGCGACTAAGAAAGGATCGTGAATTATGGAAAGAAATTTTGATAAAGGCTTTGATATAAATAATTTTATAGAAGAATCAATAAAGGAAATAAGAAATACTGTTGGAGACAAAAAAATTATTTGTGCTCTAAGCGGCGGAGTGGACTCCTCAGTGGCAGCAGTAATGGTACATAAGGCTGTAGGCGATCAACTCACCTGTATATTTGTGGACCATGGTCTGATGAGAAAAGGCGAAGGCGATCAGGTAGAAACAATTTTTAGAAAGCAGTTTAATATGAACCTTATAAGGATCAATGCTCAAGATAGATTTTTGAATAAACTGGCAGGGGTAGATGACCCAGAGAAAAAGAGAAAAATAATCGGCGAAGAGTTTATAAGGGTTTTTGAAGAAGAGGCCCAAAAGCTTGGAGAGATTGATTTCCTAGTACAAGGCACAATTTATCCAGATGTTTTGGAAAGCGGTAATAAAAAAGGCGGTCTAGTCAAATCGCATCACAATGTAGGAGGATTGCCTGAGGATATGAAGCTGAAGCTTGTAGAGCCTGTAAGACCTCTATACAAGGATGAGGTAAGAGAGATTGGGCTAAAGCTGGGAATACCCGAAGATTTGATATGGAGACAGCCCTTCCCAGGACCTGGTCTAGGAGTGAGAGTTTTAGGAGCAATCACAAGTGACAAACTCCATATAGTAAGAGAATCCGATGCTATATTACGGGAAGAAATAAGAAATGCAAATCTTCATAGAAGCATATGGCAATACTTCACAGCTATACCGGATATAAAAAGCGTAGGCGTGCATCAGGATGAAAGAACCTACAGTCATACAATAATAGTAAGAGCCATACACAGCAAGGATGCCATGACAGCGGACTGGGCAAGAATACCCTATGAGGTACTAGAAAAGATATCCTCAAGGATTGTAAATGAAGTAGATGGCGTAAACAGAGTAGTATATGACATTACCCCAAAACCCCCGGCAACAATCGAGTGGGAATGACGCCGGTGGCTTGTCGTCTATAATATGGTAAAAAGTGCAAGATGCTTTTGTCAATTGAGGTTATATACATAAAATGGATGGACTCTCAGAAATATATTGACGTGGCAGTAATATACAGGTATAATTGAACTATTAGCACTCATCGCTTAAGAGTGCTAATAGTTCAATTATATTTGCCCTTATCTCAAATACATTATCAGATATTCAAATCTATAACTCTTAATCACTGAACCAATCCGCCCTAAGACCCCCGCCTTTGCAGGCGGCGGGTGTCCAAGGGCGGCTAAGTCCAGTATGGACTCGACTAACATTCAGTGGGAGTTGAATCTCCCCCCTGAATGAAGTCTCGTTCAATGACCTGCATTTAAAAATAATGAGGATAAGTCTTAAAACATAATTTCTTATGTGATCGCATTCGCGGAAATTAATTAAGAAAGTCTTTTTGATTGCAATGAATGGTTACTGGTATATGCTGAGCGAATTTCAGCAAATAAATGTTTGAGGAGAAATGTGTTATGATGAATCCTTCAATAAATGAATTGATGAAGAAAGTTGACTGCGCATTTACACTATGTACTGTAATAGGCAAGAGAGCAAGAAAACTAGTGGATGGAGCTCATCCCCTTACAGGATGCAATTCTAAAAAACCTGTTTCTATTGCAACTAATGAGTTTAATGAAGGAAAGTTTACTTATATTCGTGGTAGGTGAGCTTAATTCAAATTTTACTCAAGTTGAGTTGTAGTATATTACAACTACCTAGTCTTACGCTCCAAGCATCACATTGACAAACTCCTGGGCGGCTGCCGGGAGAGGGACATCCTTGTATGTCATAAGCCCCAGATACCTGGGGCTTATTTTTTTCCCCAGCTTTATTTGGAACAAGCTGCCTTCATCAATGGCTATAGAGGCAGCTTCTTTTGTCACATAGGATATACCAAGGCCTATTTTTGCCATATCTATAAGTAAATCTGTGCTGGAAAGCTCTATTTCCGGTTTCACATCCAAACCATGTTGCTGGAATAGTTTATCGAAAGAAACTCTGGTATTTGTATTTTTTTCTAAAGCTAATAGAGGATATTTGGTTAGCTCGGCCAGTGATATTCCTTTGCCCTTCAATTCACTAAACTTTTTTCCTCCTACAAAAATATCTTCAACCTGTCTTAGCATTCGGACTTTAAAGTTTTTATTATCATATTTTTCGTTAATATTCACTACTGCTATATCCACATCTCCCTTTTCCAATAGGCTGATGCATACAGGGGATGTTCTGTTGATTATACGAATTTTTATATTTGGATATAGAGTATTGTATTTTTCTATATAAGGCAGTAGAAAATGACGGCATATGGTATCGCTGGCGCCTATTCTTACTTCGCCCTCTTTCAGGTCACTCATTTCATCTATGAGCCGCTCTCCTGTGGAAAAAAGATTGACAGCCTGCTCCACATAGGCAAAAAGCTTTTCACCTTCAATTGTAAGTCTTATATTTTTGGTATTTCGAATAAAAAGCCTGCAGCCAAGTTTCTGCTCAAGGATTTTGATGGATTGACTTACTGCAGATTGGGAAATATAAAGCTTAGAGGCAGCATCTGAGAAGCTTTTGTATTTGG
>JAQUTA010000023.1 GCA_028709965.1 Lutispora sp.
TCTTGAGCCTTCAGCAATGCTAAAGCCTCTCCTGAGTGTCATAATGCCATTTTCTCTTTCAGCAAATAAAGCTTTTACCTCTAATTGTCTGGCTACCTCATAGGCAAGAATAATGCCTCCTATAGCAGGTCCAATTACAATATCTGCATTGAAATTTTTTAATTTATCTGAAAGTGCAATGGAGATAGATTCGCTGTATTTTGGATATTGGAAAAGTCTTGCACATTGTAAGTATTTGTTGCTATGCTTGCCTGATGTCAATAAAAAATGCCCCTCTAATAGTACTCCACATTTAATAAGTATTTCATTTATCTCATGATTATTCATAATTTTTTGCTCCTTTATTTATTTTTATTTTTTCAATCTTATTAATACCCTTTTCCCTCATGTAGCTCTCTATGCCTCTCAGCACATCTATGGGTGCGTATGGATTATAGAAATTAGCAGTACCAATAGAAATAGCATCGGCTCCTGCCATAATAAACTCAATAGCATCTCTCCATGTGCTAATTCCTCCCATACCAATAATAGGGATCTTAACTTTCTGCGCAGTTTGCCATACCATTCTAAGAGCTATAGGCATCACAGCAGGACCCGATAATCCAGCCACAATATTGTCGAAATATGGTCTTTTGTTCTCAATATCTATTTTCATGCCTACAATTGTATTAATCAAAGATATGCAATCTGCTCCAGCCTTCTCTGCGGCTAATGCCATCTCAGTAATATCAGTTACATTAGGAGAGAGCTTAACGATTAAAGGGGTCTTGCAGCATTTTTTAACCGCTTTTGTAACTTTATATACCAATTCCGATTTTGTTCCAAAGGCAATGCCACCTTCCTTAACATTTGGGCAAGAAACATTAAGCTCAATTGCATCAACACTGTTCCCTAATTCTTTTGCCATAATTGAATACTCCTCGATAGTGTTTCCTGAAATATTGGCTATAACTGGCACATCATAATTTTTGAAAAAAGGCAGTTCTTGTTCTATAAAATTATTGATACCGGGATTTTCAAGACCTACACTGTTTAATATTCCTGCTGCAGTCTCTGCTATCCTGGGAGGCTTATTCCCCTTCCTTGGCTTCATAGTTATTCCCTTTACTGCGATACCTCCCAATAGATTCAAATCATAAAAATCCGAATACTCTCTACCAAATCCAAAAGTGCCAGAGGAAACTAACACTGGATTTTTCAGCTTAAGACCTCCAATATCAACGCTCATATCAATCATTAAATTTCACCTCTTTACTATTGAATACTGGTCCATCTACGCATACTTTTTTATATAAATCGTCTTGAGCACTTTTACATGCACACACAAGACATGCCCCTATGCCACAGCCCATCTTTTCTTCCATAGAAAGATAGCATTCTACAGAATTGGCTTCGCATAGGTTCTTGGTTTTGCTTAGCATTATTTTTGGTCCACAGGCATAAACCACTTCATAATTGTTAATGTTTTTTGCAAGCGCTTCTATAGGATATCCTTTGCATCCTTCTTTTCCATCCTCAGTATAGAGATAAAATGTTCCTGCATGTTCAGAAAACTCATCAACCATATAAGTTTCATCTCTAAAGCCCAAATAAATATCTGGCTTATTAAGATTTTTGCACAACTCCAACAAAGGCGCTATTCCAATGCCTCCACCTATGACAGCAACTTTTTTATCATTGAACGAGACTTCACTCAGTGGGAGATTCAACCCCCGCTGAGTGTTAGCCGAGTCCATACTGGACTTAGGGCGGGTTAGTTCAGTATTAAAAACTGGAAATCCTTTACCCAATGGTCCCATAATATCCAGACTATCTCCAGGTCTGGTATTCACAAACAACTTTGTTCCTTTACCACATACCCTATATAATAAAGTTAAATAGCCTTTTTCTTTATCAAATTCACAAATACTTATAGGTCTTCTTAACAAAGGATCATATTCTCCTCCAACTCTGATATGGACAAATTGCCCTGCCGAGGCCTCAAAAACTATGCTTTTAGACTCTATAACCATTTTGTAAGTATCTGTTGCTACTCTGTAATTATCTACTATTGTACAAATCTCACATCGCATATAACAACCTCCTACCAAGCAATTTTGCCTGCTTCTCTCAAATATCTATTAATATCATCTCTCATATCTATAGCAGCTCTTCTAGCTGCAGCACCAAATGACCTTTCATCATAATCAGCCCTATATTTTTCTGATTTGTATGCTCCTATTATTCCTCTTGAAGAGTTAATAACAGAACCCAAACCATCATCATTGAAATATCCAGTCAAATCTTGTGCCTTTCCTCCTTGTGCTCCATATCCTGGGACAAGAAAGTAACTATTCTTCATAGTTTTTCTAAGCTTTTCTCCTTCTTCTTTAAAGGTGCCTCCCACAACTGCACCTATTGAATTGTACCCTCTTTCACCCTCATAGCCTTTACCAAGCTGAGCAATGAGTTCTGCCACATGCTCATATATTTTTTTGTTATCACAAATTTTATCTTGAATATCAACGGAAGATTTATTCGAGGTTTTTGCTAAAACGAAAATCCCTTTTTCACCTTTTATGCACTTTTCAATAAAAGGATCAATAGAATCCTTCCCCAAATATGGATTTATAGTAATTGCATCACAGCTTAAGGAACCCTCTTCATCGCCTAAATAATACTGAGAATATGCCTCGCAAGTGCTTCCTATATCGCCTCTTTTGACATCTACTATAACAAAGAGCCCTTTCCTCTTGGCATAGCTGCAAACCCTTTCCAATGCTCTCAAACCCCATGAACCATATCTTTCAAAAAAAGCTATTTGTGGCTTTACTGCAGGCACAATATCATATGTATTGTCAATAATCTCCCTGCTGAAGGTATATAATATTTCTGTTTTGGTTTCAATATTATCTCCATTATCCCTGATTAGGTCACGCTTAATATAATCTGGTATTATGCTGTAATGCGGATCAATGCCTACTATAGAATGATTTCTGAGCTCCACAATCCTTTCAATCAGCTTATCTGTAAACATTTAATATCCCTTCTTTCTCATATACTATATTGCCCTTGAAGATAGTCATCAATGTTTCACCCCATAGGCTTTTGCCGTGATATGGAGTATTTTTACCCATTGATACAAATTTATTTCTATTTACTACAAATTCAGCACCTAGAACTATGATTGCTAAATCTGCAATACTTCCTTCCATGATTTTCCCTTTTCCTAGGTTCAAAAGCTCAGACGAATTATAGCTCATTTTTCTAACTAGCTCTCCCAAAGTCAAAATGCCTGTCTTTACCAAATATGTGTAGCATACAGAAAAGCTAATCTCAATGCCTGATATTCCATTAGCCGCCTCATAAAAACATTTTGGCTTATCGGAAGAGCTATGCGGTGCATGGTCTGTAGCAATAACGTCTATTATTCCTTCCTTCAATCCTTGCCTCAATGCATTTACGTCCTCAGTCCTTCTTAAAGGAGGGTTTACCTTAAAATTGGTGTCTTGAGCTACAATATCTTCCTCTGAAAGCGATATATGATGGGGAGTTACCTCACAGCTGACTTTTATGCCTTTTTGCTTTGCCATTCTAACTATATTAAGAGAGTTCTCTGTACTTATATGGGCAATGTGTATTCTTGCACCTGTGTATTGGGACATCATCACGTCCCGCATAACCTGCAACTCCTCCGCCAGTGCTGGTATCCCTTTTAGCCCCAACCTTGAACAAGCATTTCCTTCATTTATTACTCCGCCCTTGACCAAGTTAATGTCTTCGCAATGATCTATTATTAAAATTTTTTTCTTTAAAGATTCCTTCAAGCCTTGAAACATTATAGAATTATCCATTACAGGATATCCATCATCTGAAAATAGCATCACACCTTCATCTACCAATGCATCCAGATCACATATTTCAACTCCTTGCTGATTTAAAGTCAATGCACCAATAGGTATTACTTCTATTTCACTACTTTTATTTATTTTCTCCTTCAGCTTTTTAATTGAATCAATATTATCCATAACTGGCTTAGTATTAGGCATGCAGCAAATCGTTGTATAGCCGCCTTTTGCTGCGGCTTTACTTCCACTTTCTATAGTTTCTTTATATTCAAATCCCGGTTCCCTAAGATGACAATGCATATCTATAAATCCAGGCAACACTGCATTACTTTCTGCATCTATGCATCTATCAAATTCAACATTATCAATACGCCTATCTATCCTGCATATTCTTCCATCTTGGATCAAGACATCAAATAGTCCTTTGTAATCATTAATGCCATCTATTAATGTACAATTTTTCAGCAATGTCTTAATATCTTTCACCTCCAAATTTTTAAAAAAATAGAGCAGTTGACAAACTACTCATTTTCTATCAGTAATACAATATCTTTGCCATCAATCTCTTTCAAATTTACAATTACTTTTTCGCTCCTTGATGTTGGAAGGTTTTTGCCCACAAAATCTGCTCTTATAGGTAATTCTCTATGACCTCTATCTACCAATACGGCTAATTGTATTGAGACAGGTCTTCCGAAATCCATTACGGCATCCATTGCAGCTCTGACAGTTCTACCTGTAAACAAAACATCATCTACTAAAACAACCTTTTTATCCTTCAAATCTAATTCGAAAGCTAGAATATCTACCTTTAATTCAATACCCTTACCATTTAAATCATCTCTGTAATTTGTTACATCAATTTCTTTATAAGAAATTGCTTCACCTTCGATTGATAAAATTTTATCTGCTAATCTTGCTGCTAAAGGCAAGCCTCTTGTTTTAATTCCAAGTAAACATAGGTTTTCTATCCCTTTATTTTTCTCTACTATCTCATGGGCTATTCTAGTTATAGCCCTATCAATTGCCTTTTCATCCATCAATTCATTTTTTATAACCATATTTACACCTCCTAATTGGATGAACCAAAAAAGTCTGCCTTAAGGCAGACAAAGTACAAAAACGCTATTGCCACCTTTCTTGCCTCACAGGACTAGATTAAAGGATGTTTTTAATATATTACCATAGGCAAGTACAGTTGTCTATATTGCCCGCATTAAAATATCAAGAATATTTTTGAAGTATTCCGGCAAAGGAGCAGTAAATTCCATATATTCTCCTGTCCTAGGATGTGCAAACCCAATAAGCCCTGCGTGGAGAAGCTGGCCTTCCAGTTTAAATTTCTGTTTTTTGTATCCATAAACCGGGTCTCCCACCACAGGATGTCCTATATAAGTCATATGTACCCTTATCTGATGAGTCCTACCGGTTTCTAAAGTAGCCTCTATCAATGTATTAGCTTGAAAATATTCCAAAACCTTATAATGTGTAATGGCATTCTTGCTGTTTTTGCTCACAACAGCCATTCTTTTTCTGTCTTTGGGATCCCGACCAATAGGTGCGTTAATAATCCCCTTTTCCTCCTTCAGTCTGCCTTCCAACAAAGCAATGTACTTTCTTTTAATGCTATGTTCTTTAAGTTGCCGTGATAAATCCATATGAGCTTCGTTGGTTTTGGCTACTATTATTACTCCTGAAGTATCCTTATCGATTCTATGGACAATTCCAGGTCTTATCACTCCATTTATGCCGGATAAGCCATCACATCTATTGAGCAGACCGTTGACCAAAGTACCGCTGTAATTCCCATGAGCAGGGTGCACCACCATACCTTGTGGTTTATTTACTACCAGCAAATCTTCATCTTCATATACAACCTCAATATCAATGTCTTCCGCTTTTGCCTCTAAGGATATGGGTTCAGGTAATTCAATTAATACTTTATCTCCAACGTCTAACCTGTAATTTGCCTTTTTTGTTTTTCCTTTAACCAGAACCAATCCATCTTCAATAAGTCTCTTCAAGTAAGTTCTGGAATAACCTTCAATATGTTCTGATAAAAATACATCAAGCCTTTTGTCTATATCCGAATTCAACGCTTCTAAATTTATAGTATTCATAATGACCTCACTATAAAGTTATATTTTTACTAAAGATCAACAAAATGCTTAACACTATAGCACCGCACACAATTGCTGAATCGGCCAGATTGAAAACAGGTGGGAAAATTGTAAAATGCATATAATCAACCACATATCCCAGCCTTATTCTATCTATAAGATTTCCGATGGCACCTCCAACTATCAAAGCAAGACAAATAGTAATTCCAACATGTTTTTTACTAAACTTAAAAATATAAAAGCCCAATATTAAAGATATGATGGACGTAGCTACAATAAAAATCACCCTATTACCTTTAAATAGGCCAAAGGCGATACCCCGATTTTCAACATATGTTATGTAAAAAAAATTTTTTATAACTTCCAAGTTTGAATAAGGCATTATTTTGTCTATAACTTTACTTTTGATAGCTTGGTCCAAAGCAATTATTGCTCCAATAATTATAATCGAATACAAAAACATACCCCCTTTATTCTAAAAAAGATTATAGCATATGCTAAAGAAAAATGCGATTTTATTACTCAAGCTGTTTTCTATATTGCTCATTGCTTATAGATTCCACATTTTCTACATATCCCATGCTATCATTATATACGTTTACATCCTGCCAAGCATCCTCTCCATCAAACATAACGCTATCTTCCAATGAATTGTCTCGGAAAGACCTGCCAAAAGGAGGTGTCAGTATCTGTTCTTCAATAGGTCTACCTTTCTCTTGATCTTCAGCTTTTAGCCTGAATTCATCCTCGCAAGATATGCATAGCCTAGCATAAGGAATTATATCAAGCCTTTCTTCCGCTATTTCCTTTTTGCAATGCTCGCACAGCCCATATGTGCCGTTATCAATTTTTCTTAGTGCATCATTTGCCTCGCCAATAACAAACTTATTATTATTTCTAAAAGAAAGATTCTTTTCTGCTTCAAAGGTTTCTGTCCCTATATCCCCTGGATGGTTGTCATAAGAAGACAATTCACTGGTATTATCTTTAATAGCCTCCCCTAAGCCTAGATGATTATCTGCAAGGGAATCTTCTCTCTGATTTTTTAAATTAATCAGTTTACTCTTATACTCTATAAGTTTTCCTTTTTTCAATATTCCGCCTCCTATAAATGATCTTGCACTATTTTTACTATTTCTGCAACGAAGCCTCCTATGAATGGCAAATTCAGCATTACCATCATTCTTAAGAAGTATAATGCAAGAGCACCCAAAAGTGTAAAGCCGATAGCCATTCCGAACCCCCTAGCTAACCCTGCAATAAAGTTTACATATAACAATCTCTTAGGTTTTGACATCATATCAACATATTCGCCTAATTTTGCTTTTTCTAACATAAGAGCTATTTGCTCTATTCTCTCTTCTTTCATTCATATTCCTCCATAAATATTATTCCCCAAAATCTTTCATTTTAAAAAATAACATGATAGATATATCTATCATGTTATTTTTAATAATCAATATTAATACTCTCTCATGTCTTTAAAACAACTTTCTACTCTGTTTAGTTTATCAATTAACTTATCAAAATCATCAAAATCCAAAGATTGTTCCCCATCAGAAAGCGCTTTCTGAGGACATGGATGAACCTCAATCATTACTCCGTCAGCGCCAGCTGCAAGACCCGCTAAAGTCATAGGCAGTATAAGATTTCTTACTCCAGTGCCGTGACTTGGATCTATAATCACTGGTAACTTGCTAAGCTGTTTAAGAAGAGGAACAGCTGAAATATCCAAAGTATTTCTTGTATAGTTGTCAAAATTTCTTATTCCTCTCTCACAAAGCACAATATCATCATTTCCCTCAACCGCTATATATTCCGCCGCAAAAAGAAAATCTTCAATGGTTGCCGCCAGTCCCCTCTTGAGCAAAACAGGTTTATCATATCTTCCTACTTCCCTAAGCAAAGGAAAGTTCTGCATATTTCTAGATCCAATTTGAAACATATCAGTATATGGGTAAATGCTATCCATATCTCTAGGATCCATAATTTCTGTAACTACTGACATTCCAGTTAGCTCAGATGCCTCCTTCATGTATTTTAGCCCCTCAATCTCTAGCCCCTGAAAACTATAAGGAGAAGTTCTAGGCTTAAAAGCTCCTCCTCTTAACACGGAAACATTCCTAAGCTTCAAATGCTTGGCAGTATCTATCAACATTTCTCTGCCTTCGATAGCACAAGGACCTGCTATAACTAAAAAACCTCCATCGCCAAAAATTGCGCTGCCTGCTTTTACCACTTTTCTTTCATTGCCATCTTTTTTTATATATTGCAATTCCATCCTAATTCCTCCCGCATACCCTTATGCATGCCATTCCAAATAAAAACTCTCTCAGCCTCTTCGGGATGAAAGAGCATAATTTATACTTCTTTAAAATAAGAATCAAGATTATTTAATTCTGACTCTAAGAAGGTCTTATATCTAGTCTTAAATATTTGTAATTGTTTCCTCATCTCTTCATATTCCTTGTTAATGCTTATTACATCTTGATTTGCATCTGCCATAATTTTTCTTCTCTGTTCATCTGATTCCCTGATTATAATCTCTGCTTCTTTCCTTGCATTAGCAATTATATCCTCTGAAGTTTTTTGTGCAATTATCAAAGTGCTCTGGAGAGTCTTCTCAATTTCCGAATAGCTTTCAAGCCTTTCATTAATTCCATTCAGCTTATCCTTTAATTCAATGTTTTCTTTGTAAAGCTTTTCAAAGTCATTGACCACCTTGTCAATGAACAAATCAACCTCTTCTTCACCGTATCCCCTAAAACCTTTTTTAAACTCCTTGTTTCGTATGTCCATAGGAGTCATCATACACATAACCTCCCAATCAGATGTACTTTTTTATATTAACTTTAATTCTATCTTTTTTGGTTGTACCTGAAACATTATTGAGTCTAATTCGCCCTTTACCTCTCCAGGATATTATATCTCCGTCTTTTACTTCTTTGGAAGAAGAATCTTCCACTTTCCAATTTATAAACACCTTCGAACTTTTAATAGCTTCTACAGCTTTTGTTCTCGATACTCCAAAACCCGCAGCTAGTATACAATCCAGCCTTAAAGAAGCAACAACTGAAGCTGTTATTTTTTCTTCTTTTGAAAACTGAAATGCCCCTTCATAATTATCAATTTCAACACTAACGCTTCCAATCTTATCTACATTAATTATTATGTATCCAGCTATGTCTCTACCAACGCAAACATAGGCTTGGTCATCATATTGTATAATATCCCCAATTTTTTCTCTTTTTATGCCAGCACCCAAAATGTAACCCAAGATGTCTCTATGACCTATTTTTTTATAAGAATTCCAAGCAAGATGCAATATATCAATGGGAAATTCATCTTTATCAAATCTAATATCTTCGTTATAAATTGCACAGATTTTTCTCTCTGCTTCCTCATAACCACCAAAAAACTCAATAGATATATCTTTATTTTTTCTAAAATAATCTGCTATTATAACTTGCTTCCTAGGATCTAAAAAATCAGTAAAGCTTGTCAATTGTTTATTGTTAGAACTTTGAACCAGATCTCCTAATCTCTTAATAAATAATTGTTCATCATATTTTAACTTCGAAGTTTCCATATATACTATATTAACCACAATGTTCTAATAATAAGTTTTTCCACAAACTGAAGCACTAAATAGGCAATCAGTGGAGAAAAGTCAATCATTCCTGTATTTAGCCCAAATCTATCTATCAGTCTTTTAAATGGCTCTAGTATAGGATCTGTGATCTGATATATAGTATTTACCACTTTGTTGTAGGGGCTAACTCTCACCCAAGATAATGCTATTCTGACGAACATAAGAATATAAATAATGCTAAAAAACTTGCTAACTGACCAGATAAGTATTTGCTTCAAATAAAATCACTCACAATCCTCTATTTTAACCAATCCATGAATTTTTCAAAATCAAAGTTTTCGCCTTCAATATCTCCAATGCTTCCTAATATGTCAACATTTGATGGAGCGGCTATCACAATCCCGTTAGATACCTTCTGTATAGTGCCATCTATGGCATATACTGCTCCGCTTACAAAATCCACCATCCTTCTAGCTATATCTTTATCAAGATTTTCAAAATTGATAATTATTGGCTTTTTATTCTTTAAATTATCACAAATATCCTGTACATCATCATAATTGCTAGGTTCGATCAAAATTAGTTTCATTTGACCCCCACCTGTTGGCATGCTCACAATATTGCTTTTTCTGACAGGCTCCAATATAGGTTTTTGGACTACATTCTCTGTTTCATCCTGTTCTTCAGCATTTTCTCCTATTCCCATAAAATATAAAACTTTGCTCATTATTTTTCCTGCCATAATGTAACCTCCTATTAATTATAAACTCTATTTCCAAATATTCCAGTACCTATCCTAATCATATTGGAGCCTTCTTCTAAAGCTACTTTGTAATCATTTGTCATACCCATTGAGAGAAACTTCATTTCAATATTCCTATAATCTAAATCTGAAAGCTCATCAAATTTTCTTTTAAGAATTTTAAATATAGGCCTAACCTTTTCTTGATCCTCATAATATGGCGCTATGGTCATTAATCCCTGCACCCTTATACTACCAAGCTTTGAGGCATGATCAATATACTTTTCTAATTCTTCTACTGCAATGCCAAATTTAGTATCTTCGCAAGCTACATTCACTTGTATTAATATATTGGCGATTACCTCGGATTTCTTTGCTCTCTTATTTATTTCTTCCATTAAACTAAAACTATCAACAGAATGAATAAGCTTTACCTTATCTATTATATATTTTACCTTATTTGATTGTAAATGCCCAATTAAGTGAAAGTTGGAAAGATTTTTTATTTCCTCATACTTATCCATTATTTCCTGAACTTTGTTTTCTCCAATATCGTTGATGCCAGAAGCTATGGCTTCTTTTATTCGGAATAAATCAATAGTTTTTGTTACTGCAATTAAAGTAATTTTTTCGTAATCTCCCCCTTTATCATCGCAAATTTTTTTTATTTCATTTTTAATCAAATCAATATTTTTACTAATCAATTGCAATTATGTTCCTCCTTCTCACAAAACTCTCTGATTTGGTTTCACTCTATTTATATTTTTTATAACCTCGTCATAAACCTTAATTATATAACTGCTTTGCTGAGTAACTCCTTCTTTTTTATCAATGTTTTTAATTAGAGCATAACCATTCTCAGTAGAAATTACCTCAGCAGCCACAAACTTAACTACTCCTTCTTTTATTATATAAACACCCTTTTGTTTCTCAAGCTCTACAAGGCATCTCTCATCTACCAATAAACCTTCATACTCATGAGTAATGATCCTCAAATCTGCAATTCTTACATTGTAAAAGTTTTTTATATTGTCAGTAACCTCAAAGGATACTAAACATTCTCCATTAATAGGCTCTGACATATGTTTGAGCTTTGCTTTCAAAGGTAAATCGTCATAACCACTAAAAGCTAATTTTACCCGACTACCTTCTTTGAGACCGTTGATCTGTTTTTCATCAGCAATAATACATAAAAACCAGGAAAAGTTATCAATTACTTTTAATCCATTAAGCTTTTCTTCCTTGTTTTTTACGCTGCTTAGAGAGTTTATTAGACTTTTTACATCATCAACGCTAAATTTTGAAATGCTTTCAGGATTTAAGTTCTGCTCCAAGCCATCTATATTAAAACTAACAATACCAGCACTTTTAGCAGCTATTGTATCCATATTGGTGTTGTATAATTCCTCCAATTGGGATTTTTCTTTTTTTAATTGCTCCAAATTTATACCTGAGAAACTATTCGCTCCTGATATCAAGGACTTTTTATATAAATCTGACGATAATTCAACCTTAACATCTGTTAATTTTTCTAAATCACCTTCACTAGATATTTTTTTTATGTACTCAACTTTTTCATCTATGCTTTTACTTAGCTTCTCATTATCTTTTTCAAATAAGTTATTCTCATTTGTGCTATTGTTTATTTCTGCAATGCGTTCATTTAGCTTGTTTATTCTAATCTGTAAATCATCTTGAAGCTCTTCACCTTTTACTATCTCGGCAAGTTTCTTACCAAAAGATACTCTTTCTCCCTCTTCTACCTTGTTTCTTACCTCAGTATCCCCAGTAAAATTATAAGTCCATTCATTTCTTACTATTATTCCCCTAGTTTTAAAAGATTTTTCCATCTCGCCATATTTTACAATTTCTGTGTCAATGTTTAAAAAAATATATCTATAAGCATAAGACGCAATAATGATGAAAAATAATACAACAAATATATAAAATGATGATACTTTTTTTCTTTTCCTCATGCTATTAACTCCCTCAAAGGCTTAGTATAAAGGTTCACATAACCTTTTTATATATTTCTCCATTTATTTTTTATATCCTTCAAAAAAAAGCGAAATAATAAAATTAGGCCTCTAACACTAGAGAAGAATGGAATTTTGAAATATATCTTGAAATTTACTTTTGTATATGCTATATTTTTATATGTGGTTTACACATCTGGGTGTGGCGCAGCTTGGTAGCGCGCTTGAATGGGGTTCAAGAGGTCGCAGGTTCAATTCCTGTCACCCAGACCATGAATTGATAACTAAAGCCAGTAATCCAAATGGATTGCCGGCTTATTTGTTTCTACAACTTATACAGGTCTTTTTTGCATAGTTCTTATTTTTATTTCATGTTCACCTAATAGCCCATGAACCGATTTGTTCTCCTCAATTATTCTTTCCAGTTTATTATCAGTTTCATTACTAAATTCTACTAATTGAGCTGTCTTATCATGAGTTTTTATAGCTATGCTTTTTACTTCTGCTAGCTCTACCTCCATACGGTCAAGGCGAGCATTTGATTTATCCTGACCTTCTTTTAAGTCATTAATACTAGTTTTCATTATTGTAATATCTGTTTTCATTGTCGTAATGTCTGTTTGCATATTCTCGAGTAAATTAAGTATTTTTTCTTCGTTGTTCATATTGACGCCACTATCCTTATAAATATTCAGATGTTATGTACATTTTACTAATAAGTTTAGTATAGTGCAACTATTTTATATGCTAATTTTTGCCTGTGACATTTATTTCTCCTCCCTTTATAAAAGCTGCTCTTTTAATTATATCAAAAAGAGCAGCCATATCATGTATATTTTGCTTTTTATTCTCTATACCCTATTCCCACGTATCTTATTCCATGCGACTCAGCCTTGGTTATATCGAATATCCTACATCCATCAACTATTGTGGGGTTTTTCATAAGCTTCTTAAATTCATCAAAGGCAATATTCAATATAACATCCCAATCAGTCATTATTATTGCAGCATCAGCACGTTCTAAAGCTTTTTCATATCTATCAACAAATTTTATGTTTATATTATTAGCCAATTCTTTCTTTGCATTTTCAATGGCTATAGGATCATAGCAGATTAACTTGCCTCCTTCTTTAAGGAGTTCTCCTATAAGTTTTATTGATGGAGACTCTCTCACATCATCGGTATTAGCCTTAAATGCCAATCCAAGTATTGCTATTGTTTTGTCTTTAATGCCTGAAATTTCGCTCTTTAATGCGATTATCATTCTTCTAGTCTGGGATTCATTGACTTCAATCACAGATTTTAATATTTGGGGAGTATAACCTTGTTTTTCAGAAAAAGCTATCAATGACTTTACATCTTTGGGGAAGCAGCTTCCTCCGAATCCCCTACCTGGCTTTAAATATTTTGTTATATCAGGCTTTATTATTTTACCCTCCGGATTGGGAGTAATACGTCTATCCAAGCTTACACCTTCAAGAACCTTTAGAGCATCAATATTCCCAACCTCTTCTGATATAGCAGCAATCTCATTTGAAAAGGATACAAGGGTTGCCAGCAAAGAATTAGAAGTATATTTAATCATTTCGGCAGTCCTTGGGTTTACTTTTAAAATTGGTGCATCAAAGTAATCTTTATATACATTTTTAAGCATCTCAAAGCTTTTTTCATCCATAGCACCTATTACTATTCTATCCGGGTTCAAGAAGTCTTCTACTGCCTCTCCCTCCTTCAAAAATTCCGGATTCATCACCAGACCGAAGTCTCCCAAAGTTTTACCCGAGGACTGCTGCAGTGTTTTCAACACCAATGTATCTGTAGTTGTTGGTATCACTGTGCTTTTTACACATACAACATGATAATCTTTTTTGTTTTTTAATATAGTTCCTATGTCATAGGCTGCATCTTCTACATATTTTAAATCTATACTATCCCCTATAAATGGAGTTCCAACAGCGATTATTGATATTTGAGTATTCATCACTGCATGCTCCAAATCTGTAGTGGCCTTTAAATTGTTGTTATTAACCACATCTATAAGCATTCTTTCTAAATGCGCTTCATAGATAGGAGCAATTCCTTTATTTATGCTGTCTACTATACTTTGAATTTTATCAACGCAAATGACTCTATGTCCTTTATATGCCAAGCAAACACCTGAAACCAGGCCTACATAGCCTGTTCCAATAATTGATATATTCATATGCAAAACCCCTAACTAAAAGTCTGAAAAAAAGTAATTAGAGAAACCCAAATTTACTCTTTCAATTTCATCAATCTTTTTTCTTAATATATCTATATAATGATCATATATAAAACCTTCCGGCTTAAATTTCCAACACATCGCATAATCTCTCTTATTTACCATTCTTAAGCCACTGAAATGATAAAAAATCAATTTGTAATCATTAATATATACAGTGTCGTTATTAACTTTAATATCATATAGATGTTGATTCCATGATGCAACATTTACACCGCAATGCTCTAAATAATATATGTTTTTAAAAAGCCTTCTCAATTTATCAAGATGACCTTGATCGCCAAAGTTGCCATTATCCTCATAGGAATAACACCATTTAATGCATTGTTCTTTCCACCATTTGAGTGCACTGAGACTATTAATATCTTTTCGAAAGCAAATAAACCCTCCATTGGCCTTTTTACTTACTTTATGTGTGGTCAATATTACAGACCATTTCTTAATTCTTTTGATTAATTTAATAGGATCTGAGAAGAAATATACATCTCCATCTGCGTATATGACTTTATCGATGTTAAGGTAATTGTCAAAAATATATAGCAATACAATAGGCTTCAGCGTCCAACAATATTCGTTTAATTTTCTGTCCTTCTTGATATCAATTAATACAGAATCTTCTGGATCAGAAAAATCAATAGTAATAGCTTTAGATAGGTTCATTTTTTTTAATAAAGAAAATGATTCTTGATCTACACAAAAAATAAATAATTGGGATGGCACATTATTGTTAATGATTGACTCATAGAGAGCTAAAACATGATGGACTCTTGTTTTTGATATTATTGTACATATCGCTGTATCCATGACATCAATCCTTATTTCCATATAATTTAACTTTTATTGAGTCCCAATTTTCATTTAGCGCCAAATAATCTTTGTAGGTATCAACTGCCATCCAAAAACCCTCATGGGAATACACAGCTAACTGTTTATCCTTTACAAGTTTGCTCAATGGTTCTTGTTCAAATATGCATTTGCCCTCATCATCATATATATAATCAAATATTTCCTTATTTAAAACAAAAAAGCCACCATTAATTATTTGATCTGTTTCAGGTTTTTCTACGAACTTATTCGCTATACCGTCGCATACCTCAAGCATTCCGTATTGGCTCTTGGATTTTATACCTGTCATGGTTGCTATCTTACATCTATGCCTATGATAAGCCAATAAATCATTAATATTAATATCTGCTAAGCCATCACCATAGGTGAGCATAAATTCTTTTTCTTTAATATATGGCTCTATCCATTTTATCCTGCTGCCCGTCATTGTTTCTTCTCCTGTGTCAATAAAGGTTATTCTCCATTTTTCGGAATCCTGCAATATTGTTATTTTAAAATCATTTTCTCTATTATCAATAACAAAATCATTATTTCTCCATTGGTTGCCGATAAAGTGCTCCTTTATTTTTTCTCCTTTGTAGCCAATAGGCAAAATGAAATCATTGAAACCATAACTATAATATATATTCATAATATGCCAAATAATAGGGCGACCACCGATGCTTATCAACGCTTTGGGATTATCCTCCGCCATCTCTTTTATCCTAGTGCCTTTGCCGCCACAAAGAATTACTACCTTCAAATCCTTCACCTCCGGCTGCAATAAGGTATTATCTTCTAATTCAGAATATGCTTTTCCAACTTTTTTGCTACTCTCATAATCATTCATAAATGACTAGTTTGTAAGTGTCATTATCAATTTGAACATATTCTTTTGTTGCAATAGCCAATATTATTAACTCTATATCCTTCTCATTTTTGAAGGCATGAGCTACATAAGGAGGCACTATCATCAGAAGGTTATCACTTTCATTTATATCAAACTCTTGACTAAAACCAGTTTTCACATTTTTGATTGCTACTTTAGCAGTTCCTTTAATAATAAAAAAACTTTCCATGTTTTTCTTATGATAATGATTTCCTCTAACAGAACCTTTACAGCTATATAGAATATAAATCTCTTCAATCTGCCTATTTGTATCAAAGAAACTTTTTTTAAAAGTTTTTTTTAAATAGCCTCTAGCATCTTCAAAGGGTTCTATTCTTACCAATTCAACATCTTCCATAAATAAACTTCCTTTACATACTATTTATCAAAATTATAAGTCACCTTATACGACTCCAAGAGCTTTTTTAATCCTTCTTCGATATTTATATGTGGAGCATAATTAATAAGCGTTTTTGCCTTGCTTAAGTCTGGACAGCGTCTTTGAGGATTATCTAATAGGTACTCCTTTTCATTGCTTTTGCTATAATCAACAATAACCTTCCCTACAATGCCGGCAATTTTTTCTGCCAATTGATACATAGTCAACTCCGCCTCATCATTGCCAATATTGAATACCTCTCCATTAAAATTCGACATTAGAACCTTTATAAATCCTGAAATTGCATCACTGATATAACAAAAGCTTCTAGTGGGGTTTCCATCGCTATAAATTTCAATTTTACTGCTTTTTAATGCTCCATTAAAAAAATCAGGTATTACCCGTTTATCATCAATTCTTAAACCTGGACCATATACGTTAAAGGGTCTCACTATCTTTATTGGTATTCCATACTCTTTCCAATAATTGATGCATAAAGTTTCTCCTAATCTTTTTGATTCGTCATAACATGCTCTAGATCCTATACAAGATACATTGCCATTATAGGTTTCACTGGTAGGTATGTTATTAGGATCAGGATTCCCATATATCTCACTGGTAGACAGAAAGAGCATGCTCTTAATATTCTTTATTTTTGCTATGTCCAATAGATTTTTTAAACCCCATACATTGGCTTCCACGGTTTCAATTGGATATTTTCTATAATAAGCAGGAGAAGCAATGCTGGCAGCATGAACTATATAATCAATATCTTCGTTGATTTCGATAGGTTTTGAAATGTCTTTATCTATAAATCTAAAATTATCATTATTCATCAGATGCTTAATTCTACTTAAAGATCCAGTTTTATAATTGTCTATGCATATTACCTTGTCCGGTATATCTAGAACTTTATTATTACAGTAATCTATGAAATCGAGGAAATAGGATCCTATAAAGCCTCCACCACCTGTAATTAGCCATGTATTGCCTCCCGAAGTGGAGATGCTTTCCTTAGTATCTGCATATACACTTTCTAAGTCTTTATAAATAACGCTGCTTAACTCCAACACTATCTACCTCTTACATCATAATAATGATAATTATTTCTGTACCAACTTATAGTTCTTTTGATACCATCTTCAATTGATATTTCTGGGTGCCAATTAATAATACTATGAATTCTTTCAACATTGACTTGAGGATTCCACAAATCATTTTTCCTATATTCCAATGCCCCATAATTTATTTTGGCATCTATTCCAATTTCCTTTATTATTAATTCTACATAATGCTTTAAGGGAAGGGTCATACCACTGCCTATATTAAAAATCATGCCATTATCATCTTTTGTCTCAGCAGCTTTCAAAAATCCATTTATAATATTTCCCACATAACAGTAATCCCTGTACTGCAGACAAGAAGTCAAATATACCTCTCTACCATTTAAAATTGATAAAATAACTTGTGGAAAAAACTTATGACTTCCTTCTTTTTCACCAAAAACTCCAAATGGAATAATAGTTGTTAAATCAATATCCATATCCTTAGCTAATTGATGTGCTATTATAGTAGCTGCTGCTTTTGTACTGCCATAAATATTATCCGGTGTGTAGTTGGTATTTTCATCAATAATCTCTTTTTTATTTCCATATTGCATGCTTGTTCCTGTATTAATGAATTTTTCACAGCCTATTTTGCCAACGGCACTCAATAAGTTCACAGTACCTATGAAATTTGTATTGATTGCATCATAAATATCATTCTTTCTAGAATCAACACCATAGGCAGCCATATGGAAAATAATTTCTGGTTTTATTGTGTTTACACAATTGTATATAGCTCCAGGATTATTTAAATCTATATAATATATATTAAGATTTTCTAGGTACTCTTCTATTCTCCATAAGTCAGAAGTTTCCCGGAGTATGATTGATATGTTTGCATTGTTTTCTATCATTTTTTCAACAATATGAGAGCCCAAAAATCCATTAGCTCCTGTTATAAGGATTCTTTTATCTTTAAAAACCCCCAAATTTCATTCCCCCAAAAACTTTAACTAAAATAATAAATCAATCTATAATTTTTATATAATTACCTGCTAAATCTACGTTATAATTGTTCATCAGAAATTTTGATATGTCTTTATCTTGCACTTTTATCAATTTCATTGACTTTAAAATGCTTCTAACATATGGTAAATAAATTATTTCTTTCACTTCTTCCTCAATCTTCGGATATTCCCACATCCATATATCAAATTCATTCTCACTAATAATAAAAAAGCTGCTGAAGTGGAAAAACACAAGTAAATCGTTATTTATCAAAACATTTTTACCCTGGCTTTCAATTTTACAATTTTCAATATTCCACATTGCTGCGTTTACAATTAATGTCTTTGCTATAAAAACCTTTGGATATCTTTTCTCAATAATTTCTAAGTATTTTTGATCTGCAAACCTATTTGAAGTCACCTGATCATAGCACCATTCAATGCATCTTTTTTCCCACCAACTCAAGATTTGAAGGCTCTTAGCATTATTACGAAAGCCAATTACTCCTGCATTATATTTTCCTTTCTGCTTATACAGATGTAGAAATCTATTTGAAAAATTATGACATGTAAGCAAAACATCATTCTTTTCTAATTGCTGAAACAGCATTGATGGTTCTGATAATAAATAAATATCTGCATCCACATATATTATTGATTTAACTTTTCTGTATTGCTTAAATATAAACTTTATAAAGCTAGCTTTAACTGTCCAGCAATACTCAGTTATACTCCTGTTGTTTTTTGCTCTTAAAAGATATTTATTTTCTATTGATTCAATATAAATGGTTGTTGTGTTGGGTAAGTTTAATTTCTTAATCAAATCATGAGATGGTTTATCTATTGTGCATATCCAAAAATGAAAATTATTATTATGCCTGCATATAGAATCGTATAGCGTAAGGCTCTTTAATACATACTCCTCTGATGCTATGGTACAATAATTATCGTTCTTTTCATTCATGCGTCAAGTCTCCTAAAAGTATATTTCCTAAATCGTTTACATAATATGTCATTTGCTTATAATTGCTGACATAGGGTATATAAATAAATTTCACTACATCTGCCTGCAAATCGATATAGTTGCATAATTCAAATTTCTCATCATTCACATATACAAATCCACTATAATGGTAAAATATTAACTTTTTGCCATCTATATATATGTCATCATTAACCTTTTCTATCCTGCATCCTTGAATATTCCATGCCGTCACATTTATACCAATGTTTTTGCTTACTCTTATCCAATTGAATTTTTCATGTATTTTATTTAGGTACATCTGATCGCTCCACTTGCCCGGAATAATCTTATTGTAGCACCATTCAATACATTTCTTTCTATACCATTTTATAAAGTTAATAGCATTTTTATCTCTTTTAAAGCCCATTAGCCCGGTGTTATAAATGCCATAGATATTGTTAAGTTTTATATTTTGTCCTTTAAATCTTTCTTTGGTTAATAGTACCGAACACAATCCCATTTCTTGAAATATAGGCTCAGGAGATGAATTAAATACTATATCTCCATCCAACCATAAAATATGATCTATTTCTGGGTAATTTTTAAATAAATATAGAAAAATTGAGGCTTTTGAAGTCCAAGCATACTCTTTTTTACTCCTAGTAGCTTTTATATTAGCCAGCTTCGGATCATCATTTTCTATTTGACCTATAGTTAAAATAATGGACTTTTCCAATTTCATGATTTCCAATAGAGATTTCACTTCTTCGTCTAAGCAAATAAAATATAAGCAAAAATTCTGGTCATGCTTCTCTAAGG
Organism: Lutispora sp.; assembly: GCA_028709965.1. Classification (GTDB taxonomy): domain Bacteria; phylum Bacillota; class Clostridia; order Lutisporales; family Lutisporaceae; genus Lutispora. The sequence continues at coordinate 20,450 of JAQUTA010000023.1, forward strand.
AGTTATAAAGCAGCAGACCTTTTTGTATATATTCCTTGCTAATTATTGAACAGTAATTATGCATTTCTTTGTGTATCCCTCCTTATTCAAAAATATTAGTCCTTGATTTAAAATATGGAAGTTTACATAGATTTGTTACATATTGATTATAGAAATGTTCTAGACAGATATTTTTTATGACATAAAAGATAAAAAGCTCGATAACGAGCTTTTTAAGTATGAACTTTAGATTATTATACAGATGATACTGCTTTTGGTGTCATTCACTATCTTTTCTAAGGTGATCTGCATTTTGTCTTGTATGTCTTCGGGCATTTTATATAGCTTGCTTTGAAGCTCTTCTTTCACCATATCATAAAGGGGCTTTCCAAATACATTTGTATCCCATATTTTTTCCGGATTGCTTTCAAATTCATCCATGAAATACTTGATGAATTCTTCGCTTTGCTTTTCAGTTCCAACTATGGGGGATACCTCGGTTTCAACATTTGTCTTTATGATATGCAAAGATGGTGCACTGGCACGAAGCCTTACTCCAAACCTTCCACCATGCTTTACTATCTCTGGTTGTTCTAGTTTGATTTCATCTACAGATGGCGCAACAACTCCATAGCCTACTTCCTTTACATCCTTTATGGCATACTTTATTTTGTCATATTCCTTTTTAGAATGAGAGAGTTCTCGCATCAAAGAAATCAACTGGTAATCTCCCTCTATGCCATAGCCAGAAACTTCTCCTAATACCCTATAAAACAATCCTTCTTTCAGATTGAATTTCACATCTACAGTTCCCTTTGCCAAATCCATATCTCTTATATTGGCATTTTCTAAATTCTCTAAGCTTGAAAATGTTTGTGTTGATGCCCCTACTTCCCTCAACCTGAATACTTCTCTGGAATTGTCCACTATACCATTTACAATTTCTTTTTTCAGCCAATGATCATTCTCTAGAGAGTCAATCCATCTTGGCATATGATAGTTCAATTCTCTTACAGGGAATTCAAATAATACTTTTGTCAGTATTTTATTTATGTCGTTCATTTCCATATTGAGACAATCCAATAATAACACAGGAGTCTCGTATTTTGCTTCTAAAGACTGTCTTAAATCTTCTGCTTCTTGACCATCGGCCTTAGCAGAGTTTAATATGATTACAAAAGGCTTATTTATTCCCTTTAGTTCATTTATTACCCTTTCTTCAGCCTGGATATAATTTCTCCTTGGGATATCTGTAATAGTTCCATCAGTTGTGACTACTAAGCCGATTGTTGAATGTTCATTTATTACTTTTTTTGTGCCGATTTCTGCAGCGTCTTCAAAGGGAATCACATTTTCAAACCATGGAGTATTAACCATGCGCGGACTTCCCTCTTCAAGATGTCCCATAGCGCCATCTACCAAATATCCTACGCAATCTACAAGCCTTACTTTGAATTTGGCATTCCCCTCCAGAGTCATTTCTATAGCCTCATTTGGTACAAACTTTGGTTCAGTAGTCATTATGGTCCTTCCATTTGCACTTTGAGGTAATTCATCTTTAGCCCTATCTCTTTTGTATTCATTTTCAATGTTTGGTATGACAAGCAAATCCATAAACCTCTTTATAAAGGTTGACTTACCTGTGCGCACCGGGCCTACCACGCCTATGTATATGCTTCCTTCAGTTCTTTCGGCAATATTCCGATATAAATCAAATTCTTCCACGACTTTACCTCCTCCCAAAGGATTACAACCTTCAAATATTGCATTATATATATATGTCAGGTACAAATAAATATTACAAAAAAGATGCCCTATTGAGCATCTTTCCAATCTATGGCTTCTATTTCCGGTAAATCTTCCATTTCATGAGTTTTGTTTCTTGTCATCAGATTTATTACTGACTTTTTCACTTCAGATCCTTGAAACAAAACTCCAAATATTTCTTCGGTTATGGGCATTTCTATACCGGTCTTTTTTGATAATTGATAAGTTGATTTAGTAGTTTTTACACCTTCTACCACCATTTTTGTTGAGCTGAGCACTTCATCCAAAGTTTTGCCTTGTCCTATTGCTATTCCAGCTCTCCTATTTCTGCTATGCATACTCGTACAGGTCACTATCAGATCCCCTGCACCTGCCAAACCATTAAAGGTGTTTTTGCGAGCACCCATAGCAACTCCTAATCTTGCAATCTCAACTATGCCTCTTGTCATAATAGCAGCTTTCGTATTATCTCCAAATCCTAAACCGTCTGATATTCCAGCACCCAAAGCTATAACATTCTTTAGAGCTCCGCCTAACTCAATTCCTACCAAGTCTGGGTTTGTGTAAACCCTTAGCCTAGGAGTCATAAAAATATCTTGAATAAACTCTGCAATCTTTTTATACTTTGACGATACTACTGTGGCAGTGGGAATGTTTCGCGCAACCTCTTCTGCATGATTTGGTCCTGATAATACAGCTAATGGGTTATGAGGAAGATATTCTTCAATAATTTGTGACATTCTACAAAGACTATCATTTTCAATTCCCTTGGCTAAGCTCACAATAACTTGACCTTTATTTATATATCCACTTATATTCTGCACTGTTTCTCTCACTGCGTGAGATGGAGTGCCTAGAACAATTATTTCAGAGTCTTTACAGCAATATTCTAAATCATTTGAAGCTTGGATGTTTTCGGGAAGCAAAATATTAGGCAAATATGTAATGTTCTCTCTTTTTTCATTTATGGTCTCCAGCAGCTCTTTGTTCCTTACCCATAGCTTGACATCTAAACCTTTGCCCGCTAAGGATATAGCATTAGCTGTGCCCCAGCTTCCAGAGCCAATTACGGAAACTTTATTCAAATTTGATCGCCTCCATCATCTTTTATTTTTATTTCCTAATTTTGATTCTGTGCCTGTCATTAGTTTCTTTATATTCGATTTATGCTTATATAAAGCCATGGCAGAGAGTAAAAAGCTGAATAATACCAGCTTCATTGGTTGTTTAATCAAAAGCATGGTTATGGGAAAGATTACCATGCCTGTAATTGAAGCCAATGAGACATATTTTGTTATAAATATAATAACTAATCCTATTGGAACTATTGCTGCAACAATGTAAGGGTTTATAGCAATCATGACTCCAATTGTAGTGGCTATACCTTTGCCGCCTTTAAAGCCTAATAGCATAGGCCAGTTGTGTCCAATTACTACAAATATTCCTGCGGCAATTTGTCCATCTTCTTCTCCAATTAATTTTCCAATAAGTACTGCAAAAACACCCTTTAACGCATCCCCTATAAAAGCAGTTAAGCCGGCTTTTGCACCTAAAGTGCGAAACACATTTGTGGCGCCCGCATTACCGCTTCCATGCTTTCTAATATCTATTCCTCCTGCATACCTTGCAATGAGGAATGATACGGAGATGTTGCCCAGGAAATAGGATAGCACAGAGATAATTATTATCTTTATGGTCATTTTAGCAGTCCCCCTATTCTTTGCTTTTGCCTCTTATTAGTAATCTTATTGGAGTTCCTTGAAAACCAAAGGATTT
>JAQUTA010000024.1 GCA_028709965.1 Lutispora sp.
ATATTTGGACCGTTTATAGGAGTCACATTTTCTCTTTTGGCAGTTCAACACACTGCAACGGGGATTGTTTCGTCCATCACATCCATAGCGCCGGTAATCATAATACCTGCTTCAATCATCATATTTAAAGAAAAGGTATTGCCGAAGGAAATACTGGGAGCCTTTATTTCCATAGCCGGAGTAATTTTATTATTTTTATAATCCATAGTCACAAGAGGACAGGGGTACGAAACTCAAAATGAAAATGAACGAGATCATAAAGGAAGCTGATGATAAAATGTATGCTGAAAAGCGCGCAATTAAGGATGAGTTAGGGTATAATGTGATAAGATAGAAACTGATACAGAGGAGGAAGATGCATGTGAGAAGAAGGTTTTTGAGCATATTTCTTGTTATCATATTAATATGCTTAACTATTTCATCAATTTATGCTGATAGCATTTATATAGTGAAGAAGGGAGATGTGCTTTGGAAGATTGCTGAAGAAGGCAAGACTACATGGCATGAGCTAACAAAGATAAACAACCTTAAAAACCCTCACCAAATTTATCCGGGTCAGGTGCTAAAACTAAAAGATGGAGTAACTGATTCAAATAAAGATATTTCAGAACTAGATATGTACATAGGTGAAGGAAAAGGGTGCTATGGCACAATTCAAGTAGGGGTATCTTTAGAAGGAGACAAGATAAAAGACATTTTGATTCTTGAACATAATGAATCTCCCGGAGTAGGTGAAATAGCAACCAAAATAATAGCGGAAGAAATAATAAAGCATCAAAGCATTGCTGTTGACGCGGTAGCCGGATGCACAAAATCCAGCAGCGGCGTTCTTGCAGCAGTAGAACAAGCCTTAGGAAAAGCCGGGGTAAATATTAATGATTACTGGAAAGAAGTAGATAAAAGCATTACACAAATAAGAGGCAAGATAGAAAAGAAAGCTGATGTTATTGTAATCGGTGCCGGGGGAGCCGGTCTTGCCGCTGCAGTATCTGCCCACCAAAATGGAGCTAAGGTTTTAGTATTAGAAAAGATGCCCTTGGTGGGAGGTAATACAATTATATCCGGTGCCGCATATAATGCAGTTGATCCTAAGCGTCAATCGGCTTTGGGTATAGAAGATTCTATTGAGAAGCATTATACTCAGACCTATGAAGGCGGGGACAAGCTTGCAAAGCCTGAATTGGTTAGAACCCTTGTGGAGAAGGCTTATCCGGCACTTGAATGGCTTGAAAGTATGGGTATGAAGTTCAAGGATGACATATTTACAGTTTTAGGTGCATTGTGGCCAAGATCTCATAACCCCGTAAAGCCTATTGGGACAGGCTACATAGAAACATATATGGAGTATATTAATAAGCACAGCAGTGATATAGAGATAATGCTAAGCACAAAGGCAACAGAGCTAATAGTTGAGAATGGAAGAGTTGTCGGCGCAGAAGCGGAGAACCCTGAAAACATCGTAATAGCAAAGGCAAATAATGGTGTTATAATAGCAACAGGTGGTTTTGGCGCAAATATTAATGCGAGGAATCATTACAATAAAATGTGGCCTGATCTTACAAACCTAAAAACAACCAATCGCCCGGGAGCCACTGGTGACGGTATGTGGATGGCTGAGAACATTGGGGCAAACCTTATTGGTATGGAACAAATACAGCTCCTTCCAACGGGGGAACCAAATACAGGAAGTCTTAGCGGCAGCATTGGACATAGCGTTGAAGACAGGATGTTTGTAAATAAGGATGGAAATAGATTTATTGACGAAGGTGCCAAGAGGGATGTGATGACCAAAGCTTTGTTCCAGCAAAGAGACAGCTGGATGTGGATTATCGTCGACAAAAAGTCCTACCCCACTGGCGATACCAAGAATAACTTCGATGAAACAATAGATTTTCTGGTGGAAGAAGGCATAGCCTTCAAAGCAGATACACTAGAAGAACTGGCGGTCAAGATTGGTGTTGACCCAATAAACCTGGTCAAATCTGTGGAAACCTTCAATAAGGCTGTAGAAAAGGAAATAGAAGATCCCTTTGGAAGAACACTGTTTAAAAATAAGATTGACACCGCTCCATATTATGCAGGGGCTCGTACACCTACAGTTCATCACACAATGGGAGGCATAGAAATAAATACAAAGGCACAGGTTCTTGATAAGGATGGAAAAGTTATAAAAGGTCTGTATGCAGCCGGAGAAGCAACCGGGGGAATCCACGGTTCAAACCGACTTGGAGGTAACGCTGTTCCTGATACTGTAGTATTTGGAAAAATTGCAGGGGAAAGCGCAGCAAAGGACAATCCAAACCTATAAAAAAGTAGCGCTTTGCAAAAAGGAAAAACTACTATTTAGCCTTTTGCAAAGCGCTTTCTATACTTTTTATCAATCCTTTACTGGTCTTCGTTGCTCCGCTTATCCCATCTACTTGAAGCTTTTGTTTTCTAATTACTTCTCTTGGTACTACCATAAACACTTCTTCATACCAGCCTTTGCTTTCATGGTGGCTTATTACATTTATTTCTGCAAGTTGTCCATCTTTAATTTTCACTTGTGTAACTATTCTAGCTGCAAACCCTTTTGCTTCTCCCTGATAAGTACCATCCTTTAGGTTTGCTATGGGAATATTGCCTCCTATTTCACTACTTGACTTTGGAAGGATGAACCAAAGGGAAAAAAATAATGATAACATAATTAAAGCATAGGTTTTAGTTTTAATTACTCTATTGCCTGCTTGTAAGGTCAAGCTCTTATCTTTGGTGATTTTGCAATTATCTATGCAATTCATGCAGCGTATGCATTCCGGGGATATAGTGTCTTCCTTGGCAGAGAGCTTTATACCCATAGGGCAGTTTTTTAGGCATCTATTGCAGCCAATACAGCTTTTACTAACTTTAATAGTCAATGGACTTAGGGTGCTAAATAGGGTTTGTACTGCACCTAAAGGGCATAAGTATCTGCAAAAAAATCGAGGAATAATCATGGAAGCAAAGAAGATAGGCACTAGTATAGCAGAGAATAGCCTAGGCAAATTGAGCAAGGCTCGCCATGGAGACAACTCAGCAATTACAGCTCCGTAGCCAAATATGGATATTATTAAAAGGGATAGAAGTATAGGGTATTTCAAAAACAAGGGATTATGGCCTTTGTTTATAGTTTTGAGAATAGGTAAATTCAATTTGATGCGGAGCCAAGCACCAAGGTCCTGTAGGGCTCCTAAGGGGCAAAGCCATCCACAAAGAAACCTGCCCCCTATAATAGATATAGCAAGTATAGCTAAAGTCAGCCCAATGCTTTTATTTATGCCTTCATATTCATAATTACTGTCCGTCATATATTCTTTTAGTGCACTCCAGCCTCCATAAGGGTTTAAATCTGTAATGCCTAAAATTCTTTGGTCTAATATTTCGTTAATATATAGGTTATAAAGGATAATTATGATAATCAGGGCAAAAACCGCTGACAATTGTACTATGAATCTTAATTTTTTTGCATTATCTTTACCCACTATTAAAATCTTCCTAATCTTCTAATTTACTTATCTTAAGCACATCTTCTATTAGAGCGCTGTCCACCAATATATCTGCACCATTATCCTTAGGGATCAAATATGCATTTTTCAGTTGATCCGCATTTATGATAGTTTCTTTATTATTTACATCAGTTATTTTAAGTTTATCAATGCCATCTAATTCCATCAAGGCTTCTTCTAAGGTTTCCTTAAGTTTAATGGCTGTTCCTTGGGGCAATGCTTCGTTTTCAATGACTTTTATCATTATCTCTGGGAAGATTGCACCATCTGTAGTAGTGGAAAAGGAGCTTATCTCCTTTACATTATAACCGAGTTTAAAGCCAGGACTTATATTCATTGGAGCATTATTTCCCGCTGTTTTTATGTAGTACCTATCCCTCACCATACTGATGGTCTCATTCTTTATCAATCCGTCAGAGGCCACCATAGTGAAGAAACCATTTTGGTCAACATTACCAAACTTGGCCAAAATTTTCCCCACCAGATAGGATTCATCTTGGCTTCCATAGTATTCATAATAGTATGGCTCAATATCTTTTACAAGTGCTTTGAATATATAGAGATTTTGTATATCCTTTGGAGAAATATGAGTATACAGTTCTATTTTCGATACGTTTTTTACCCAATAAGGACCCATTTCATCGGGTATTACAACTCTAACGGGCTTTTCTTCCCTAGGAATTTCCTCACCATCTACTATAGTTGCCAATATTATATCTCTATTTTCAATTATATCCTTGCTGATCATGGAGTAATAATTATCTCTACCTGTGATGCCAAGAGCCTCATAAGCATTTATATCAATATTTTTTTTCTTAAGGATATCTTTAAGCACTGCCCCTGATGCTTTTATATCTTCTCTTACACCATTGGTTTTTGCTAATATGGTTTCCGTAGAAACCTGGTTGAATTCTTTTAAGTCGTCTATGGTAATTCTGATGGAATTATTATCAGGCCAAGCTAGCTCAAAGCTGTTTTCATCTTTTTGCCACATTTCCTGTGATATAAAATTATCCACCGGATCCTTTGTTTCATTTGCAACTAAATAATTCCAAGCCCCCAAAGCAGAATTCACGTTGTTTATTACAACTTGGCTGGTTAAGCTTGCTCCGGTAACTTGAACAATATCTGTAGGTTTTTGGGGATCTAATACAACCCGGTTGAGATATTCTAACAAGCCTAATCCTTTAAACCTGTCGGTAAACCACTCTTCTTCTATGGGTCCTGCATAGAGGGGAGTATCTCCTTGAATCAATATTCGGACTCCTGCTATTTTTTCTTCTTCATTATTTATAACTATAAGCATTTTTATAATGCCTTCATACCCAGTGGATGAGGCTATAAATGCCGAAGGTTTGTTATCAATACTATAGACCTTTTCTATGGCAGGGAAGTTTTCTTTAATTACCGGGTTACCTAAAGCACCATCTATAACTTTTATTTTGCCTGCCTGGGGCAGTATCTCCTTTATCATTGCCATCTCTTTTCGTGTATCATTCATGTACCATAAGGTACCGGAGACTCCTAGGGCAATCACTAGTAGCATTATAATATAAATCTTGTTTTTCTTCATGCGTTATACCTCTAATCAACTATTATTTTAGCTATATTCATAACCCATTGGGGTTTATTCATATCTTCAGGTTCTTTTTGCCCTACCACAAGGCGAAAAGGCGCACCTTTTTTCACATCAAAATCTTTGCCGTTTTCATGCCATGCAATTATAACAGGAAACTTCTTTTCCGGGTTTTGCTCATCTATATAATCCTCTCTTAAGGCTTGTTCTACAGTGAGTCCCTGGGTATAACCATCAGTTGCTACAAATTTTATATTTTTGGCATTGGTTTTTAGTCCTGCTTTATCTAGAATAGCTTTCACCTTTATACCTTTAAAATGAAAATGCTCCTTTGTCCCGTAGCTATTTAGGGAAAAGAAATCATCCTCAAAGTATGAATCTTTCATTGCCTTTAAATCATCAAGGGATAGGGTTATTGTTTTTGTAACACCTGTTCCTTCTACTAGCAGGGAAGATTTATCATCTGGTTTTGGTGCTGTAGCTTCTGCTTCGTCCTTTTTATTTGGCTCTGCCGGAGAAGCTATTGGAGTATCAGGTGGGCTTTTTTCTTCGGCTTCTTTGGATTCTTCAGCAGGTTTTGGAGCTTCAGGAGCTGCTTCATCAATTTTTGCTTCCGTTTCAATTATGCCTGAATCAGGTTCAGTTGAAACCTTAGGCTGACATGCTGTAAGCATGGTTAAACTTAAAATAACAATTAGCAAAGTCACTAGTGCTTTTCTTTTTCTCCTCATAATCAACCTCCATTACATATTTTATCACACCGTGCTAATCTGTGTATAAATCCGTGTTAATCCGTGTTTTCCGTCCCCATACCTAAAAGGAATAGAGGAGCGGACAGAGTAGTCCGCCCCTAATATTTATTACATTTGCTCCATTAGTATTTTTATTATTTTAGCAGCTTCAGCTCTGGTAGCCATACCTTGGGGATCAAAGCTCCCATCCGGTTTACCGTCTATTATCCCTGCTCTTTGAACCAGCTTTATAGCTTTCTTTGCCCATTCACTAATCTTTGAATTATCGGTGAATTCTTTGAGTTCCGCAATCATGTCCAATTTTATGTCCATGATATCTGCAAAGCTAAGAAGCATTGTTGCCATTTCTTCTCTTGTTATCATATCAAGAGGGCGGAAACTTGCGTCTTTGCTTCCTGCTGTAATATTTTTTTCTGCAGCCCAATTGACATAATCCGTATACCATTGATCTTTAGCTACATCTTTAAATATTCCTTGTTTGACACCTTTAACCTCTATATCTTTTCTAGTGCTTATCAGGAATTTGATGAATTCGGCTCTTGTTAAGGTTTTGCCTGGGCTATAGATATTTTTTCCTGTTCCTTGTGTTACACCTTTTTCATATAGATATTTTATATGGCTTTCTGCCCAGTGGCCTACTATATCTGTAAAGGGGGAAGAAGAGTTGGAAGCGGTGCTGCCTCCTGTTCCGTCAACTACTATTTTCACTACACTTTTTAGGCAGGCTCCTTGATTTAGATGAGTTATCATTCTTAAGGGGCCCCCATCATTGCCGCTGGTATAGCCATCGCTATTGGTATCAATTACTAATGGCACTCCGTCTCCTGCATAGGAGAGCATAATTATTTTTCTGTCCAGACCGTCTGCGATACCCTTTTCCAGAGCATCCTTGCCAAATACGGAGAGAATATCTCTTGAAAAACCATCCGATGCTACAATCTTTACTGAGGTCAGCTCAACCCCTGGTTTTAATCCTGATTTATGAGATATGAGCTTCCATACATCCAAACCTTCATGTTGGTGTTCTCCTATATAGCTGTAATTATCTCTTAGGATAATATCATCCATTGCCTCAAGCTCACGAAGAGAGAATTTTACTGGTTTTGCAAGTGCTGTGCCTTCTAATTCAAGGAAATTAGTATCTAGGTATTGACTGTAGGTGGGGCTCATATCATGCTTCCAGCTTGTAGTAGCAGATGCCTTTACAGTTATCTTTACTACATTTTTCAATGTATTTTGAGAGTTCATATCATCTGCCGTCTTTTGGCCAAGGACTAAGTATAATGGACCACCTGAGTTGGCAAATGTGGAATCATAACCTTTGGAATCCTTATCTAAAACTAAGGGTTTTCCATCGTCTACATTAGTATTCTCAACACTGCTGGAGCCGTAGGCCAGCATCATTTTTAAGTCAGAATTCATTACATCAGATAAAGAGAAAGTGAGAGCCTTACCATCTGCAGCTGTTAGTACTACTTCGCTGGCATTGGATTGGAGTCCTACATCCTCAGATCTTAAAAAGCTGTACAAATCTATTCCTCTGTAGCGAATTTGCTGCTCTGATGTAGCCTTCTTTATTTTATAATCCGCAGTGACCACTAAGTTTTGCTTGCCTTCTATATCAGAAACCTTGAAGGTTTTGGGTGCAGTAAGCTTGCTACCGGGACCTTCAATTACCAATGTGTTATTAGATAGTTCTTTATAAGGATCTTCTATATGAGCATATTTATCCGGCTGAAGGCTTATGGTGATAGCGGTTATATTGCTTAATGCTTTTCCTTCAGGCATTAAGACCATTAATGGTCCGCCATCATTTTTTACAGTTACCTTTTCACCATCGCCATCTGTATAGGTACCTACATATCCTGCTGCATTTTTATCTGCTACCATGGGAGCCCCATTTTTGGCAAATGCAATAATAGAATTGCCTTTAGCAGTAAATATGTCATCTAAAGAAACTACCAGTTTGGAGTCAGCGTTTGTAAATGTCATGGTACCCTTATTGCCGGGGATCTCTACCTTTTCTTTTAGGAAGTAACCTAGATTTACACCCTCGTATAAATCGCTATATATGTTGTCACCTTTTTTTACGCCATAATAGCTCTTTACTTTTGCTTTGACTTTCTCGGTATTTTTTACATTGCTGCCATAGATCATATTTTCTATATCAGCCACAGTAAAGCTTTGATTCTTTAAGGTACTGCCATCCATTCCGATAACTGCCAAATCCACCTTATTATCAGCAAGTGCCTTATAAGCTGCATCAGGATTTCCACTATGGGTGCTATAGTTTACTTCCTTTCCAACAATTATTTTGTCTAATAACTTTGCTTGCCTTGAGCCGTTGGCATGGTAATACTCTGTTTTGCCGGAGATAATACGTAAAGGTCCACCATCATTGCCTAGACCGCTCTTGTAACCGGATAGAGTATTTTTTATTACATAGGGATATCCGTTGACTCCATAAGCCACTAATACGGGATATCCGGTAGAGCGTAAATCCTGCGCATCCTTCGAGATATATTTGCCATCATTGAGGTCTGCTGGATTTTTTTCATAGTATTTAAAGGAATTAGGATTGGATATTTGAGCTAGGGTAAACTTGTCAAAATCCTTATAACCATCGGTGGCAGTGAATTCAACTAAAGTTTGGGAGTCTTTGCCTATTGCCATAGACGGAGGTATACCTGATTTTTTTAGCAAATCCCAAAGCTTAACGCCTTCATATTCATTTACATACCAATAGTTGGAATTGGAGAGATTGTATTCAGCTCTATAGCCCATGCCATCTGCAGCAGGTTTGCCTTCACTATACTTTACCATATCCTCTATTTGTTTAACGGTATAGTTGACTTCTCTTCCTAATTTGTCTCCTGTGATAGTAATAATATATTCAGAGTTTTCAGGAGTATTATAGGGAACCTTGTCATGCTTATAGCCTGGGGTATCCTTTTCAGCCACATAGATGTACGCCATATTGCCAAACTTCGTATAGTTAGGGTTCGGATCAGTTGCAAAGACCGATTTATCATAAACCAACTTTATGCAGCCATCATCATTACCCAAAGATGTATCTATGCCCGCTTCACCATCATATACAAAAGGCTTTGCGTTAGAACCGTCTTGGTTTGACGTACCATAGGCTACTATTATGGGCTTGCCCGATGCTTCGGCCTGCTTTATTTGTTCTAAAGAAAACTCTGCTATGGTCTGCCTTACTCTATTTTTAATAAGGACCTTATAAGCTGAGTCAATAAGCTTTATACCTGTTTCTCCGGAAGTCATATTCCTTAGCAAATGCTCAAGTTTTATGCCCTCATATTTTAATGTGGTTTCTTTTCCATTTCTCACATCCGTGTAATCGCCGCGGAATACACCAGCATTTTGATTTTCTGCTTCTCTAACGGAAAGGGGTATACTCGCAACAAGACCGGGTCCTTCAAAAGTCAAAGTAGCCCCTGTTATTGCGTCCACATCATAGGGAGCGTCTCCCGATAAACCTCCATTTGTGATGTGCTTATAAGAGCTTTTTGAATAATCCACTCCACCAGAAGGAGTTACTTTGATTTCATTTACTAATTTTATTAAGGAACCATTTTGACTATAGATTCTAAAATAACCTGCAATAGATGGGTCGTTTTTAGCAGTATCATACACTGCTTCTAAATCACTGGAGCTTGTGCCTGCTTCATAGGCCAATATGTATTGACTGGAAGAATTCTTGATATCTCCTACAGTGATGGGGTCATTGGCATAGCCATCAGCAGATATGAATTCTACTTTGTCCTTATCATCATACCCCTTCAGCAGATCGCTTACAGGCACTCCTACACAGTAGTCAGCCACCGGACCTGTTTTTTTAGTATAAGTCCAATTTCCACTAATTCTTGGCATGAGAAGAATCTCTGCTCTTGTATAGTCTTTGGAGCCTATTTTTAATACTGCTGGCAGTTCATCGCCTACAAGTATTTTTTGAATAGTTCTATTAAAAAGAGGGTTGCTCATTTCTCCTATATGCTGCTGACCTAACATCAAAAGGGGTGCATCTCCATCTGTTAAGTTCTCTAAAGAGCCTGCCTGAGGAATTATCTCCGGTTGTCCCCTGTCCCCGGCTCTTCCCAAAGCGATGATTGTGTCTACAGCTACCTTTCCTGACGCATCTCCGCTGGCAAGCTTGGGGAAATAGTATCTCTCTACGCCAAAGGAGGGAGTAATAAGTTTTTTGGAAGTAGTAGAATCTCCTTTGTGTTCAGGGTCAAAAGTCACTGCATAACCATCTCTAGCTATAAAACCTATTTTGTATTGACTGTACTTATCCGAACCAAAGCTGGATTTTTCGAACAAGTCTTTAACCTTAACACCCTTGCCAAGATAAATGCTCTTAGTTGGAGTAGTGTTAATGGTAGAATAAAGATTGGTGGCTTGATTCATAGCTATGAGTTCACCTTTTGTATAGGATTTTTCATTGCCTAATCCTATGCCCTGTCCTGTGACAACCAATATAGGTTGCTCAGTCTTAGGGGGCCATACATCTGCGTAAACAATGCCCAAAGATGAAAAAATCATAGCAAATGCCATAAGTAATGCTAGTCCCTTTTTTAAAAAGACTTTTCTAGTGCCTAAATAACTCAAAGTGTATTCCTCCTATCAAATTAATTTTCAGTGTTATTACTGTAATATATAGCTGTCATATCACCTCTCAGATTATACTTTTGAGCAACAAAAAAAACTTCTTTGCTGCAAAAAGAAGTTCTAAATATTTGTTACTCCTTTTCGCACTGGAAGGTACTGCAGTTTCCTGCCCTACCCTATCGTTTTATTTACCATGCAAGCAAGTAGCTTGTTTAGACAAATAAAATCGGAGTATTAATGCGATATTCTGTTTTTATTACAATCTAATTATAATATTAAAGATAAGTCATTGCAAGGTGTTTTACCTTTCAATAAAACTAATATGCGGCTAAAGCTAAAGTTTATTTGGCTTAAATGCTGCCAGCAGTCCCATATGAGAGCGCTCTCGGCTGTAGCATTCTAATGTTATATCTGCATTTGCTATCATGTGTGTTATCATGCTACGGCTGCTCACAGCACCACTTTTAATACCTTCTTTTGCCCCGATGGAATCCTCAGGCAAATCATTAAAAAATCCTGACATGGGGTATTTTGCTTTTGAGGACTTTGGTTTGCTGCGATCATAAACCGGAGGGAACTCTGTTTCATAAAAAGGCTTCCCAGTATGGAGGGCTAAATATAAATCCATTCCACGATAAGCATACCAGTCGTCTACATTATCACATAGGGTGAAACCGTTGGGAATGTTCCCAAATCTATACCCTTCGATAACAACCAAAACTACCTTTTTGCCTTTATCCAATGCCTTTTCCATAATGCTTCTGATATCTTTGGTATGCTGCGGTGTATCCAAGGAAGAATAGACCGGAAGGCTTTTGCTGTATACATCTGCCATGGCAGTTTTGCCTTCGTGGCTGTTTATTCCTCTAAAAGCATACCCTTCTTTAGCAATAACAATATAACTAGGGAAATATTCTATAAAATGTGGATGCAAATTTGGATGAGCAGCAATTACGTCATTTTTATCAATGACCTGGGCTATATGTGGATGAGCCATCAAAACATCCTTGTCTTCAAGAGTGGCTCCTGATACTCCTGCTACCGATGCCCCCCATATCCATGACTCTAGCAGACCTTTTATACTTGGCTGCGTTATCTCATCTAAAAGGGGCATATACCCTCCGGTCATTACTATTATTGGCTCATAGCCATTTTTATTGGAAAAGTTTAATATGTTATCTAGTATTCTTTTTTGCCTGTTTTGGCTATCTGTTAAATTTTCAGGAAGATATATCTCAGTATAAAGAGGCTGGGTATAAGATAGCAGCATCCAATGAGGCTGGTGAAAGTCCACTATTCTTTGTGCTGCATTTGTTACCCATTCTATAGAATTGTCATTACCATCACCGGGATAGGGAAAGTCCTTTAACAGTTTTCTTACTTTGGAATATTCTTTTTCTCCCGCCTCAACTTGTCTTCCCGAGGATAGTTCCACTACATTTTGCCATCCTCCTGCATCAATGATACCTAACATAAATCATTCCCCCAATCATCAATAATAGGCAGCTTATTGCCGCAATTTGAGCAATTCCCATTAAGTGTATTATTCTTTAAGAATTTCGCTCCACAAGCGCAATCACACATTCGCTCAATTGCAATTTCACCACAATTAGGACAAATAGTGTCAACCCAGTTAGAGCCAATGAAATTTCCAAAGTAGGTGTAAGGCATTTTTTCTTTTACCTTCTCAACCATAGCGGACAAATATTCTACATCCGGCGGAGAATCATTGGCCATAAGATGCTTGGGGAGTATTCTAAAAATATGCCATGCCATTTCCGGATTAATGCTGTGCAACAAATCAGCTATCTGTGGCAATTCACTCTCATTGCCATGCAAAACCACAGGAGTTGTAATCTCCACATGAGCATGGGAAGAGATGTATTTAATATTTCTCATAACTGGTACGGCACTTGGGAGTCCTAAATTGATTTTATAAAATTCATCTGAAATAGATTTAAGGCTTATATTAAAAAAATCAAAGATATCTGAGAATAGTTTTGCTACCTCCTGCGTAAAAAAAGCATTTGTGGAGCAGCCCACTATTAGCCCTTGTTTTTTTGCTGCCTTTGATACAGCGAGTGCAGAAGGGAGATTAACAGTAACTTCATTTATACCAAAGTGGATCCCTTTATAATTGCTTTTTAGTGCCAAGTCAACAATTTCTTCAGGTGTCATGGTAAATGTAATGGGCTCTTGGGGACCTATTGCTATGCTTGCATTGATACAGTATGCACAGGCAGCATTACAGCTAAAACAACCCAGTTGTAAAAATCTTTTATTGGGCCATGCATGGAATATGGGTATGCGCTCAATATAGACTCCATGACAGCGACTCCATTTATTGGGGTGCTTTTCTACAATATCACCACCCCTTAATTCATACATACCACAAACGCCTTTTCCTTTTGTTAGGTCACAACGCCATTCACAATAATTGCAGTTCATAATAGACTCCTTTCCGATTCAACACTATAAATCCGAAGGTACACATGCAGTGCGTGACAACTCAGGAACTTTTATAAGCTTTAAATCTGCATTGTATACATTTTTTAGTAGTTTTTCATTTATTATTACATCCACATGATCCACCGAAAGATTGCCTTCTTTATCTAAAATAGCCGCAAGACCTCCCAATAGCATTGCATGATCCGGATTATGAGTTGTAATGACTATGGCATAGCCTTCATTTGACAATTTTTTTATCAGGCGCAAAACATTTAATTGATTTCCATAATCCAGATGAGCAGTAGGCTCATCAAATAGTAATGTTTTAGGATGACATACTATGGAGCGGGCTATCATGGCCTGCTGCATCTCGCCGCCGCTTATTTCTGTATAAGCCTTTTCTGCTAAATGAGTGATGCCTAACATTTCAAGTGCTTTCCACGCGGCTTCTTCATCCTCGACCTTTGGCTTATGATACATCATAATCTTAGGTGCCCTCCCCATTAACACGAAATCAAAAACGCTATAGCCAAAGGCAGGAGTATGACTTTGTGGTACATAACCCACTAGGCTTGCAATTTCCTTTACATTCATTTTTCTTATGTCCTTCCCGCATAAAAATATTTCTCCGCTAACGGGAGATATAATATTTTTCATGCAGCTAAGCAAAGTAGTCTTACCGGCACCATTGGGACCTAATATACTGAGGATTTGTCCTTTTTTTAGGGATAGAGAAACATTTTTGAATATCAGTCTTTTGTTTGAAGAATAGTGGAAGGATATATTTTTTATTTCGTATATCATTGCAATCGCATCCTTTGTTTATAGAGCAGCCATCCATAAAAAGGTGCTCCTATTAAACCTGTAAGTATACTTATGGGCATTTCTGCAGAGCCTAGTGTTCTATTTATCGTATCTACAATGAGCATGAATATTGCACCCATGAGATAGGATGTAGGCATTAGCCTTGGATTCTCAGGTCCTGCAAGCATTCTGGCAAAATGGGGGATTACGAGTCCTACCCAGCCTATGGTGCCTACAATGCATATTGAGCTTGCAGTTAGTAAAGTTGCACATATCACAGTTATATTTCTAACATATGAAACATTGACACCTAGGGATTTTGCTTCCTTTTCTCCTAAGGACACAATATCTATCCACCATGATAGGACAAATAAAACAAGGCAAGATAAGACAATAGGCAAGAGCACACTATATATAGAACCCATGCTGACGTAAGAGAAGCTGCCCATCTGCCAATAGGTAATGGTTGCTAGCTCCTTTTGCGGATCTGCCGTATATTTTATAAAGCCCATAATAGAAGACATGGCACCACTTACTACAATTCCAGATAAAACCAATACAATATTGGAATCACTTCGAATTAGCTTAGGTATGGTAAGCGTTAGCATGACTGCCAATAGTCCCCCAAAGAAAGCAAAAAGCTGAATGTATGTAGAAGATAAGGACATAATAATGGCAATGGCTGCCCCTATGCATGCCCCCGCAGAAACTCCTAAAAAATCGGGGGAGATAAGAGGGTTTTTAAATATGCCTTGATATGTAGCACCGGATAAGGAGAGGGAGGAGCCCACCAGTATAGCTGCCAATATGCGAGGTAGCCGCAGACCAAGCACTACATTTTCCGCCATAGGCTCCCACACACCCTTTTTGCCTAAAGATTTAAAAAGTAGTATCTGAGAAATCTCTTTAATGGTCAACGGATATTTCCCTATGTATAGGCTTAGCATGACTAAGAATAATAATAAGAGCACAAATGCAATATTAATAACATTTTGTTTTGCCTTTCTCTTTTTAACAACTTCCATAAAAACCTCACATTCTCTCAATATCCAAGGAAATCCCTGGAAAACGTTATGCCATAAGCCATGTTATAAAACGCATCAACTTCGGATAAAAACTGCTCTTCACTATATAATTCAGGATACATCTGTTGCAGCATCCATAAAAAACCTAAGAGGGTTCCTAAGCCCGGAAACTCCCAAGAATCCATATCGCTGGGTACCATGAGAACTCTATTGTTTTTCACAGCATTTAGCTCAGACCACGCAGGATCAGTCATCAAGTCTTCTGCATTATATTTGGATGCGCTGCTATTGGTCAAGAAAATGAAATCCGGATTCCATTGAAATATTTTCTCGGCGCCTACAACAGGCCAAAGCTCAGTGCTGTCAATGGTTTTAGCTAGATTTATACCTCCTGCAGTCTCTATAAGATAAGACTGGAGCATTTTGCCGCTGGAGACCTTCCCGATTTCACTACCCATGACAATAGCTGTATATCTTTTTTCATTGGGGATGCTACTAGTAATGCTGCGAGCAAATTCAGCTTTTTTATTATAATAGTCCACCAGCTCTGCAGCTCTTTGTTC
Source organism: Lutispora sp. (assembly GCA_028709965.1). Lineage (GTDB taxonomy): Bacteria > Bacillota > Clostridia > Lutisporales > Lutisporaceae > Lutispora. The sequence continues at coordinate 15,325 of JAQUTA010000024.1, forward strand.
TGCTCCTAAGGCTTTTCCTAAAAGTCTAATGGTCTCCAAAATATCTTCGGTACTTTCTGGTGAAATCCCTATGGTTGGGATGCCTAGCGCGGATACTGATTCTAAAGTCTCAATATCAGTGCCTCGATGTATAAAAACATCTGGATTTAATTTGGCCATAGCCTCTAAATCAACCCTACCTTTGCCAACGGTGCCTGCATGAGCCAAGGAGGGACAGATAGCTGTATACATATTGTTTGATGAGCTGATGGCAACAATATTATCACCCTTACCTAGAGCAAGAATAAAATTTGTGGGGATGCCATAAGCTATGGCAATGCTTTTCACATTGTTCTTTATCTCAACTTCCCTGCCTGATTGATCTACTACTTTAAATGTGTCCTTTTCACCTATTGGGGATTTGGGAATAGAATCTATCTCAGATGAAGATTTACAGGCAGTAAAGGATATTAGCATTATGACGGTTAACGCTATTGCGACTAATCTTTTAGATTTACTATATCTCACTACAATCAATCCCTTTGCATTTTTAAATTTCACTCTAATTGCTTTCTGTTTGAGGCTTATTTCTTCGCCTTTTAGATTCTTCTTTGCTCCAGAGCAGATATCTGCCCATATCAGTTAGCTTTAAGCTAGAGTGCTTTTCGTAGCTTTTCAAGAATCTTCTCATGATCATATGCTTTCCCTTTGTAAAGGAAGGTTTATTTGTCAGGATAAAAAAGCATATATTGGCTAGGTCAGTTCGTGGGTCACCATAATCCATTTCCTCAAAATCAAGACCGTAGACCTTACCATTACTATAAATAAAATTTCTTAGATTCACATCCATTTTTAAAAGACTGCCTGCTTCATTTGAAATCTTATGAAGATTGACCATCCACAGAGCAAGCCCATCAATCCAATCACCTGTATCCAGTTTTTCAACCATATCCGTTACCAAATCACCTTGAATATACTCCATTATGAGATTGTCACTGCTTTTATGTATTATTTTGGGAATGAGTATTCCATGCTCTTGGAGCATTTGCATGTTTTCATATTCTGTATCTAGAAGTTTTAGGTTATCCAAGCTATATTTTTTCATAATTGCAAGCTTAATATCAGTGCTCTCATGAAGTCTTACTTTATAAACCTGATTCCTTTTACTCACCAGCTTTTCCAAAACTTCAATGTTTATCATAGAGGTTCCCAATCCTTTGCAACCTCTTCCACCAAGTCTGTAAGCTTTTCCATATCCTTAAGTGCATTGATGACCGGAAGGTTTTCGTAGCTCGCTATTTCATTGCTTATTACACCGCTTAATACGAATACGCTGGGGTGCATCCTTATAGCTACATCATCCAGGTTAGAAGCACAGAGTATTTTTGGCACATCAAAATCCGTAACTCCTTCTAAGATTACGAAATCCTGAGTATAAAACTTCAATATCTCAGGTATGGGCAATCTTTCCTTATATAGTATATCTGTCTCATAAAGCCCCCTGGCAGTTACCAGCTCAGCCCCTGCCTTTCTATGCCTATCTGTATTGGAACCTTCCGTGTCTATTGCAAATTGCTCGAAGTGAATATCTTTGACTGTTCCTACAGTGTAATTTCGTCTTATTAGCTCCTTTGTAAGCATTTCTACTGTTGTGGTTTTGCCGGATTTGGAATATCCGTAAACTGAAAAAACTTTCATATGCTTGCCTCCTCTTCTAACGTGCCAGGCACGTCACTTAGACAGTTATTATCAACAGGCATACTGCCGTTGCCAGCATAGCCATGTAGTCTGCTCTTTTCATCTTAAGCTTACAGTAATTTGTCCTGCTAGGATATGCCCTAAAGCCCCTACATTCCATGGAAAGAGATATGTACCTGGCTCTATGTAGGGCTTTGATTACTGAAGGTGTCAGGATATAAGTATACAATGAAAGCTTTCGCTTCATAGGTATTTTATCCAAATCAGCCCCGGCTAATTGGACTGCAATTATTGAGTCTGAAAATTCCTCCTTTATTAAGGGAAGGAATTTCATAGCCAATAGCACCATAAAAGCAATTTCATAAGGCAGCTTCATGGCTATTAGGCCATATACTATTTCTAGTGGTGGCGCTGAAGCTATTATCAGAGCAGAATATATTATTATTGACATTCTAGTGATTATGGAAATACCGCTTTGCAATCCTAATGTGGTTAAAAGTCTAAAGCTTCCTATACTTACTAAGGTTTCTCCTCCAGAGGTAAATATGCTTTGAACTAAAGCTAAAACAAAAAAGAAATACCATAGTTTTTTTAGTTTTTTTATTGACCCTAATAAAGGGATAGAAAAAAGTTTGCAAAGGATTAAAGTCAATAGCAATAACGATAAAAGGGGTGCTAGTTGTCTTATCATCAAAGCAGCTGAAGAAATTAAAAAGACTATGATTATTCTGGTTCTTGGATCAAATTTTTTCAATTGCTCTCAACTCCTTTTGGACCAAGAGTAAGGAGTTTATCTACAAAGCTGGTGAGAAACTTGCCTTCGTGGCTTATTATCATATAACCCTTGCCTTCTTCTTTTAGTGTCATAAGGCATTTCTCCAATTGTTTCTTGCGCAAAATATCCAAACCTGTGGTAGGCTCGTCTAATATCAAGAATTTCACATCTCTTGCCAGCACGGAGGCCAAAGCCAATCTTTGTTTTTCTCCCCGGCTGAGCTCCAAAGGCGAGGAGTCTCTATACTTCATTAAATCAAAGACCTCCAGATAATAATGTATTTTATCATTTATCCCGCCTTGGTCAGCGTTACCTCCAAATTTATAGCTGAAATTCATTTGCTCCCAAACTGTTGGACAAAACAACTGCTTGTCTGGGTTTTGGAACACATAACCAACGGTTTTACCCACTTTGGATAAAGAGATATCATTAATATTTTTTCCTTCTAAATATATTGCTCCTTCCTTAGCTTTGAGGATTCCTAGCATCAGCTTCACCAACGTTGTTTTTCCGCAGCCATTTGGACCAATAAGACCTATGTGCTGATTTTCTTCTATTTCAATGCTAATATTTTGAAAAAGCTTACACTCCTTGGCAAAGGAAAAAGTCAGAGAGTCTATTGTATAAAAGCTCATGATCTTCATCTACCTCGATTCTATCCTCTATTTTGCCTTTTCTCATGAGCAAAATAGTATCTGCTACCATCAGGTGCTTGATGCTATGATCTATAATTATTATGGTTTTGCCTGATTGTTGAAGCAATTTAATGGTGTCAATTATTAGATCTTTATTTTCTCTATCCAGTTCGGATAATACTTCATCCAATATGATGATTTCTGGATCTAAGCTCAAGACAGATGCTATTGCCGCCAAGTGCTTCTCGCCGCCGGATAGCTGGGAGGGGTTTTTGTATCTTAGATGTTCTATGTTTAGGTTGGCTAAAACCCTTTCGATTGTTACTTTTATCTCATCATAGGAGAGGCATAGGTTTTCTGGAGCAAAAGCTATTTCGGCTTCCACAGTGGGGAGGAAAAGCTGGTTGTCCACATCTTGAAAGACTATACCTACTTTTTTCGCCAAGCTGGGAAGACTTAAATCCTTTATATTATTGCCTTCCAATAATATATTACCATGCATAATGCCAGGCAAGCTCTTTGGTATGGCTCCGCACAAACAAAAAACCAAGGTACTTTTGCCGCAGCCGCTGAGACCTGCAATAGCAGTTATGCTGCTTTTTTGAATTGTCATATCAACAGAATCTAATATCATAGCCCCGGTTTCTGAGTATTTAAAAGATAGATTTTGAACTTCTATTATAGGATTCATTCTATAGTTACCTCGGTTACATATTTACACCAGCGCTGGCTGAAGGAATCTGCCGCTATTATTAGCTGGATCGGACCGCTGCCGCCCTTTTTCATGGTTCCTAAAGGTTTGCCGTCTTTTTCAAAAGCCAGATAGTTTTTATTAGTTAATGCTTCATCAGCTGCCATTGCTATGACATAGCCGTCCAAACCCTTAACTATTACCTTTTTTGCGGCACCTATTGCTTCATCACTTATGCCCGCTCTATTTAGGGCATCTTTAAGGTAAACTCCCTTGAATTTGCGGGAAGCGGGACCCGATGTGGAGGTATCCTCAGTAGCTTTGAATTCGTGATGTTCTAAGGCGGTGATCTCATCAAAGCTAAGTTTGGCTGTGTTTTCACCATGAAAGAAGGTTATAGTCCCATCTTCATTTGATGTGGTGTTCATGCTTTTCATGTTCAAGTAGCCCAAAACAAGGGTAAAAGCTGCTAGAATTCCAATTGCTAATAATAACTTTTTATTTTTCATTTATATCACCTTTCATATGCAACCCTCTCATTATTTTATAAGCAATAAGACCTCCAAGTCCACCGGATAGTGAGGCAGCGCTTAAGGAAAGGAGCATGGGAATCAAAGGAAGCCTAAAAAAAATTAGTGAGGACAGAAAAGTACCGGATATATTGGCCAAAAGACCTAGGGTAAAAAAGCCTGCAGGGTTCATATATTTATTTCTCAGTAATTTTGCACCCAAATCTACTAAAAGACCTGGAATAGTATAAGTTATAATGCTGGCAGCTCCGTGAGTCCCATAGACCCCTGTGATTATTACCAGCAGAGCTTGTGTGAGACCTATGAGGGTGGCTGTACCGATTTTTCTGGTTATGCCTAGACCCAGCACTATCCATAGCATATAAAAGCCGCCTGCAGCAGCTCCCCCCGGTATATATAAAGGACCTGTGATTATGTGCACCAACGGTACAATTATTGGTTTTATCCCAACTCCCAAAGCAGCAGTCAATGAGATGACTACCAGATCAAACATGGAAAATCTATTTAAAAATTTGCGCATAGTCCACCTGCTTTTCGTGTGTTACTGATTCTTAATAATTATTGGTATGAATAAATCCGTCCCGGAGAAGCTCCCATGACTGCCTCCGTCACCTTCATCATGCATACCGTGGTCTGAGGTTATTATTACATCTCCTGTATAGTTTTTCAATATGTTTTCTATATAAGAGTCCAATACACTAAGCTGATTTAAGGCTTCTTGGGATCCTGGACCATAGGTATGACCAAAATCGTCATAGGAATGGAAATGCACCAAGAGAAGGTGGGGAGGGCTTTGGAGCTCTTCTAGGGCTCTTTCATATATCTCATCATCAATGGTACCATTTTTGTTTTCATCTATATTTAAAATAGTCTCTACCTCGTCTACGAGTATTCTAATATCACCCTCTATGAGCTTTGAGGTTTTGCCCTTTTCAGCCGCCTTATCAAAAATGGTTGGTATAGGCAAAGGCTTTTTTTCTCTGCTGTGTATAGTTGTATATTTTGGGGTCCTGCCAGTTACCATAGATGCAAAGGCTACATCGGTGATAGGGGGATAAACGGTAAGAGCTTTTTTTGCAGTACCCAAGGATTTCAAGCAGGGTATTATGCCCCTGTCCATTGCCTTTTTATAGATTTCATAGCCCAAACCATCTACGTATATGATGAGCACCAATCTATCATTATCCATGGATTCCAAAGTCTTGCCATATATATCCGTTATGATTGCCAGAGGAGGGTTTTCTATTATTCCGATGGGGCTTGGCATTGTTTTCTTTATGTTTTTGATTGTTCTTGTAGGAATTACATCCCCGTCTTTTGTATATACCGCAAAACCTGAAGTTTCTCCGACGGCATCTTTTATCATAGGTAATCCATCTTTATCCAGCCCTATAAATAATAGGGCTCCTGATAAAAACAACAGCAAAGATATTAGGGATATAATAAAAAATTTCTTACTCATAATTATTCTGTAGCCTCCTTAGGGAGCAGTCTTGATCATTCCGTATATTAGTTTTTCTAAGCTTGCATCATGGCAAAATAAAAAAGCAGCCTAAAAAGGAAACTGCTTATAACCGTTTCCTTTCCAAAAAGAGGAGGCATAAACATTTCTATTTATACCCTGCCGGTCATGTGCCATACTATAAATGCTTAGGCTCCATAACTCGGAAACATTGATTATTATAAAGATAGTTCTCCACATGTTCATAATTTCCTTCAAAAATATTTATTTTGTTGAATAGATAAGATTACAATAATATGTAGAAAAGACCAAATTGTTATGGTAATGTTAAGATAAGTAAATAATGGACTGGAGACAAAGGGTATAACTTAATATATATGTAACTGAAAAAAGCATACAAAATATTGTAAGCCCGCTTGATGTAAATAGTTAGGAGGGATAAATAGCATTGTTCTATAGGAGGGATTCGCGAAATACGTCGTAAAATATCCCAAATAGCCGGTATTAGCGACGTTCGGCAATGTAGCTATTTTGGAGCGATAGACGACATGTGTCGGGGATGCCGTAGTTATATAAAATCGCACGCAAAGAACGCCGCCTCCTGCGGCGGATTGAGTTTGGGAGACGATGAAAGTGAAGATGAAAGAAATGGGGGAGATGCTATGGAAATATGTATTTTGTTTGGTAGTTTAAGAAATAACAGTAATACTGGATTGCTATTAGAACCTTTCATTAATGAATTGAAAAGATTTGGTATAGATATCAACTATATAGTTCTTAAGGATCTACATATAGAACCTTGTACTGCATGTTGGACTTGCCAAAATATTTTTGAAGAGGCGGGTTGTCCCAAAAATGACGATATGGATCTGATATATCAAGCTGTTCTAAAATCAGATTGTATTATATTTGCAAGTCCTATTTATTCATGGTACTGTACACCACCAATGAAAGCGGTCATGGATAGGTTGGTTTACGGTATGAATAAATACTATGGAGATTCAGAAGGTCCTTGTCTTTGGGAAGGGAAAAAGTGTGCTTTGATTACGACATGTGGTTATGAGGTTGAGGATGGTGCTGGAGTTTTTGAAGAAGGTCTAAGGAGATATGCCAAGCATTCTAAATTACAATATATAGGGAAGTTAGCTATCCAAGACATTGATGGGAAGGAATATTTCCAAAATGAATTTGCTGTGAAAGCCGCAAAGGAATTTGCCCAAAAAGTAGTTAATTCACTTAAATAAGATGGTGTATTCCAGATAATTTGAGGGGCCGACGTCCTGTCGCCCTTCTGGCTACGAGGGACATGCGACTTTACATAACAATGCATCTCCACAATGGCGCGTAGAGTTGGAGCAGGAGGTAGGCGCGCCATATTGCTTCACCGGGCGCAAGCACCGCCAAGGGGTATTCCTTATATGTCCGGTTCAGCAATATAGGAGATGCGAGAACGTTAAGCAACATTAAAAAAATGTTACATATAGAAGAGATTTTTTTACAATATTAGTATATAATTAAGATAAGATAGCAATTGGAGGTGGAATAATGGAAGTTTTAAAGCAAGATATTATGAATCTAGTATCAAATTTACCGGAAAAGTTTGATATAGAAGAATTTATGTATAAATTATATGTTTTAGATAAAGTAAAAAAAAGTCAGAGAGATATAAAAAAAGGTAATTTTATAGCTGCAGATGAACTACGAAAGGAAATAGAAAAGTGGTAAAATGGTCCAGAACAGCTATGGAAGATTTAAAACGGATTTATGATTATATTTCCGAGGATTCAGTGATTTATGCTAAGCAAGTAGTTGAGGAGGTAATAAATAAATCTGATTATTTAAAGGATTATCCTAATATGGGTAGGGTTATCCCTGAATTGAATAATCCGAGAATAAGGGAGTTAATTATTTATTCATATAGAATGGTATATCAAGTAGAGAGTGAAGATGTTGAGATACTAACCCTAGTTCACTCAAGGAAAAACTTTGATTTAGAAATTAAATAAAATTTAATAATAATAAGGACTTGACAGTATTATTGTTTCAATAATAGAAACTTAATTTGCTAAGTCCTTATTATTATTGTAAAGTATAACGTTTTGTTGACGTCGCTTAACAATGCATCTCCACAAGGGCGCGAAGAGCTGAGGCAAGAAGTAAGCGCGCCATATTGCTTCACCGGGTGCGAGCACCGCCAAGGGGTATTCCTCATATGTCCGGTTCAGCAACATTGGAGATGCGGAAACGTTATCTTCAATATGGCGAGTTAACCGGGCGTCCTGCCCGGATTTGTTAGAGAGATTTCCTTGGATGATGCTTGATATCACTTCATAGTTGCATTATATTGCGACACACTGGTAAAGTTATTGGGTAAGGATTGCCAGTGAATATTATACAGCAGCAAAAGTTCCAAAACCAGGACTTCTAAACTCATTGCGG
>JAQUTA010000025.1 GCA_028709965.1 Lutispora sp.
CTCTTTCTGTAGGAGCGTCCGGAAACATTGCCAATCCATTCTCCTCAAGTGTCACTCCCTTAACTTCTATAAAGCCTTTACTGTTTTCCTTCTCAAAGTACATATCAAAGCGAGAATTTCCATATGTTACTTCCCTTTTTAAATATTTTACATCGGAGATTATAGAAATTCTATTTTGCTTTATGCCTTCAAAAACTACTGCATTTGGTATTTGAGAATCAATGTTAATGAGCATATCTCCTTTATAAGCAGCAATCAGGGAGTAAGCAGTCTTGCGATTTGGATTTTTTGATGCTTCCAAAATCACCTTAGTTCCTTCTATTAGAATCTCTCTGCATCTACCTGTGTTTTTCACATGAACAATTTCTTCTTTACCATCAAGTAAAACATGAGCTATAAATCTGTTAGGCCTTTTAATAAATATGGCTTCTTTTGTATCATTATATATCATATTGATCCTTCCGCTTTTAACTTATACTTTATTATGCGCTCTCCTTCAATATCTTATTTAGTGCATCTATTGCATATTTTATTTCCTTCTCAGTGTTGAAATGGCTGAAGGAAAATCGTACTGTACCCTGAGGAAAGGTTTCTAAGGTTTTATGAGCTGAAGGGGAACAATGGAGACCACAGCGGGTCATTATGCCAAAATCCTTATCCAATAAGTATGACACTTCAGCATTATCCTGGTTTTCACAGTCTATGGATACGACAGCAGTTCTGCCTTCAACTACGTCTATACCTACAAGTCTCAATTTATTTATACTTTTTACACCATTAATAAACATATTTGTAAGTTTAAGTTCTCTATCCCTGATATTTTCAATGCCTTCTTTTTTAATATATTTTAATGCTTCATTTAGCCCGAAAATGCCAGGTATATTTATTGTGCCGCATTCGAATTTGTCCGGCATAAAGGGTGGGATTTCTTCAGAATCCGACATGCTGCCGGTGCCTCCTGATATAAGTGGCTCCATAATATCTGCCATTTCATCGGTTATGATAAACCCTCCTATACCTTGCGGGCCTAAAAGACTTTTATGTCCTGTAAAAGCTAGAGCATCAATGTTCATTCTATCCATATCTATTCCCACTGTTCCTGCTGTTTGAGCCGAATCTAGGATAAACTTTATATTATTTTGTCTGCATATCTCACCTACTTCTGATATAGGCAAGATAGTTCCACAGACATTTGAAGCATGAGTCATGATTACAGCCTTTGTATTCTCTTTTACACTGTTGAGTACATCTATTGGATTCAATCTGCCTTGGATGTCACAGTTTATTCTTGTATACTCTACTCCTTTTTTATGAATTTGCATCACAGGTCTCATAACTGCATTGTGCTCCATTGAGGTAACAATACAATGGTCTCCATATCTTAAGAAACCTTTAATAATGAAGTTCAAGCTCTGAGTTATATTCTGAGTAAATATAACATTTTTACTATTTGAATAATTAAAAAGACTGCATAGTCTCTCCCTAGTGTCCAAAACCACCTCAGCTGCCGAATAAGCACTTTTATATCCACCTCTGTTTATATTTGTGCCTATTTTTTCTATGTAATTTATCATAGCGCGAGCTACGCCAGGCGCCTTAGGGTATGAGGTCGCTCCATTGTCCAAATATACTTTCTCCATAACAATCCCTCCTATGATTTTATAGTACTACAAATCAAACTCCTTATCTATAAAATTACGTATTGATAGTTTCTATAGTCTGCAAAAGCAATATAGAAATAATCAATGGCAAAGTTTTAACAAACTGTAATATACTTAAGTTGCAATATATTTTTAGGAGGTATGAAAATTGAAAGGCAACAAAGGAATTATTTTTACAGGAGTTGTAGTTGGAATTATTTCTGTATTATTAGTAAGGTTCGGCAACCCTGGTAACATGGGATTTTGTATAGCTTGCTTTATCAGAGATATAGCAGGTGCCCTAGGCTTACATAGAGCAGATGTGGTGCAATATGTCCGCCCTGAAATAATTGGTCTAGTGATTGGAGCCTTTTTAATGGCTATAGCAGGGAAAGAGTTCAATGTTCGAGGTGGATCTGCTCCATTTTCCAGATTTGTTTTAGGTTTCATAGTAATGGTAGGTGCATTAATGTTTTTAGGATGCCCTTTGAGAATGATATTAAGACTTGCAGGGGGCGATCTTAATGCTATAGTTGGTCTTGTAGGTTTTACAGTAGGAATATCTATTGGTATTGTTTTCCTTAATAAAGGCTTTAGCTTAAAAAGAACATATAACCTCCCCACTTTTGAAGGTTATTTATTCCCTAGTTCTATAGTTGCTCTTTTTGTTATCCTGCTGATAGTTCCATCGCTTCTTATTTTTAGCGAAAAAGGTCCTGGAGCCGCTCATGCACCGGTTATGATAGCTTTAGCTGCTGGTCTTATTGTGGGAGCATTGGCTCAAAAAACTAGGCTCTGCACAGTTGGTGGTATAAGAGATCTTATACTATTTAAAGATTGGCATCTTATTTCCGGTTTTATCGCAATACTCGTTACTGCACTTGTAGGCAATATGGTCCTAGGGCAATTTAAACTGGGTTTTGCTGCTCAACCTATAGCTCATACAGATGGCTTATGGAATTTCCTTGGCATGGCTTTAGCTGGCTTCGGCTCAGTTTTGTTAGGTGGTTGCCCTTTAAGGCAATTGATTTTAGCTTCTGAAGGCAACATTGATTCAGTAATTACCGTTATAGGACTAACTTTTGGTGCCGCCTTTGCTCATAATTTCAAGCTGGCATCATCTGGTAATGGGCCTACTCCTAACGGTCAAATAGCAGTAATAATAGGTTTTGCTGTGGTATTAGCCATTGCTTATTTCAATATTGAAAAATCCATTGATGTTAAAATGAAGGAGGACGTGCAAATTGAAGCTTAGTTTGATAGATACAAGAGGAAGATCCTGCCCTGAGCCGGTGCTCATGACAAAAAAAGCCCTTCAAATCAGCCCGGAAGGTTTGGAGGTATTGGTAGATAATATGACAGCGAGAGAAAATGTTACTAGATATGCAAAAAACTCAGGATATAATGTGGAAGTAAAACAAGATGACAATGCTTATGTTCTTAGCATTACAAAATAGATGAAGCTATGGAATATATTGCAACATTTTATACTCATTTTGGTGCTATAAAATATAGCAGATTTCTATCAAGCAAAAATATATCTTCAGAAACCATGCCTGTTCCAAGAAAACTCAGCTCAAGCTGTGGTATTTGTGTCAAATTCAAAACCTCAGAAGATATAAGCACCATGATAAGTGAAGATATAGAGAAAGTCTTCTTAATAGAAGGTTCTGATACCGAACTCATTTACGATAACAAATAGGAATGCTAGATTAAGGGGTAAAGAGTTAGTTCATGCTCTTTACCCTCTTATTTTATTGTTTTACTGATTCATTCAATTTTTCTAATAAATCATCTACGCTAAACACATGAACCATAGCAGCCTCTTCCAGAGTCTCCGCCTGTGCAGATGGTCAGCCTACACAACCCATCCCGAAGCTCATAAGAGTTTCAATAGCTTCCGGATATTTTCTTACTATTTCACCTATAGTCATATCTTTATTAATTTTCATCTTTGCACCTCCTAAATTTTTCTCAAATATATTATTCCTCATATCGCTTAAATAAAATATTATTTTCTAAATGTATATAAGCAAAAATAATAATTTCAGCTGTAATAATTATCACAAAACATGCTATATTTTTAATAATTTTTCTCTTATTGATAATAACTATTGTATATGTTATCATCAAATAAAGTCAAAACTTTCTATAAGATTTTATCATTACGCTAATTTTCAAACGAGGAGGAATATAAATGGGATTGAAAATTACAGAAAAAGTAACGTGGGTAGGCAAAACTGACTGGGCGTTAAAAAAATTCCATGGTGGAGAATATTCTACTCATAAAGGATCATCCTATAACTCTTATTTAGTCCGTGATAAAAAAACTGTACTTATTGACACAGTATGGCAACCCTTCGCTAAAGAATTCATTGACGAATTGAAAAAAGAAGTAGATTTAAATGAAATAGACTACATAATAGCAAACCACGGAGAGATCGACCACAGCGGAGCTTTGCCGGAATTGATGAAGCTCATACCAAATACACCCATCTATTGCACAGCAAATGGTGTAAAATCATTGAAAGGGCATTATCATCAGGACTGGAACTTTGTAACCGTAAAAACAGGTGATGTTCTAGACCTAGGGGAAAGTAAATTAACCTTTGTTGAAGCTAGAATGCTTCATTGGCCGGATACCATGTTCACTTATATGTCGGTCGAAAACATTCTATTTAGCAATGATGGTTTTGGGCAGCATTTAGCTGCTGAGCCAATGTTTAATGATTTAGTGGATCAAGCAGAATTATTTCAAGAATCTATGAAATATTATGCCAACATATTGACTCCTTTCAGCACTTTTGTTACAAAGAAGATTGAGGAGATTTTGAGCTTTAATCTACCTTTAGATATAATTTGCCCAAGCCATGGTGTCATATGGAGAAAAGATCCTGTACAGATAGTGAAGAAATATATAGAATGGGCCAATAATTATCAAGAAAATCAAATAACAATAATATATGACAGCATGTGGCATGGCACTAGAAGAATGGCTGAATATATTGCTCAAGGCATCAGCGAAACAGATAAAAATGTTACTGTTAAAATTATCAATGCTCACCATAGGGATAAAAATGATATATTGACAGAAGTATTCAAATCTAAGGCTGTGTTAGTTGGCTCTCCAACCATCAATAAGGGTGTATCTTATGCCATCATGGGCTTATTAGAGATGATGAAAGGCTTAGCTTTTAAGAACAAGAAAGGCGCAGGCTTCGGAGCTTATGGATGGAGCGGTGAATCAGCAAAGCTTATCAGTGAAGAATTAAGCAAAGCCGGCTTTGCAGTTGTCAGTGAACCTATTAAGGAATTGTGGAATCCGGATGAAGAAGCCCTCAACAGATGTAAGGAATATGGAAAGAATTTTGTAGAAAAGATAATATAAAGTAGCAAAAGAATAAGCAGCCTAATAGGCTGCTTATTCTTTTGCCTTTTTGCCCGTTATATGTTCAATATTCATTTTTATCACTTTTGTCTTCCCAAAATCATTAGATATATATTTTTTACCACTTTCCGTATAATTCGGTGAATATTTTTCTACTATAGCGAGCAAAGCTGATTTCTTCTCATCAACATTTACTATTATATTAGCATTACCAAATACTATGACACTTTCATAATTTGTACTGAATTTTTCCGGTATTACTTCTGTATCACCAATAACACAAAATGACACCTTGCTGTTTTCCTCTATATTGTCAAGTTTCTGTCCCTCTATTGCGCAATGAAAATAGATTGCATCATCCTTACATGCATAACTTATAGGTACTCCATAAGGATAGCCATCGCTGCCTACGGTTGACAAAACCCCATACCCGCCTTTATGTAATAATTCCAAAGCTGCTTCATTACCCATTGACTTATCGATTCTTCTCATTTTTCTGAACATAATAACACCTCTCCTCAACTTTTTTATATGTTAAATTAATTTTAACCATATATGGTGAGCTATTTCCATGAGCGTATCTTTTTCATTCAATTCAGGTTTTTCTAAAACTATATTCAATAATTCATCCAAAACTTTGCCTATAATTACTCCTTGCTCTAATCCCAATTGCTTTAAATCATCTCCACTGATTGCTAGTTCCTCTATGAATATAGGTTCTTTCTGATGAAATATCTCTTCTACTGCAGTTTCCATTTCTACCGCATTAGCAATGAGTCTTAGCTTTTTTTTGCACATGGCATCTGCTTTTTGAAGAATTAATAAATCCGATATATTTTCTCTACCTATCTCTCCAATCAACCTTTTCAATTCAGTCTTTTGATTTTTTTTATAATATTTCATATGATAATCTACCAATAAAGTAACTTGTTTGATCAACTTGTTTGGACATCTTAAGCGTTTAAGAGCATCAATGGCAATTTCAACCCCTTTCGCATTATGTCCATAAAAATGCCCTATGCCCTCATCGTCTAAGGTATAAGAATATGGTTTGCCTATATCATGAAAAAGTGCTGCTAATCTAATATGAAGAACATTAGGGGTTTGCTCCAAAACACATAGGGTATGTTTGAATACATCCTTATCATGATAGGGATTATTTTGCTCAAAACCAACTATTGGCAATATCTCAGGCAACACAAAAGGAGTAAGTCCCGCCTCTAACAATAAGTTCATACCGTATGTTGGATTTGCTCCTGCTATTACCTGGAAAAATTCATCTCTTACCCTTTCAGCACTTATAGTCTTAATCTTTTCTGCAAGCTGCTGCATAGCTGCTAATGTCTCATCATGAATATTGAAGTTAAGATTTGCTGCAAATCTTACCGCTCTAATCATTCTAAGGCCGTCTTCTATAAATCTATCACTTGAATTTCCTACAGTCCTTATCAAGCCTTTATTAATATCCTCTATTCCTCCAAAAAGATCTACAAGACCTTTTGCATTATTAAATGCTATGGAGTTGATGGTAAAGTCTCGTCTGCTCAAATCCGCTTCAATAGTTTTCTCAAAGTAGACCCAATCTGGATGCCTGCCATCACTATAAGCCCCTTCACTGCGAAAAGTTGTAACTTCAACTTTGCCCTCTTTCAAGATTACTGTTACAGTGCCATATTTTGCTCCTGTGTTGACAACTTTTCTATCAATGAATACTTCTAAAATCTCGTGAGGTAAAGCAGAAGTAGTAATATCCCAGTCCTTCGGGGGTTTTCCCATCAATATATCTCTTATACAACCGCCTACCAGATAGGTTTCATAACCATTGTCAGATAATCTATTCAATACATCTTCGACAAAATGTGGAATATCAATTTTCATGGATTCCGCCCCTCGTCTTTGTATTAGCGCATTTTCCCGGGAAATATGTCATATGTCATAAACTTTTGTATGTAAAAGGCAGTCGGCTTTAAGCCTAACTGCCTTTATATAATTCATATATCATCTTGTAAACATTGTACCATATTTATCTTATTATTCAAGGATTGTTAATGTCTTAATTTCAGAATCTATTATGGCATAAGCTTCATAGTATTTGCCAAGTCATTTCTATAACTTTTTACCTTGTCAGTGAGCTTAAATCCATTCTTCTCAATAGTTTCATAATACTCTTTCATAATCCTGGATAGATTGCTATCTTTCGCAATAGACTTTGCGTAAGCAGCTTTGGCATCAGCGTTCATTGTATTGCCGTCATAATTAAACAGCGGTGTATTATCTAAACCATATATTGCAAAGGTTACATATTTTTTATACAAAGCTTCCAATTCTTCAAACTTTGATGAAGCCTTATGCTCTTCTAAAAACTTCTCCTGATTGAAAGCTCTTTCAAATAGTTCATCCCAACTTATAACCATTGCTGCATCCTTAGCAGGTACCTTGTCGGATTCAACAGTCATAATGCTTATATAGTCTTTAATATCCAAGTTTACATAGGAAGAATATTTTTCATAAAAACCATAATCAATGATTGGGAAAAAGGAACCTTCTGCTGTTTCTACCTTATAACCCAATTCATTAGTTTCCTGAAGAATCTTCTTTGCGCCTTCACTCTTGACATCTTCTACTTTGACATTTGATAAATCATACTCTGGTCTAAAAGTTTCATCCAATTCGTTTTGTATATCGGGAATATAGTATTTATCTTCCAATCTTAGTCGATGCTCTTTTTGCATTTCTTCTAACTTTATTATAAGCATTGAAGCATTATCAGGTGATAAATCTCCTATATTTTTATCTATGAAAGAAATATACTCTAAAATACCATTTTCTTCATTTATAATATTTTCATATTCTTTCATAATTCTTTCTTGTTTCGCATCGGCTGGTTCCGCAATATTTGTATCTCCTGATGTCACCGGCTTATTTATTATCCCACACCCTGCATTAACCGATATTGCCAAAGCCAATACTGCAATTAATATTTTTTTGTTTGCCACAAAACATCCTCCTTTAATATGAACTAGTCAAACTAATACATTAGACGCAGCAATTATTTGTTTTTCTTTTAAAAATATCATGCATTTTTTGCCATTGTCTTTTATGAAAAGAAATATATTTTTTGCAAATAATATATTGGAGCATACTTTTTATTTAAAATCATTATCTCAGAAAGGTGGCAGACCTTAAATGTTTGATTATATGAGGAAAATAGCATTAATATTTATTATTAGCCTGTCTCTCCCTCTTATAGCTTGCAGCAGCACTAATGTCAATAAAATAAATACTAATGCTTTAGAGTCCAATAAGCAAGAATCTATAGAAAATAGTGAAATTATTCAAGAGGAAAAATCAGCTCAAAATAATATTGACTCTCTAATTAAAACCACACCAAAAGAAGTGAATAAAAACATATTGATCGTTGGGATAGATGCTAGGAGGGATGAAAATGCCCGAGCTGACACTATGATACTGGTTAATATGAGAAGTGATAAAATTAATCTTATTTCTGTACCAAGAGACACTCTTATAAAAATAAATGGAAAGGGCACACAAAAAATAAATGCATCCTATGCTTATGGGGGCATAGAATTGTGCAAAACCTCGGTAGAAAAACTGCTAGACACAAAGATTGATAATTATCTGGTCTTTAACTTTAAAGCCATACAAAAAGGTGTAGATGCCTTAGGTGGATTCACAGTGACGATACCCAAAACTATAAAAATAAGAGACCCAGAGCTCAAGAAATGCTTCACATTAAAAAAAGGCGATTTAAAACTAAATGGCATACAGACTTTGGAATATTTAAGATATAGGAGCGATGGACGTGGAGATATAGGCAGGATTTATAGACAACAAGAATTCATAAAGGATCTGCAGGATAGCTTCTTAAAGCTTGAAAATGTCCCTTTGATACCCAAGGCTTACTTGGCGATCCGAGATGAAATCAAAACCGATATGGATGCATCTCATATGGCTTCATATTTTATTAGCGGCTATAGACTAAGAAATAATTTTGATTATCATACTCTAAAGGGTTACGGAAAGTTTATTGATAAAGTCTCCTACTATGTATTATATAAAAACAGCATAATTGAAATAAAGGAGATATTAAAGTAAAGTACTGGAATGGTAAAGGCATTTTTCAGCTCGATTTCTTCCTCTTTTTTGGCGAAATAGAATGCTTTAATGAAAGAAGGTCATACAATGTCTATAGGCTATGCTTGCATTCTATTTGGAGTAGCCGGTTGCTCATTTAAGGCGTGTAGGTTGAGCAAAGCTGATGAGGACAATTTGAGAATAATAACCAAAAACAACTTGGTAATATTGGATAGAATCATAGAATATAATATTGAAAATAATATAAAACTTTTCAGAATAAGCTCTGATATAATACCTTTTGGCTCTCATCCCATAAACCAGCTATCTTGGTGGATAGAGCATAAGGATTTGCTTGATAAGATAGGTGGAAAAATTAAAGAGTACAGGATGCGTGTATCCATGCACCCGGGACAATATACCGTTTTAAATTCTCCCGATCCTTCTGTGGTAAATAATGCCATAAAGGATTTAAACTATCACGCTAGGTTTCTTAATGCACTGGATACAGATGCTTCAAATAAAATCGTATTGCATATAGGTGGAGTATATGGAGATAAGGAAAAATCAATAGAAAGATTCATTAAGAATTTTTATACACTTCAAGAGGATGTAAAGTGCAGACTTGTAATTGAAAATGATGAAAAATCCTACAATATTTCTGATGTATTAAAAATAAGCAATCACATAAACATACCGGTGATTTTTGATTCTTTGCATCATATAATAAACCCTCCGTCCCAATCATTATCACAATATGAATGGATTAAGCTTGCACAAGTTACTTGGAAGGAAGAGGATGGAAGGCAAAAAATACACTATTCGCAGCAAGCACCGGAAGGAAAACCTGGAGCCCATTCTAAAACCATTGGGATAATGGAGTTTATGGACTTTTATAATCCTTTAGATGGCGATCTTGACATAATGCTGGAAGTGAAGGATAAAAACCTATCTGCAATAAAATGCATAATTTGCACAGCAGATCATTTGCGAGCATATCTGTTAGAAAGAGAATGGGCAAAATATAAATATCTTATACTCAGCCATTCTCAATCTTGTTATTTAGAAATCAGAGAGATGCTTAAGAATAAGAACTACCTCTCTGCTCGGAATTTCTATGAAAAAATTGAAGAAGGTATAAATACTGAGCCTTCAAAAGGCAGTCATATAAATGCTGCTCAGCATATATGGGGATACTTCAAAAACTACGCAGAAGCAAAAGAAAAAGAAAAATTTATTAAGCTGCTCCAAAAATATAATGAAGAAAAGTCAGAGATAACCCCTATAAAAGCTTTTCTTCTAAAATTAGCTATTAAATATAGTGAAGAATATCTCATCCAATCTTATTATTTTACATAGAATTCATGAAACAAATAATTAGCAAATTCTAGGCAACGCGTCACATATCATGTTAGCCAAAATTCTTTTCCCACCAAAATAGTTCTCAACTAAAACCTGCCCATCTTTGCTTTCTTGGAAATGGCCTATGATTTGAGCATTTTGGCCATTATCAAGCTGCCGAATTTGACTAAGTATTTCTTGAGATTTTTCTTTATCGGCTACAATTATTGCTCTTCCTTCACAGGCTAGATATAAAGGGTCTATTCCTAATAATTCATTTATAGAATTTACTTCTTTTCTTATTGGAATATTTTCTTCAAATATATGTGCAGATACGTTTGCATAATCTGCGATTTCACTTAAAGCTGTTGCTATCCCACCCCTTGTAGGGTCCTTCATAATTTTTATGCTATCCATAAATGCTTCGAGGCTCCCAATTATTTGATTTATTGGAGCACAATCGCTTATGAAATTCCCCTTTGCCTTTATGCTATAGCGGTCTAATGCTATTGCTGTTCCATGCTCGGCTATGGTGCCGGTAACTATAATCTCATCACCAGGTATAATCTTTTTCATCCAATAATTTTTATTCACTATACCAATACCTGATGTATTAATAAAAATTCCATCAGCAGAGCCTTTTTCTACAACCTTCGTATCTCCTGTAACTATTTTCACTCCCGCTTCCTCGGATGCAGAAGCCATTGATTTGGCAATTCTATTCAAATCCTCTATTAAAAATCCTTCTTCAATAATAAATCCACAGCTAAGATACAAAGGCTTTGCTCCAGCTACAGAAAGATCATTGACTGTTCCGCATACTGCAAGCTTGCCAATATCCCCTCCCCGAAAAAATATGGGTTTAACTGCAAAGGAGTCTGTAGTAAAAGCAAATCTACCAGACTCTCCTTCAAATATTGCAGAATCCAATCCTTGGAGCAGCATCATATTACTGAAGTGCTTATAAAAAATATCATTTATCAAGTTTTTAGTATGCAAACCGCCGCTGCCATGAGACAAAGTGATTTTATCTTTATCCAATTACGTCACCTTCTATATTCATAATATATAGAGCAAGCTCCCTCTGATGATACCATGCAGGGGCCATAAGGGTTTACCGGATTGCATATGGTTCCAAATAAATTGCAGTCCTTTGGCTCTTTTTTCCCCATTAATATGTCGCTGCAGCTACATGCATTAGAGGTTTCCTCACTCCAGGAGCTGAGGTTAAAGTTTTTTACAGCATCATACTTTGCATATTGCTCTTTCAATACCAATGCAGAATCGGGCACTGAACCTATACCCCTCCATAGGCCGTCGTCAACTTTAAACACTTCTTCCATTAGGTTTTTCGCCTTTTCATTTCCATTAATACTCACGCATTTCCTATATATATTTTTTAATTCAGGCTCATTGCTCCCGCATTTGCTTTGAACAAGCAAATATATTGCCCCTAATATATCTGGAGCATCAAAGCCTGATATAACGGAGGCAATTCTATATTTTTCAGGTAAAAATTCAAAATATTCTTCTCCCATGATGGTAGCTACATGCCCTGGGCATATTATGCCATGGAGTCTTCCGTTATGCTGCTGCAGAACTTTTTCTAATATTGGAGGCATTAGCCTTATAGATGTCATGACATTTATATTGTTTATTGATTTTTCTTCAGCATGCTTGACCAAAGAAGCTATAGCAGATGCGGTGGTTTCGAAACCTACTGCGAGAAAAACCACCATTTTGTCTCTATTGTTTTTAGCTATTTCTATTACGTCAAATGGAGAATAAACGATTATTGGCTTTCTGTCTTTTGACCCACTTCTTTCCAAGCTTGTTTCAGTGCCTTTTACCCTCATCATATCTCCAAAAGTTGCTACTATTATATCCTTATACACCAGCAGCTTTATAGCATCGATGTCTTTAGCCATTAATGCAAAAGGCTTGTCTTTTCTTTTTTTCCTTTTTCTTAGTTCTTCTACCACTTGTTCATTTCTTGCATAGCATGCAAGATGAAATCCCCCAACACCTTTTATAGCAATGATATTACCCTTGTTCAATAAGTGTACAGCATCCATAAACACATCATTAGAGCTTGATTCTTTTCCGTCATTAGTTCTCAATAACAACGTCATTCTTTTTGCCTTCCAAAACATATATTATTGCTGTATTTTCCTCAATATCCTCTTTTCTGATGTCTAGCATTGTCCACACACCTATTATTGGATCATTTTGTTCACTCAAAAATTCACTGAATTCTTCTTCATCAATATGGCTGTTTGTATTGACTTCCATAACTACTCTATTAAGTCTTATAATATCGTACATATCACATAGTTTTTTTAACTCTTCATATATGCCCCTGATCAAAAATGTATCATGCATTGCACCCTACCTCCAAAACCCTTGCTATGGTTCTATCCATAGCAGAAATTCCTCTTCTATAATCACCGCTCATGTACATTCTAGCCAAAGGCCCTACCTCCATAGGTAGGTCACCATATCGAGGAGATTTTATCCAAGTATAGGCATTTTCTTTATGAAGGTCTTCTTCTGTAGGCGGCCCTGGTGGTTTTCTTTGACTTATTTCAGCTTGATACCAGGAATTATTAATGCTTTCTGTTATTTTATTTAAATCAGGCTTTCCTAAAGCTTCATTATAAAAAACTCTAGGACCAATATATTTTATTTCTTTATCCGTGTAATCAAAAACTCCATAGCTCAATAAGTTTTTGTAGCCCTCTCCCATAAAATAATATTCAGGATAATACTCTCCTATGATATAAGCGTCATTAATCATTACGCTTTCAACAAAGTTGATTATTTGGGGCTAATCATTTTAGAATCCCCACCTTAGGCAACTTATTTAATATATCTGCCATTCCATGGCAGTTTTCAAACTGGCTTGTCAAATCCTTTCCCGCATAAAGCCCAAAGTGGGTGCCACCACCCCATGATGCTACGTTGCTCATATCATACACAACGCCATTTACTGCCACGTAAGCAGGTTTGCCACTGCTCCCGTCATAATTAGCCAATTCTTCTAAAGTGAATTCTTTCTGGTTTGTTTGACGCATTCTATAGCTTAAATTGTAATAATAGAGCCATGGGCATCTATTACAGAATGGGCAATTCCACATAAATTTACCTCCCCTTTATTCCT
The DNA here is from genome assembly GCA_028709965.1 of Lutispora sp. Lineage (GTDB taxonomy): Bacteria > Bacillota > Clostridia > Lutisporales > Lutisporaceae > Lutispora. The sequence goes on from JAQUTA010000025.1 coordinate 13,625, forward strand.
TCATAGATTATATGAGATAAAGTTTTAATAAATTCAAAAATAATTGTTTGACAATTTATACTTTCTTCTGTATACTAATTTATAAATATACAAGGCTATGAAGAGGAGTTCCCGCCCTCCGAGCTGCAAATGAAAAGTTTGTCCGTTTTGCCTGCGTTATGGGCTTTGAGAGGAATAGATATTACTATTATATCTATTCAACTTGGGTGGTACCGCGATTTTCCTTCGTCCCTTGTCTGGGATGAAGGTTTTTTATTTTACACAGTAAAATATATTAAGCTATGAAGAGGATCAGTAAATAGAAAGATTCTAAAAGGAAGGAAGACTCACCGACTGAAAGGTCTTCTAAGATTACTTCTATCGAACCCGCCCTCCGAGCTGCAAATGAAAAGTTTGTCCGTTTTGCCTGCGTTATGGGCTTTGAGAGGAATAGATATTACTATTATATCTGTTCAACTTGGGTGGTACCGCGATTTTCCTTCGTCCCTTGTCTGGGATGAAGGTTTTTTATTTTTTGATTAAAAAGGAGGAAAATGATTATGATTAAAATTAATGAAAGAAAGTCAGTACTATTGAAGGCTTCTGAAAAGGATAAAAATGTCCCTGATAATTTTTATTCAACTACAAATTATTCCACTCAAGTTTTTTATGAGAATGAATGGCTTACTGTCCAAAATCAAAGAATGGATGCTCTTATAGTCATCAAAGATGGAATGGCCTCATGCAAAAAGCTTAGGGAAATTAAGAAGGGAGATATAGTTGTATGTGGGGATACAGGAGTAAAGGTAGTAATGGAAAATGAAGAAGCAGAATGTGACAATTCTTTTAACTTCATGAACAACTGTGTTTCTTCCGAAAGAAGGAATGAGCTCCTTATTAGAGATTTAGCCTATGAGCTATTTGAGCAAAATAAAAAATTGACCATAGTAGCCGGTCCTGTTGTTGTCCATACCGGCGGCGATTATTACCTATCGGAGCTTATCCGTCAAGGTTATATAGCAAGTATATTATCTGGTAATGCCGTTGCTGTTCATGATATGGAAAAAAGTCTTTTCGGAACTTCTTTGGGGATATGCGCAAAATCAGGAAGAGTAACCCACAATGGTTATAGAAATCATATGCGGGCTATAAATCAAGTGATGAAATATGGCACTATAAAGAAAACTGTAGAAGCTGGAGCACTAAACTCAGGCATCATGTATGAATGTGTGAAGAATAATGTGCCTTTTGTACTTGCCGGAAGCTTAAGAGATGACGGTCCTCTTCCGGATACAATAACGGATATGGTAGAAGCTCAGAATGCTTATAGTGAGCAGTTGAAGAAAGCTGATATTGTGCTGATACTAGGCACCATGCTTCATGGCATAGCCAGTGGAAATATGCTGCCTGCAAAAATAAAAATGATATGCGTGGATATAAACTCTGCAGTAGTAACAAAGCTTAGTGATAGAGGCAGTGGTCAAGCTATAGGGATTGTAACTGATGTAGGATTGTTTTTAAATCTCCTAGCTAATGAGCTTAATAAGCTGGAAAATATGCCTAAATATGCAGCCCAAGGGATTTAGAAAGCGCCCGCTTTCTTCCTCTCAAATATCTTTGCAAATAAGAATATGGCCATGATGTATAATGCAGCTGTTATATAATATGGTAGCTCATAGCTTACATTTGTCATGATAAAGCCTGCCACCGAAGCACTGATGCCTCTTGTGATATGATTGGATAAGCTTATAAGACTGCTTAAAGCTGACCTTTCTTCATCCCCTACAATTTCCATTGTGAGGCTCTGTAAGGCAGGCTGCGCCATATTCATAAGAGCACTTCGCATGAAGAAAACCAAGGTTGTAAGCCATACGCTTCCTGCTATTGATATTGTTATTAGAAAAGGTATGGATAGTATCTGACAAAGTTGAACAGTAAATACTCTGCCCAGTTTTTTTGACACATAAGGCACTAAGAAGGCTCCTATAATTGTAGCTAGCTGGGAATAAGCGAGAATGGTACCCACTACCCCTGTGCCCGCATTAAGTTTATAATGAAGAAATAGGTTGAAAAATGGAACAACAAGTCCTGCACCAAAACCTATCAACATATTATAAACTATTATCATCATTACATTTTTTCTTTTTAAGAGTGAGAAAAAGCCCCCTTTTCTATAGCTCTTCTCATTTTTCTTTTCATTCTTAATTTTATATAAGGGTATTAACGAAAGCAAAGCAAGAAAAGCAAAAACCATTTGAGTATATCTAAGGCTATCAATGCCCTGATTCCCGATGAATTCTGGAATTCTGCCTGCACTATAAGAACCAATTATAAAGGCAAGCTGAGTTATTATAAAATTAATACTAAATAAATTTATTCTTTTTTCCTCCTCACAATTCTCTGTGAGGAATGGTGCATCATTGACATACATGACAGCTGATCCGATACCATTTAAACAGGCAAAAAAATAAATAGACAGTTGAGATATAAAAATAGACTGTCCCACATATCCTAAACTGCTTATTATTACTCCTAACATAACAGCATTCTTCCTGCCAATGATATCTGATAGCATCCCGGCAGGTATAGCACTTAAGCCTATCAATATAGTCTTAAGTGCTATGACATTACCTATGAAACCTTCTTCAAAACCTAAGCTCTTAAAATATATGCCTTGCAGCACATTGCCAAAAGCCGACATTACAAGATAGCTTATAAAAGTATTAAACATGTATAGCCTTACTTGCTTGCTGAAGTTTCCGTTATGTTTAAATCTATATAAAATATTAGACATTCATATTACCTCAGTTATAACTAATAATTGAAAACCCCTTATCAATTATATCATAGTTTATCTGAGGGTTCTTATTTTTTTCTTCTGCCTTTAAGCTCTTTTTTAATATCCTCTATGTTGATATTCTCATTGACCATCAGCACCAAAACATGATATACCAAATCGCTTATTTCATAAACCAACTCTCTCTTGCTTTTGTTTTTTGCTCCTATTATGACCTCGCTGGTTTCCTCTCCAACTTTTTTTAATATTTTATCCAAACCCTTTTCAAATAAATAATTCGTATAAGAACCTTCAATAGGGTTCTCCTTTCTCTCCCCCAATAGATTATATAAATCTTTTAAAACATCTGCTTCTTCATTTTCTGCTTTCAGTACTTCGTTAAAAAAGCAAGAGATTTCTCCTGTGTGACATGCAACTCCAATTTGCTCCACAATTATTAGTATGCTGTCCTTATCGCAATCGTAGTAGAAGCCTTTTACTTTCTGTATGTTTCCTGAGGTTTCACCCTTTTTCCATAACTCTTTTCTACTTCTGCTATAATAGCAGGCTTCTCTTTCCTTCAGAGTCTTTTTTATAGATTCCTTATTCATATATGCAAGCATCAATACTTTTTTGGTATCTGCATCCTGTACTACTGCAGGCACCAGACCTCTTTCATCGAATCTTATTTCTTCTAATATATTATCAATATTCATAAGTCCTCCTATAATATAACTTTAATATTTTTGTCCATCAAATACCTCTTAAGCTCTTGTATTTTGATCTCTCCGAAGTGAAAAACTGAAGCCGCCAAAACACCATCAACATTTGCGTATTCTATGGCTTCATAAAAATGCTTTAGCTCCCCAGCGCCTCCAGAAGCAATTACAGGCACATAGACTGAGGCTTTAATCCTTTTTAAAAGCTCTATATCATATCCATTCTTCATTCCATCTTCATCTATGCTATTAACAACTATTTCCCCTGCACCAAGCTCAACAGCCTTTATAGCCCACTCAATCGGATCAAGATCTATTCTTTCTCTTCCACCTTTAACATAAACATTCCAGGAGCTTTCATCGTTTCTCTTTGCATCAATGGCGAGAACCACGCATTTGGAACCAAATTTCAAGGACGCTTCTTTTAGCAGTTCAGGATTTTTCAATGCTGCAGAGTTAACTGCTACTTTATCTGCACCACTTGCCATAATATCTGCAAAATCTTCTATTGTAGATACTCCACCACCTACGCAAAAAGGAATGTTAATATTTGCAGCTACTTTCTTCACAAATTCCAATGAGGTTTTCCTTTCTTCATAGGAAGCTGTAATATCAAAAAAGGCTAGCTCATCTGCTCCACTTTCGCTATAATATTTCGCCAATACTTCAGGGCTATCCACATCCACTATATTTTCAAACTTCTTTCCCTTTACTACTCTTCCATTCCTAACATCTAGGCAGGGTATTATTTTTTTTGCAAGCATTTTATTACCTCCTCAAAATCCAATAAATTATCATAAAAGGCTTTGCCAATTATTCCTCCATATATGTTCATGGATTTAAGCTTCTTTATATCTCCCATGAAGCTTATGCCGCCCGATGCAATGATATTCAAGCTGGTTTTTTTGCTTAAAGTTTCATATATGTCTAAATTAGGGCCTTTTAACATTCCATCCTTGGATATATCAGTGTAAACTATAGTTTCTACACCTATTTCTTCAAGCTCCTTGCATAAATCTAATGAATCCACAGAGCTTACTACCTTCCATCCTCTTGTAGCCACCTTGCCATCCTTCGCATCTATGGATACCACAATTTTTTCTTTATATTTTGACACCAGTTTTTCTAAAAGTTCTCTATTTTCAATTGCCATGGTACCTACTATCACTCTGTTTACTCCTAGATTCAGCAGCTCCTCAACCTTAGCTTCACTTCTAATGCCACCACCTACCTGCACTGGAATACTCAGGTTCTTCACTATATCTTCTATGGATTCTTTATTAACGAAGCCTTCACTTTTTGCTCCATCCAAATCCACTAAATGCAAAAATTCTGCACCCTTTCTCTCCCACTCCAATGCCATTTCCACGGGTTTATCAGAATATACCTTGATTTTATCAAAATCTCCTTGGGATAGCCTTACGCATTTATTATCCTTCATATCAATGGCCGGAAATATTATCATCTATAAAACCCCCTTTGATGATGAAATATTATCTGATCGCACCTTTATCGCTTCCTTTAATACTCTTGCAAAAGCTTTAAATACTGCTTCTATCTTGTGATGGTCGTTTTCTCCATACAAAACATTAAGATGTAAGGTTACTCTGGCTTCATTAACAAAGGCTCTGAAAAACTCCTTAAAATCCTGTGTGCTCATATCTCCAAGCTTTTCACTTTTGAAATCTGCATCAAAAACCAAGTAAGGGCGATTACTGATATCTAGTACTGCTCTGCATAGTGCTTCATCCATGGGTATATAGAGACTTCCATATCTGTTTATCCCTTTTTTGTCACCCAAAGCTTGATTAAAAGCCTGCCCTAGCGTTATGCCTATGTCCTCTGTGGAGTGATGTCCATCCACCTTCAAATCTCCATTACACTCTATATTCAAATCAAAGGAACCATGAAAGGCAAGTAAATTCAGCATATGATCAAGAAAACCTATGCCTGTATTAATGCTGCTTTCACCCTTCCCATCCAGATTTATTTCCACCATTACCTTTGTTTCAAGGGTATTTCTTTCAACTTTGGTTTTTCTCATTTTTTATTATCTCCTTAAGTAATTTTATAAGCTCCATGTTTTCGGCTCTGCTGCCTACAGTAACTCTATAATACCCATGCAAATCTCCGGAAAAGCTTCGGATAAGTATGCCTTCCGCTGCTAGCTTTTTATCTAAATCATCTATATCAGATTTAAAAAACACAAAGTTCGCACGAGACTTATATACTTCAAAGGGCAGCTTTTTTAGTTCATTGAATAAAAAATCTCTCTCTTTTTTCACTTCTTCTGCATAATCAATAATTTTATCTTTTTTCTTAAGTGCCATTGTGCCGATATGCTGGGTAATTGCATTTAGATTATAAGGGGATTTTACATTGTTAATTATTTTGATAATTTCTTCATTGGATATCATATATCCAAGTCTTATGGCTGCAAGCCCTAATGCCTTTGACAAGGTCCTGAGTACTATCAGATTTTTATATTTTGAAACCTCCTGTACCATAGAACCCTCTGCAAACTCCATATAGGCTTCGTCTACAACTACTATGGAATCCGTTTCTGCCAGCAGCTTTTTAATATTTTTTTTGTCTATCAGATAACCTGTAGGGTTGTTGGGATTGCATAATAAAATAATCTTTGGATTTATTTCTTTGGCCTTTCTTATCAAAATGTCTATATCAACAGAAAAATCCTCATTGCTTTCTACTCCTATGAATTTTGCAGAATATATGCGGCTGAATACAGAATACATGCTGAAGCTGGGCACAAAGCTCATTATTGCTTCATCCTTATCCACAAAGGTTTTTATTACCAACTCTATCATTTCGCTGGAGCCATTTCCGGCAATAATATTTGCTGGTTTTACATCCAAATACCTTCCTATTTCCTCTCTCAATAACAAGGCATCATTATCGGGATAAAAATTTATGTTGAAATCTTCACCAAAGCTTAGACCTTCTGCTATATCAATAAATAAAATATTCTTGCCCTCATTGGCATCAAGCTTTATTCTATAGGGTACTTGATTTGGATTATATCCTTTCAAGTCTTTTATACTTTTTTTTACTAATTCCATGTTATTTTCCCACCTCAAATCTCACTCTTATGGAATTGGCATGACCTGTCAAACCTTCTTCTTCAGCGATCCTCATGATTGAATCCTTAGATTTTTCAAGAGCATCTTTGCTGTAATAAATTAACGAGGTTTTCTTTATAAAATCATCTACACACAAAGGTGAAGAAAATCTGGAGGTGCCGCTGGTAGGCAAGGTGTGATTAGGGCCTGCAAAGTAGTCTCCTACCGGTTCAGGAGAGTATTCTCCTAAGAATATAGCCCCTGCATTTTTGATTCCTTTATATATGTCGAAAGGATTTCTAGTAAGTATCTCCAAGTGTTCCGGTGCTATTTCATTGGCTATATCTATGGACTCACCCAAGCAGCCCGTTATAATAATTGCTCCATAATCTTCCAACGACTTTTTGATTATTTCTTTTCTCTCAAGACCTTGGATCTGAGATTCTAATTCCTGCAAAACTTTGTCTACTAGAGGTTCCCAATCTGTCACCAATATGGCTGCCGCCATCTCATCATGTTCTGCCTGAGAAATCAAATCAGCAGCTATATATTTGGGATTTGCCCATTGATCTGCAATTATCAAAATCTCGCTAGGACCTGCTATCATATCTATACCTACTAAGCCATTTACCCTTTTTTTTGCCATAGCAACATAGATATTGCCCGGACCCGTTATTTTATCCACCTTGGGTATGCTCTCTGTTCCAAAGGCCAAAGCTCCTATTCCTTGGGCTCCTCCAATTTTGTATATCTTGTCCACTCCTGCTATTGAAGCTGCTGCAAGTATTGAAGGCTTTACCTTCCCATTTTTATCTGGCGGTGTTATCATTATTATTTCATTTACACCTGCAATTTTTGCTGGTATAGCATTCATCAAGACTGTTGAAGGATAAGCCGCGCTCCCTCCTGGCACATATATGCCAACTCTTTCTATAGGTCTTACTATTTGACCCAGTATTATATCTTCCCCTTCATAAAAGGAGTAAGAGGTTTTTAGTTGCTTCTTATGATATTTTCCAATGTTTTCCTTAGCCCTTGCCAGATCCTCTAACAATACTTTGCTTGTGCAATTTATTGCTGTTTCTATTTCTTCCTGGGATACTAAAAATTCCTTCAGAATAACTCCATCGTACTGTTTAGTATACGCTCTCAATGCCGCATCTTTGTTCTGTTTCACATTGCTTAAGATACTATCCACAATCTTATTAACTTCATCAATCTCCAACTTGCTTCTGTCCAATAGCTTCTTTAAAAACTCCCTGTCCTTTGAAATATCAATTAGCCTCACGATACTTTTCCTCCATTTCCCTTAAACATTTAATAAAATTATTGATTCTTTCATATTTAAACCTGTAGCTCACTCTATTACATATAAGCTTAGCGCTCACATCGAACATATCCTCAATTACCTCAAGTCCATTGGCTTTTAATGTTTTTCCTGTTTCAACCAAATCCACAATCACATCGGAAAGCCCCACTAAAGGAGCCAGCTCCACCGAGCCATTGAGCTTAATAAGCTTAATCTTTTGCCCCCTTTCATCGAAAAACTTCTCAGAAATCTTGGGATATTTAGTAGCTACCCTTAGAATCTCATCCTTTTTATAAATCTTCTCTCCCTTTACACCGGCTATTGAAAATTTGCATTTCCCAAAGCCCAAATCAAGAATTTCATATACATCATTATCGCTCTCCAGAATAACGTCCTTTCCTACAACTCCCAAGTCTGCAACCCCATTTTGCACATAGGTCACCACATCCCAGGGCTTCACATATATAAAGCTTATTTTTTTCTCCTCATCCTTAAAGATTAATTTTCTAGAATTAGGATCTATAGATTCTCCTAAGCCTTTACTCTTTAGCAATTTATAAGCTTCATCTCCAAGTCTTCCTTTAGCAAGTGCAATATTTATAAAGTCCAATTTTATTTAGCCTCCTCAAATTTAATTTCAGTCAATTCATCAATATCTATACAAAAACCTATTGCAGGCACCTTTTTCCCAAAAACCTCGGTGAAGGAATCATATCTTCCTCCACTTATGATAGCCGTATAGGAATTTGGCAGATAGCCTTTAAATATTAGTCCATCATAATAATCCAACTCAGTCACCATAGACAAATCATAGTGTACATAATTTTTATATCCTTCTTTTACTATAAAATCATTTAACTCTTTAAGCTCTGCTATAGCTTCTTCCATCTCATCATTTAAATAATATTTTCTTGCTGAGGCTTCAACAGCTTCTATGCTTCCCTGGAGATCCATAAGATTAGCCAAAGTGTCATATATTTTTTCTGAAAGATTCAAGCCTTCCATGTAATTTAACAGTTCGTATCTATTCTTGCGGTAAATCAAATCCTTCACCTCTTTTTCACCGCTCTCGTCAACATCAATTTCCTTTAAAAGTCCGTGGATGTATTTGCTGCTTGACATTTCTAAAATAAATTTGTCGTTAAAGTTTTTTAGTACCCTCAAGGCTATTAATACGACCTCCTTGTCCGCCTTCAAGGAAGCCTCTCCTAAATACTCCACCCCCATTTGCCGTATTTCTTTAACATTTGAAGCATCATTACTTCTAAAAATCGTTGAACTGTAAAATAACTTAAGCTTTAAATTATTCTGCCATCTTGGAATCAGACCCTTAATAAGGTTAGTAGTTATATCTGGTCGCAGTATTAAAACATCAGATCCTCCGCTTATAACCTTTACCATGGATTCTTTTTTTGCTCTTTTGTTTAATGATGTGAACTTATCAAAATCCTCAAAAACCGAAGGCTCAATATGGACAAATCCCTCAGCTATGAACATATCCTCAATTTTCCTTCTGATTTCATATCTTTTCCTTGAATAGTTTATTTCATCTTCAATCCTCAAATATTGCATTTATTTCCACCTAACCTTTGCTGTTTTTATTTGTATAATCTGAATAAAAAGGAGAAGCCATATAGGTATATACCTATATGGCTTCTCCTTTTTATATCTCTTAACCATCATAGGCACAATCCCTAAATTCAAATAAATAGAACTAGGGATTGTACCTATGAGCTTTTATACGCTCAAATTACAAACCCTCTTAATATGATGGTGATGAAGTTTTGTATTTAAATTTTTTAAAGCTAAAGTCAACATAGTTGACTCCCCTTTCGTAAACACATTTGAGTAAATATTGTATATAGTATACTACCATAGGAATACTTTTGCAATAGTTTTGTATAATGAGCTTTTTGCGATGTGAACATTTTTTATAAAAATATCCCCAAAAACTATCTAATATTTGAACCGTTCGGAGAACTATTTAGCAATTAATGCACACATAAAGTCCTCTGCCCCGATGGCTTA
>JAQUTA010000026.1:0-11556 GCA_028709965.1 Lutispora sp.
GGAAATTATGCGGGCAAAAAACCCAAGCATCATGCAAAAATCGTAGCCAGCAAAACAGCTTGCAAGTGGATTGTGTATGCGAATAATGCTGGCGGATATATAGAATATGCATTTGCCCTCGATGCGAACCACGATTTTGATATTTCGACAGGAGTGGTGCGCTGCACGGATACGGAAGACAGCCAGCTATTTATATTCGAAAAAGCGACAGTCACCCCAAGGTCAAAGTTTACAGTACGCAGTGCCCCGGATGAACTAATTCCGCAGTGGTATAAGACGTATAAAAATGGCGGCAAAGCACCGACAGACGGTGAGGTGTATGTCGTGTCATATCCCGTAATGACGAAGTACAAGGTAGGCGAGGGCTTTGATACCCACGGTATTCTCGTAAAGACTCGTGCTGGCGGTAAAGAAATAGATATTTCAAACAAAGTTGCCTTTTATACATCCGGAACCGTAAAGCTGCATCAGGGACGTCCGTTTACCGCCGCAGGTACAAAGGTTGTTGAACTGCGATATGAGGAGAAAAATATAGGTAAGTTTACCATTGACGTAGCTGATGCGCCTGCAGCTGCCGCTCCTTCCCCCATACCTGCAGCTGCTGTAAGCTCAATGGCTGTCGGCACGGCGACATTAAATACTTATATACTCCGAGGCGACCCGAAGGATGCGGAGGCTTCAGACGACGACAATATATTCAATATAAATCCGACAAACGGTTATTATGCCCAGCTTTCGCCTATTTCACAATTCATTGACTCACAGGGACAATTCGCGTTTGCTTATGACCATGGAGACGATGACGATTATTTCTACGTTGAAAATGCAAAGGGTAATGTGTTAACCCTTCTTAAGGCCGCACCGTTGCTAGGCGCAGTGACACAGGATGCCGAAGGCTATTATTACGCCGTAACAGGAGAACGGAACGGCGCGACAAATTCCTCGAATGCTGATGTAAGCGGGAAATACGATACGAGTACCCAAACCGTATTTATATCTAAATACACGAGCCAAGGTATTCTGGTTAAAACAACAGGCTTTGACGGAAATTTAGGTGTTTCCAACACTCAAAATCCGTTCGCTGCCGGAAACTGCTCCATGGCAATAAACGGAGGTGTGCTGGTCTGCTCTTATGCAAGGCAGATGTACAACGGACATCAGGGAAAGGATGTTATTGCCGTCAAGACAAGTGATATGTCGAAGACTTATGATAATTCGACATTATCCCTGTGGGTAAGCCATTCATTTGACCAAAGAGTCATATGGTACTCCAAAGCAAATTCGTGGCTGTTTGCTGACCAAGGCGATGCATATCCACGCTCCTTTGTTGCAGACTTGATGAACAAAGACAGCCTAAAAGTCACTCGTAGCACAATTATGAAATTTAAGGGTAAATCCGGCGATAACAATACCAACTCACAACTCGGCGGCATTGCAGAAACGGCAAGCGGAGCGATGTTTATCGGGGCGGCGGGAAAAGACGGAGCGCAGAATGTGAAACAACAATTGTTTGTTTGCGTGTTTGACCCGGTTACAACCAAAGCAATCACTTGGAATTGGCTTACAGAGGCTGATGTTGTTGAGCCGCAGCTGGTGAATATCGGCGGAGGAAGATTTGTCGTACTATGGGAAGAAAACAGCAAGGCAAATTATATGGTATTGGATGATTCCGGCAAAACCCTGATTGCTAAAACCCCACTCGGCAATGTTCGCCTAAACGACAACGAAGACCCGATCCGTGCAGGCAACACGGTGTACTGGATGTCGGAAGTGGATGGAGTGCTGCTCCGCTATGAACTGAGCTTTGATGCATAGAGAACTTTTGATAGATTGAATACAAGCTATAAGATTAGGCAGACTGACAAAACCGCGGATTTGTCCAGTGATTAAAAAATAAACAAGGAGAGGATCTTATTATGCTGCCAACTTTAGTCGCAATTATCGCAATTCTTGCGTTAATTATACTAGGGGTAATTTCTACACAGCGCAGGCTTGTGGTGCTGGATGAGAACATCAGCAATGCCATGAGCCAGATCGGGGTACAGCTGTCAAGCCGTTTCGATGCGCTATCTGCCCTTTTGGATTTGACAAAAGGCTATGCCAAGCATGAAAGCGAAACGCTGATTGAAACAATCAAATCAAGAAGAAGCTTGATTACAGCAAAATCCACACCAGATGATGTGCTGCGCCAAGAAGGGGTTATTTCCGAGGCCTTGGGCAGGATCGCCATAGTGACAGAGCAGTACCCTGAATTAAAAGCAAACCAAAACTATATTAAAACCATGGACGCAGTGGAAACCTTTGAAAATATGGTGCGCACCAGCCGCCTAATATATAACGACAGCGTGACTAAGCTGAACCGTGAAATCCGAATGTTCCCAGTCTCCATGATTGCCGGGATGTTAGGCTTCCAGCAAAAAAAATATCTGGAGGAACAGACCCTATGAAAGAAATACTAAGCATGTTTCTTGTGCTGTGCATGGTAGTGAGACAGCCACCCGTGCCGAGGTTTCGGCGGTTCTGCGCCGCTTCGTGGAACTGACAATCTCCAGCGACACTAATTAAGGGTATTTATTATGTCAACCACTTAGGAAACAAAAACCGCACAGGAGTATTCCTGCGCGGTTTTGCCATATTCAGTTTGCTTTTCTAAGTTGCCTCTAATGGTGGTTGCCTTTTGGGGTAGATTATTTATTAGAATTTGCTGAATTGGTTGAATGAACGAAGAACAAGCATTATTGCCATTTCTCTTGTCGTATTGCCCTGGGGCAGGAAATATGCCGATCCGTCTGATGTTGTACTACCCTTTATTATATCATTGGCGTTCATAAACTTGACTGCTGACAATGCCCAAGGTGATATCCTGTTGGCATCCAGGAAGTTTGCCTTGAATTCACCGGTTGGTTGCAGATTAGGCATTGCTGCCTGAAGTGTCCTAAGCAGCATAGCAGATATCTGTTCTCTTGTTATTTCTAAGTTTGGTGAGAATAAGGTCTTTTCTGGATTTGTTCCATTGACTATGCCAAGTTTGAATGCTTTCAGAACTTCAGGGTTTTTAGTATCTGTAAAAGGATTTGCCCCTACATCTGCTTTAAGACCTGTTAATTTTTCATATAAGAGGACAGCCAATTCACAGAATTCTTCGCGAGTTATATTTTTGGGGAATTGAGAGAGAAGCTTATCTGTAACAAGCTTTTCATCTACTGCCAGGTTTACCTCTCCGGCAGCCCAAGGGGATAACCCTTCTGTTCCTGCGGCTATTTCATCAACAGGCGCTCCGCTTACGGTAAATGGTACTGTACCAAATAGAGCGTAGGAGTATAAACTTTCATCTATAGTTCCCGAGCAAATCACTCTTGCCTCATAATTTCCTGGATTAGAAGGTGCTTTGAATTCATATAAATTGCCTATTTTGAAATTACTAATATATGCAGTTACATCTGTATTTTCAAGCTTATCATTTGCTAAGTTAATGCCAAAGAATGCATCCTGGTCAATTTCACCGGGGGTCAGCCCATTAACAGTAATGGTCATCGTTTCTTCCGGCTGAACATTGGTCTTGGATAAAACTATGTCCCCGGGCTTTGCCTTGCTGGATACAACATCAAAAGTAACTGTGCCAAACAATACCGATTCTTTATTATCTGTAACACCATCAGAGAAAACTCTTACTTCATATTTGCCGAAATTATAAGGAGCTTTAAACTGATATGTGTTATCAGCGGGTAGATTCGCTATATAGGCATCTAACGATGTATTTTGAATTTTTTCATTTGCTTCTGATATTCCCAGCCATGCATCGTTTGCAATCATCTCATTAGTGAGTCCTTTAACTGTAACCGACATTGGCTCGTTTAGCTTTACTTCAGCCTTAGATATCTTTATATCTCCTGGCTGAGCCTTTGGGGCACCAACGGTGATCCCAGCTGAAGCTATAAGCTTTTCGTCACCATCTAAAAGTCTTACTTCATAAGTGCCCAAACTAGTTGGAGCCTCAAATTCCCAAACATTGTTTGCAGGAAGATCTATCACAGCCTTGTAATAGGGAGTATTCTCTGCTCTTTCTCCTGCTTCTGCTATACCAAGATAAGCACCATATTCGATTTCTTCATCCGTTAATCCTGAAATTGTGGCTTTGCCTTTTTCACCGGCTGTAAATTGTGTTTTATCCAAAGCTATCGTCCCAGCAGCAAAAACAGGCACACTTAAAAGCATCGACATAACCAAACATAATACCAAAACAATACTTAGAAACCTTTTCTTCATTAAAATTTCCCTCCCATTTCATTATTTAAATTCGTAATCACAATATTATAAACATTGTAACATCAAGGTCTGCAGAATTCTTCCAAAAAATTGACTGGGCCTTTCGAAAAATTGCACAAAAAAGCCCCTAGATTACCTAGGGGCATAGTCTATACTCAGTTGGCGAGACACCTGTTTTTTTCTTGAAGGTGGAAGTGAAATGACTGTGGCTGGAAAATCCGCACATCATGCTTATCTCCGTAATAGTATAATCATTTATCTTTAGCATCTTTTTAGCTTTTTCAATTTTCAGGTCTAATAGATACTCATAGGGGGTTTTGCTTGTCTGAGCTTTGAAGTTTCTAATAAAACTGTATTTGTCCATTTTTATTAGTTTTGACAACTCAGTACAGGAAACACCGGCAGTATAATTTTCATTCATATAATCAATTACTTTACTAATATTTTCCTTGTTACCTCTGGAAATGTTGTGGGGTTTAGAAGGGATGTTGTGCTTTATCTGCCTAAGAAGATTACCAATTATCAGCAAACTGAGATTTTCTGTCATAAATTTATGACCAAGCTGCTTATACCTCAGCTCTTCCAAAAATAAACGTATCAACATGCTTATATCATGGTTGATAACAAAGGAATCATTTGAAAAAAGTATATTAGACGAGCCATATATATCCATGGCAACACTTTGTACAAGGCTTTTATCAATATGTATTCCGCAAAGACTAAAACCTTTAATACCTATGGCCAAACCGTGATCCTGCATAGGATTGATAGCAAATAATGAATTGTTGACTCTATTATATAATTTGCCATCAATTATAGTAGAAGGCATATTAATGTGGGATATGATGAACTCGTAGCTGTTGTGGTAATGAGTTCCATGAGTAATATTCGTGGCTTTATTAGTTACAACAACAGCAATATTATCATTGCAAAAGTTCTCAATTACTAATTTTGCATCATCAATATTATCAAAAGGAATTTCTCCTGCCAGATCATTCAATTTTTGAAAATCAACTGACATACACTCACATCCCATTATTATTACTCAGCAAACTAAGCTAAAGCAAAAAATTCAGTGGGTATTATTTTTAATTATATCACAAAGCAACGAAATTGTGGGAAGATTTTGGCAATTTATTGATAGTTTTATCAATAAAGTAAAAGCTTTTTTTGAATATTTCGAATATTATAGAGATAAAACAGGAGATGATCCTATGGCTGCCAAAATATCCGGCACAAAAAAAGCCTTTGATTTTGATATAAACATAGAAAAAATGCTATATAGACCCCGTATAAATCTATTATTTGAAAAGGGACTTTCTTACCCCCTAACCTTTGTATGGGCTCCTGCAGGATATGGGAAGACCACATCTGCCATGCAATTTGCAAAAAGCTTAGATGCTGAAGTAATATATATGTCCTTAAGTGAACTGGACAGAAATCCTCAGCGATTTTGGGCACATATATCCGGCTTATATAGTAAGATGAACCCTATTATAGGTGATTCTATGGCTCAAATAGGCTTCCCTTTTTCTCAAGCTCAATTTGAACAGCAATATGATATAGTGAGCCAAAACATGAACTCCCGCAATAAACGAGTGTTAATTATCGATGATTATCATCTCTTGGAAAACCCAGATATCGATAAGGCATTAGAGAAGATTATACGTCTTAGAATAAAAAATTTCCACATCTACATATTATCCAGAAGCAGCATGCAAAACTTTATGATTGAGTTTAAAATCAAGGGCATCGTTGCTGAGATAACCAAAGAGGATATTCGTTTTAATTTAGATGAGCTTATAAAGTATTACAAAATACTGAATATAGATCTTGAAGAAGCTTCGGCACAAAAAATAGAAAGCTTCACAGAAGGCTGGGCCAGTGCGGTTTTTCTCTCAAGTCTTTATATAAAAAAAGATAATACCACCAAAATCAATCTCGATGCCGCTGCACTGGATATGCGCACTCTCATTGAGTCAACCATTTTTACCAATTATAATAAAGAAATTCAGGAGATTTTGCAAAAACTCTCCATATTAGACCGATTTGATATAGATGTTTGCAATTATATTTTAGGGATAAATAATACCCAGAAGCTTTTGATAAATATTTTCGCAAATAATTCACTGATAAAAATCAGTGAAGACAAGCAGCACTACGAGATGCACAGGCTTTTTCGCGATTTTTTACAGGAGCACCTTGTGATTCAAGGAAAGTTTGACACTAAAGAATTGCATACCAAAGCCGGCGAATACTATGCCTCGAAAGGTGATGCGACCACTGCCCTATATCATTATAATGCAGCCGGCAATTATGAAGGGATTGTAGAAATGCTGCAAAAGGATAAGTTTTCGGATACTTTTGGCTTGCAGCAGCTAGAGACAATTGTGTCATATCTGCAGAGGCTACCTCATGAATATTTCGCTAAATATCCCATGCTTTTAGTAATTTCAGCTTTTTTGATGACCAGAAGCAATCAACCTGAAAAAAGCATTGAAATAATCAAAAAAGTAGAGGCACTTTGCCAAAACCCTCAAATGCCAATAGAGATGAAAAATAAACTCCTTGGCGAAGCAGCAGTAGTAAAATCTTTGATGGCCTTTAACGATGTTTTTGCTATGCTTCCTTTCCACATGGAAGCTTGCAGGCTTTTGCCTCAAGGTTCTGAACTTTTGGGCAAGAGTATTTCATTTACCTTTGGCAGTCCATCTATGCTCTACCTTTACTATAACAAATCAGGCAGCCTAGATAAAATTGTCAATGGCTTTTTGGAGGAATTCTATTGGTGGGAAAAGATATCACCTTGTGGCTATGGGGCAGATTTTTTAATAAAAGCTGAAGCAGAATTTGAACGATGTGAATATGAATCTGCAGAAAATGATGCATACCGAGCCATATTCAAAGCAGAGCAAAAGGAGCAAAACTCAATCATTATTGCAGCTAAGCTAATACTTATCAAGTTATATATGGCGGAAGGAAATTACGGCAAAGCCGCTGTCATATTACAAGACATACGCAACATAGTGAACATGAGAAAAGCCCTGATTTATTCTACAACTCTAGATATGTGCATTGGCTATTTTAATACTATAACAGGAGATTTGGAGCTGATACCCAAATGGCTTTACAATGGGGAAATGGACAAAAGCTCTGTAACTATGGGTGGCTTTGGCTTTGAATATCTCATTTATACTTCCATACTGCTTCTTAAGGGTGAATACTTAAAAATAGAAAGTATAATGCCTAAAATGCTAGAGGCTTTTGCTCCTAATACATATCAATATGGGATAATGAGAGCAAATATTTTAAAAGCCATTGTAAATTTCAATCTTTATGGAGTAGAAAGCTCTGTTGATCCTCTAAATTCAGCTTATAAAATAACTAATCCCGATAGATTGATTACACCCTATATTGAATACGGAGAATTTCTGATGCCCGTACTGAAGAAGATTTCAAAGAGTTATGATTCCTACAAGCTTGAATTCCCTAAAGAGTGGATTGATGCAATAGTAAAAAGGCAGAAGAATTATCAAAAGGCTATCTACAAATTTAAAGCCGGATATAGCTCTATGAATCCTGAGCGGGCTTTTGGCAACGTCAAATTAACAAAAAGAGAAAGAGAAATACTAAACCTTATTGCCAAGGGTTATACTGGAGAGAATATAGCCAAGGAACTATATGTTACCATCAACAATGTTAAGGCCATTACATCAAAAATTTACAAGAAGATTGGGGTAAGCTCCCGGGCGGAAGCAGTGAAATTTGCTATCAATAATAAGATAAATGACTGAGCGAGGTATAATATTATACTTTAGTGTAATTTACTTATTGGCATAGGGAAGTAATATGGTATATAGGAGTATTATGCCTGATAAAGAAGGAAGAAATAATATATATGTTGAAAAGGAGGTATGTTTTGTGAAGAGACTTAATAAGTTTATCAGTGCTTTGTTAGTGCTGACTTTAACCTTTGCTATTGTGATTCCCCCTTCAGAGGTCCTGGCAGCACCATTAATTCCACCGATTGCACCTACGCTTCCCAGTGTGAAACCCATAAAATCTTATAAACTCAGGGAAGCTCCTTCAGCTATTAATGGAGTAAATTACAAATTTGATCCAAAGGTGATCAATCTGCCTGCACAGCCGTATACACTGGAGGATATCCCCCAACCCGAAGAGAACTCGGGGGGACAAACGGGCATAGGCAAACCTACCGCTCCAACTATAGGGCCCATTAGACCGGGTTTGGGAAGTACCCCTCCTGCACCTGGAGCGGCACTTCCGCAAGCTCCAGTTCCTGTGCAGGGAAAGGAGCTTCCGATAAATGCTAAAAACTTGGTTATTAACAAAGGCGTGCTAAATCCCAAGGTAGGAGATATTTATTTTGATCCCGTCACCAATGATGCCTTTAAGGTGGTTGGTGATACCTCTACGGATGATTTGGGCAAAATGATAGTCCCGGTGGTAAAACCGGGGGTAGATGAAGTACTTCAACAATTTAATGTCCCCAATCAGACCATTTCTCTTACAGAAGGCAATATTGACTTTTCCAGCATGGCTGAGGGAGTAGAATATGTAGGCATGGAAAATAAAAGTACATCCATGGCCTCCAGTGCCGGGATGAAGGGCATAGAACCCCCGGTTCAAAAACAGGGGAACACCTATATTTTCAGATTAAAGAATTTCACTATCTTTGAATACCCCAATCCCGATGATCAGGAGGAAATGAAAAAGGCCGCAGCAGAGGAAAAAAAGGCAAAAGAGGAAGCTGCAAAGAAGGCCAAAGAAGCAGGCACTTATGATTATCTGAAAAACTATGAGTGGACAGGTGCTGAAAATGAATCATCAGTAGGGGTAAAAATAAAAATAAGTGATGGCGTTGTAAAAGTTACAGACCCCAAAATAAATTTTGATGCAGGCTGGGATACCCTGCTTTCACCCTATGGCAAAGCTCACTGTGACATAGATATGAAGATAGACTCCAACGTAACAATAGAGGGGAACATCAAATTCAAAGAAGAACGCTGGCAGCAAATCTATGGATATCTGGTATGTGATAATCAAAGCGATCCAACAGTCAGGATATACATCGGGATTTTCGCTGTTGTAAGCTTGGAGGGAGAACTGAGTTTCAAGGTCAAGGTTCAACAGGTAGGTCAACTAAATCACGGTATAGACATGTACTTTTCTTCACTTATAGCCCCTGGAGTTCCTTTGGGTATAATACCTACCGGCAGCTTTGATCCCCAGGAACAATCTGTTGGCATCATTATTGATGGGCACATCAAGGCTCAGGCTGGGGTTATGGCCGGTTTGGGCATAGAGATATTGGATTTCAAAGTACTTCAATTGCAGCTCAAATTGGGGCTGGAGGGTGATTGTACCTTCCACATCGAAATGGGCGATACGGGTGATATGGGAGGCGGTGGTAATGCCCCTCCGGGCGGTGCCAGTGCTTCTGCCACCTTCAGCCTCAGCTTTTTTGTGGAACTCAACGCCTTTATAGCAGGCGTGGGAACCTCGCTTTTTGATGTAAGGCTCAAACTTCTTGAAAAAACCTGGTCAGGAAGTATTGGTGGTGACGACTCTGCGGGAGCTGGCTCTGAAGGGGTTTCCAAAATCCCTTGCAGGACGGATATATATATTGATAAGGTGGATGCAGCTGAAGAAATGGTAGAAGGACATGTGCTCATAGGAGATATGCCAAATCAAAGGCCTTATCAGGGACCCGTCAGGGTGCATGTGCTGCTGTATGACTGGTTGGGTAATAGTCAAGGAACTCGCACTTTCAATTTAACCACGGATGCTAATGGCAAATTCTATATAAGAACAGCTATATCCCCCTTTGACTATGTTGCTGCCCAAGTATTCAATGAAACCGATATAGAAATATATAAAGCTGCTACAAAAGCCATTAAAGCTACTGTTCCGTATTCCATAATCGATTTTGAGCCGGACGCATTCAACGATCTGGTTTATGGAAATGTATCCGGACAGTATAGCGGTCCTCTCTCTATACTGGTTAACAGTCCTGGAAAGTCTACGAGAGTACACCAAATCAACGCTGTCTTAGGCGATTTTGAATTGTCTGTCCCCCTGACCGGCGGCGATACGGTCAATGTTTTGCTTGGTTTTGAAAACATGGATATATTTGCACAAACGAATTTCAAACCTGCAAATATTGACTCATTAAAAGTAAACATAGCACCGTGTGCTGAACCCGCAGCGACAGGCTCGGAAGAGGTAAAAGGGGTAACCATGGGATCGATCCAAAATACAAACGGAGAAACCCCATATACAGGTCAGGTAAAATTGGAAGTAAACAGATTGATTGGTTTAGCTTCAGATCCCCAGAGAATAACTTTGTTCTCAGGATCCCAGGCAGCCTCAGCATTTGGAGCTATTAGCAGCCAGGCTGTGGCACCCGGTGCAGCGGATATATTGGGAAGCTTGCCTCAAGGACCAGAGTTACCGGCAAGCGTGGGGAATGTTTTTGGCTCCGGTGCGAGACCTATGGATTTTATTAAGGCTATAAGTTCTTTTCACTTCAATGATACACCGATTCCTACCCTGAAAAGGGAATACATTGTAGAAATTGAGCATGAGGGAATCAGAAAAATAGAAAAAGTATCTTATGAAACAGAACAGGACTATACGTCTCATGTAGAGAGTCATGGCTTTGAGGAGGCAGCTGCATCCCCGCTGAATGATATCATCAATATCAGAGTGAATCCCACCGATATAGTCGGCTATGGAATGAGAGGCATTGAGGTGATGAATGTACCACAGGATGTTCTGATGCAGGGATTGAATCAGAATGTATCCGGGCAGCAGCAGGGTGCAATGATGCCTTCGAATATGCCGTCTCAGCCCTTCAGTCTTAATGCTGTTGCCGGTGATAATAGCGTGAATCTGGAGTGGAGACCCTTTATCGGTAATGATGTATCGGGATATAACCTGTATAGAGGTACCTCAAGCGGAAACTATGGAGCAGATCCCATAAAGAGCCTCAGTAAAGATGACACCAAATATACCGATAGGGATGTTAAAAACGGGACTACCTATTATTATACCATTAAGGCAGTCTTTAGTGATAAAACTGAATCACAACCTGCCAATGAAGCAACTGCAAAGCCTACGGCATCTGTAATGCCTATTAAGCCGCCTGCGATCAAAATACCGATTAAACCTTGAGGGTGGTTTCTTCTACTTTTGCATAAAACCGGGGACATACCTGCAGTGGTATGTCCCTGTGTGTTTTTCAATATTTTTAGCAATATTTCAGAA
>JAQUTA010000026.1:11656-16614 GCA_028709965.1 Lutispora sp.
TTATAGAAACTAAATATGTGGTAGAGAGAAAAAAGTCAGGCGGAAGCTATACTCAGCTGGCGGTTTTGGGCAAAGACGCCGCATCCTACAATGATACCTCGGTAGAGTCGGGTGCCACATATTATTACAGAGTAAAAGCAGGAAAAGAGGATTCATATACGGGATATTCCAATGAATTAACGGTCAATGTACCGTCACCGTCCGTAATCATCAAGGATCCAGCTGGAGATTTACTTAACCTGGGAGGAATAAAAAAACCACCCATTGGAATTGACCCGAGGGACATTAAAATCACCACGCCGGGAACCACTCCGGGGACGTCGGATCCAGGCACAACTACCGAACCCGGAACGCCGACCGACCCGGGTACAACTACTGATCCGGGAACTGCACCGGGCACTACTGATCCAAGTACGGCCGCCCCCACAGGAATAAATGCTCCCGAAGCATTAGCAGCAGAGGCAATAAGTGAAAGTCAGATTGCCTTTACCTGGCAGGACAAATCTGATAATGAATCGGGATTTTTGCTTTACAGGACTGCTACGGGAGAGTGGGAACAAGCAGCGGTAATGGGATCTGATACTACTGAATATACGGATGAGAATCTGCAGCCTAATACTACTTATTACTATGTATTGTACGCATATAACGATACCGGCGCATCGACGGAATCAAATTTAGTTGAGATTGCTACCCTTGAACCCGCCCCGGCTCAGGCTGCAACCCCAACCCCGACCGCAACCTTGGCTGCACCTGAAGCCCTGACTGCACAAGCTCAAGCTCCGACTGAAGTCGTTCTTACCTGGCAGGATAAATCTAGCAATGAAGAAGGATTTTTACTATACAGAACATCTACAGGTGAATGGGAGCAGATAGCAGTAGTAAGTGCTAATACGGCAGGGTATACAGATAAAGCGGTTCAGCCGAACACCAAATATTATTATGTAATCTATGCATATATAGAGCAAACACCGTCTAAGGAATCAAATATTGCTGAAGTGACTACTTCTGCTCAAGGCGCTCCTGCTTCTGCAGTAGTTGATTACACGGGAGCTAGTAGCTGGGCCCTGGAAGAACTAAAAAAGGCTGTTGAATATGGTTTGTATACAGACAAAATAATGAACAACTATACCCAAAATATTACCCGTGAAGAATTTTGTGAATTGGTTATAAAACTCTATGAAAAGCTAAGAGGTGCAGCAACAGCTCCGGCATCGCCGAATCCATTTTTTGATACAACAAATGAAAACATATTGAAGGCATATGCAGTAGGTATTGTCAACGGAACAAGCAAGGATACTTTTTCTCCAAACAACCCAATAACAAGACAGGACATATGTGTAATGCTGTACAGAGCAATAAATAGCGCAGTATCAAATGTTGATGTAAGCATTAGTGGAGTTTCTGCCTTTGCAGATGAAAACCTAATAGGAAACTGGGCTGTCACAGAAGTTAAATTTGCATATAAAAATAACATAATGAAAGGTTCGGATTCCAAGATAATGCCAAGGGATAATACCAACAGGGAACAAGCACTGCTTTTAGTAAAAAGAGTATATGAGACTTATTTTAATAAGTAAAGAAGATTGAGGTAATGAACAAGTATAACAAAAGCAATAAAATTGACCCCCTTTCGTTGCTACGGCAAACGGAAGGGGGTCAATTAGTAAATAGTATGCAGCCATTTGCTTTGCTTTCTCAATTTTAAGACCCAAAAGATACTCATAAGGGGTTTTGCCTGTCTAATGAGGTTACCGATTATCAGCAAACTAAGATTTTTCATCATGAATTCGTGCCCGAGCTGTTTATACCTCAGCTCTTCCCAAAATAAACGTACCAGCATACTTATATCGTGATTGACAACAAATAGTGCATTGTTTAACCTATCATACAATTTATTATCTATGATAGAGGAAGGTATATTGGAATGACATATGGTAAATTCATAGCTATTATGAAAGTGAGTTCCATGAGCAACATTTGTAGATTTATTTGTGACTACTACAGCTATATTTTCACTGCAAAAATTTTCAATTGCCAGCTTTGCTTCATCTACCTTATCAAAAGGGACAACCCCTGCCAGATCAACTAACTTTTCCAAGCCAACTGCCATATAACTCACATCCTATTGCATTTGACTATATTATAGCAAACATTTCATGCATAGGATTATTTATTTTATTTGTAACTTTTCTATAAGGAATTGCAATATAGTAAAAGCTTTATCGCAGATTTTTACTTATAATAGCACTAAGTATATTTAGATAAAAAGCATATTAAATATAAAATTAAGGATGTGGATAAATGTATAAACACAATAAATCCATAGCATTCATTATTTCTATGGTTATGATTTTTTCTATTGTGCTATCTCCTATTTCTTTTGTAAGTGCAAGTGCGCCAATCAAAAGACCACCTGCCACTGTTATACCAAATACAAAAACACCACCTACTATTGAGGTTCCCAATCCAATAGGTTCACGCCCTCTAAAATTGACAAACACTGAGGCACCTGCACAGGTTAAAGGAGTCAGCTATAAGCTCAAAGAAGGAATAGAAAGGCTGCCATCAGACATGGACTATAATTTGGAGCAGATAAAAATAGATGAGTTTGCATCCTTTGATACAAGTGCCCAAGACCAAACCAAAGATTTAGAAAAAGTTAATGGCATCAAATACAGACCCGGCTCAAAATTCATGGTATCAAAAGAATCATCTAAAACTCCAAAATTGCAGAAAAACAAAATATATATAAATGAGAATGAAGGATTGGCTTATAGAGTTTTGGAGGAAGGAAAAACTGATTCCGATGGCAATAGCCAATATGTAGTAGATAATCCAAACCTGACAGAAATTTTTGAATCCTATAAAATACCTGCTCAAGACATTAAATTAACTACAGGAAACATAGCTTATATGGCACCGGGTGTAGAATTAGACCCTGCAAGCGGCATGACCAAAGACTATTATGCGGCAGCGGGTGATAATGGCTATATCTCAGGCTATAAACATGAAGGAAATAAACATATTTTGAACCTGACAGCAAACAAAATAATATTTCAATACCCCTCTAAAGAAGACAAGCAAAAGACGAAAGAGGAAAAGGAAAAAGCTGAGAAGGAGAAATTTGAAGGTGCTTGGTGGGATAAAGAAAAAGGCACCGATTTAAAGGGCTTTGAAGCCAAAGACCAAGTGAGCGTAGAAGTAGCTATAAAAAAAGGGCAAATAGTAATAGAAGACCCTGTTTTTCATGCGGATTTCGACTTTCACTGGACCAGCTGGATGAAGGCTGATTTTTACTTTGAATCCAAGACCAAAGCGGATGTTACCTTTGTAGGGGATTTAGCCTTTGACAAAAGCATGGAAGCTTGTATATTCGGGTATGATATAGACTTAGGCTCAGTAGCCGGAGAGGCAAATGGCAACAGAGCCTTTGTAGGAATATTTTTAGTCATGGGTGCTAATGGAAAAGTCCACGTGGAGGTGAAAACTACCACTACGGGCAGCGCGAGAGCCGGATATGAGTATAAGGCATTGGGCTTTGGACTTCTTCCTTATAAAGTAGGACCTTATTGTAGATATAGACCTACCGGATTTGATGCGGATTTTCAAATCGACGGAGAGCTTCATTTGATCATAGCATGCGTTCCCCAAGTAGGTGTAATAATTTGGGGGCATAACATAGGTGCGCTGCAAATCTGGGTAGGATATAATGCTGATGCAAAGTTTGGCATCAGTGGAGGGGGTGGTTCTACTACCGATACCTCTGCGACTGCCCAAGCTACTCTCGATGCTATTGGTTTTGCAAAGCTCTTGGGCATTTTATTTGACAAGGAATATGAAATCTTTAAATTAGAATTCCCATTATATAGCGGAGAGTGGGTTGCCGGTCAAAAGGTAAGCGCTGCAGGAGGAGATGGAATTGCAGCTATTAGTGTGACTCCCGGTTTCCTTGTAAAAGCTGATGCCTACTACGATACTATAGAAGGTCAAATAGTATATGGTGATGATAAACTGCCGTTTGCCAATAGAGATTATCAAATAGAAATATGGGATTCAAGCCTGAGAGAATTAAAAATTGCCATCCCCGGACATACAGATGCAGAAGGGAAATTCAACATAAATTCGAGAGGTTATTCATATAACCTTTTACCCACCGATAGAGTTGTTATTGATATAGAGCAATTTGAGACATATATAGATGACTCTGCAAAGAATTATTTTAAAGTCGGTGATAAGGTATATGAGCTGACAGAAATCAAGAGCAAGGATGTTAAAGCAAGTGTTCCATTTACAAAAATAGACTTTAATGTAGATACAGTCAATGATCTTATAACAGGTACTGTTACGGGTAAATACGGTCAATTCAGCGGACCCATCGATATAAAAGTGGTAGATAAGAATTTTGGTGAAAAGAAATATAAGACAAATGTAGTAGATGGGATATTCTCACTAAAAGCGCCCATAGACCAAAATACTTTTAATGTATGGGCTGAGATAAACTGTGATGGTTTTATATTCCCTGATAATCAAGGTGTATGCAGACAACCAAACTTGGATGCATTGGAAATCCATTTCTATAATGATTATACGCAGATAGAAAGCAATACAAATATACCGAAAATAGACGTAGAATTAAATATTCCAACACTAACTATTCCGGGGATGAGGCCTCCCAGCAAGCAGCAGGGTTCGATAATAGCAAATATAGATAAAGACGATGCAGGCAATAAGGTAATAAGACCGACAAAAGTATTTGGAACCATAACAAATAATGGGGAAATGGGACCTGCCCTCGTCCAGGGAGACGACTATGTAAGAAATTCCACAATAAGTAATACCTCAGTAGAGCCATACACAGGCGGCGTGAAGATAACATCTTTGCCTATAAAATCTGCTATGTTAGATATTATAAACAAAAAAGACCGTTCCAACCTGACTGATCCCATAGTGAATAC
>JAQUTA010000026.1:16714-23469 GCA_028709965.1 Lutispora sp.
ATATTTTGAAGGATTATCCATATTTGTGTCTAATAATAATATGAAACACCCATAGTCTGTCCCAGCTTTGGTGTATATTAGAATTTAGAGAAGCAGGAGGAATAATATGAGTTATGTTTCTCAAACTGAAAGGCAGCTATACATATTATCTTTAATATCAGAAAGCAAAAAAGGCTATACAGTAGGTGAACTTCAAAAAAACCTTGATATGGTGGGGATCGAAGTGAGCAAGAAAACTATAGAAAGAGATATTGATTTTATATCTACCGGCAACTTTTTTGTCAGCGAAGAAAAAAGGGGTAGAAGCACATATTACATAGCAAATAAATTCGGCATTGAAAATATTGCATTCACACCATCGGAACTCTTATCATTGCATTTCATTAAAGAACTGCTCAAATCCTATTCAGCCCTAGATATCGGGAATACAGCAATCAACTTGATAGAAAAAATTATATCCAATTTGCCTCAGCCAGACAAAGCATATATAGATAATCTTAGTGACTTGTTAAAAGTCAAAGAATCATATACAGGTCTGGAAAAACGCCTCAACCAAGAAATCATCGCCACTGTAAGAAATGGCACAGAGCTAAACAAAAAGCTTCTCATCAAATATCATTCTTTTAATAACAACGAGATCACAGAGAGAAAATTTGATCCTTACATAATTGAAGTTTATGAGGGTTGTTATCATCTAGTAGGATATTGCCATCTGAGGAATTCCATAAGAGATCTTAGAATCTCCAGGATAAAAGACGCTCGAATCTTGGACGAGCCCTTCAAAAGACCAAAAAATTTCTATGAAAGTTATAAAAGAGGAAGATTCGGCAAGCTTTCAGGAGAAGAACAAATAAAGCTGGTCCTAAAATTCAAAGGGGAAGCGTCAAGATATGTTAAGGAGTATGAAAGTGCAAAGGCAGATATGCTTATAGAAGAAGGAGATGGAGGTTTGATATTTGAAAAAACCACTACAATGACACCGGAGATTGTGAAATGGATATTGGGGTTTGGTGCCAATGCAACAGTGTTAGAACCTGAGGCTTTGAGGGATGAGGTTATAGAGCATGCTAGGGGGATTTTGGAGAGATATGGGGAGTAGAGGGGAGGGGAGAAGTATTGAAAATAGCACATAAAAGAGAAAATGATTCCGGGATTCAAAGTATAAAAGAACACTTAGAGGGCACTGCAAATAGAGCAAAAATTTTTGGTGAAAGTTTTAACAATGGCAATTATGCTTATATTTGTGGAATGATGCATGATATAGGCAAATATTCTGAGGAGTTTCAAAATAAAATAGCGAATGATTTAAATGTTAAAGTAGATCATTCTACAGCTGGAGCTATCGAAATCAATAAAAAGATCAATATATTTGGAAAATTGTTGGCCTATTGCATTGCAGGGCATCACGGAGGATTACCCGATGGTGGCAGTAAGAGCGACACAGCAATCGAACCAACATTAAATGGTCGGTTGAAAAGAGAAAAACAGCTTCCTGATTATCTATGTTATCAGAATGATATAAATACAGATGACTTTACGCCGGGAGAACTTCCAAATATAGAACCCTTGAATAAAGGCGGGTTTTCCCTATCATTCTATATAAGGATGATATATTCATGCTTAGTAGATTCTGATTTTTTGGATACAGAAGAATTCATGAACAGTGGTAAAGTTGATAGAAGTGCTAATTACAACTATGAACTGTTTAACAAAAAATTAAATGATTATGTTGGAAAATTCAAGGATAAAGAGCGAGAAATAAACAAAAAGAGGGCAGAAATTTTTAATAATTGTATCAGTAAATCAAAATATAAAAAAGGGTTATATACATTAACGGTTCCAACCGGCGGAGGCAAAACAGTTTCGTCTCTTGCCTTTGCCATTAACCATGTGCTTAAGCATAAAATGGACAGAATTATCTATGTAATACCATATACAAGTATAATTGAACAAACTGGTAAAATTTTTAAAGATATATTAGGACAAGAGAATGTATTAGAACATCATTCCAATTTTGATTTTAAGGATGATGAAGATTTAACACTTCAGAAATTGAAGCTGTCTTCTGAAAATTGGGATATACCAATTGTTGTGACAACAAATGTTCAATTTTTTGAATCTTTATTTTCAAATAAATCTTCGCGATGCAGGAAACTGCATAATATAACAAACAGCGTAATTATTTTTGATGAAGCCCAAATGATACCTACAGAGTTTCTAACTCCTTGCCTTATGGCGATTGCAGAATTAGTAATGAGTTACAATTCCACTTGTATATTATGCAGTGCAACTCAGCCATCGCTAAAAGATAGATTTCCCTCAAATATAGAAATAAACGAGATATGTGAAAACACCGAATCTTTATATGAGTTTTTTAAAAGGACAGAAGTTATAAATAGAGGAAAAATGGAAGCATCTCAAATAGCTGAAGAGATGAACAGCTATGATCAAGCTTTGTGTATAGTCAATAACAAAAAACATGCAATGGAAATATACTCAAAGCTAAATGGGAAGGGAACTTTTCATTTATCTACGAGAATGTGTCCTGAGAATAGAAAAATAGTTATTAATGATATTAAACAAAGACTTGAAGATAAACTCCCATGTAAAGTTGTATCAACCCAGCTAATTGAAGCCGGAGTCGATGTTGATTTTCCGTTAGTTTATAGATCTATGGCTGGGCTTGATTCAATTGTGCAAGCCGGCGGAAGGTGCAATAGAGAGGGAAAACGGGATGTTGGGATAATATATATATTTGAACCTGAGAGTATTTTTACTAAAAATATGCCCAGTTCGATAAAAAGACCCATTGAGGTGGCTAAAGCTGTCATGCAGAGATTTACGGATATACTTTCTCCCCAGGCAATACAGCATTACTTTGAAGAATTGTACGATTTTGAAGGTGAGGAAGGATTGGATATAAAAAATATTTATAAGGAAATGGAGAGAGGGGCGGAGGGTTGCAATTTTAACTTTAATTTTAAACAGGTAGCGGAAAAATTTAAATTAATTGATGAAAATACAATACCGATAATAGTTGAATTTGACGATAATTCAAAAGAATTAGTAAGAAAGCTTCATTATATAGATGAATATAAATCCATATTAAGAGCCATTCAGCCGTATGTAGTAAATGTTTACGAAAATGAATTTAATAAAATGCAGGGCGCAAATATGATTGAGGTCATAAATGAGGGGATATATGTATTGAAGGAAATCAATAAATATAAAAAAGATACAGGGCTTGAATTTAGCATGGAAACAGGGATCGGAATTTTCGTATAAAACATCTTGTAGCCAAAGGTTGTTCCTTGGCTACAAGATGTAGAGATCTCCTCTAAAAACTTAAATAAATTTCAACCCACATTTTTATAATTCATAGGAAAGTGTAGATTTCCTTGGTGTTAACTTTCCGTAATGAATTTCAAGAAAGGCAATGGAAGCCTTTCTAAATAAAATGACAGTAAAATTATAACATTTTTATGCTCTTTTATCAACGGAAAACATTTCTAAAAAAAGTATTGAAAATATATGTTCGATAGATTATATTGGTATATATAATAACTTAAATAAGAATAAATGAAAGGAGTGATTAAGATGAGTTACGGGGTCAAATTGAAGATATGGGGGGATTATGCCCTCATGACGCGACCAGAGATGAAAGTGGAAAGGGTTAGCTATGACGTGATAACTCCGGCTGCTGCGAGGGGCATAATTGAAGCCATATATTGGAAACCCGCTATAAAATGGTGCATAGACAAAATACATGTTTACAATCCTATTGAATTCACAAATATACGGAGAAATGAAGTTAGTTCAAAAATATTGGCAAGCGCTGTTGATTCAGTTATGAGAGGGGAGCCTAAAGCATTATACATAAATACTAATGCTGATAGGCAGCAGCGAGCGTCGATGATTCTTAAAAATGTCCGCTACATTATTGAGGCTCATTTTGAACTAACAAAAGAAGCCGGAGAAACAGATACAGTGGAAAAGCATTATAATATTTCATTAAGGAGAATGAGAAAAGGGCAATGCTATCATAACCCTTATTTTGGATGCAGAGAGTTCCCGGTAAATTTTAAATTGGTTGAAGGTGAAGTGCCTGAATCACCTTTAAAAGGAGAAAGAGATCTCGGATATATGCTATATGATATGAATTATGAGGATTTAGAGGATATAAAACCAATGTTTTTCAGGGCGGTGATGAAGGACGGAGTTATTGATTTGTCTGAATGCGAGGTGAAAAGATGATTTTACAATCTTTAACTAATTATTATGAAATACTATCGAACGATGAAGAAAGCGGCATACCAAAGTTAGGTTATTGTAATAAGCAGATATCATATACTGTCAATTTATCTTTGGATGGTGAGTTGTTAAATATAATACCGATGAAAATAAGAGCCCAAAGAGGTAAGAAAACTGTGGAGATACCTCAAAACATTGAAGTACCTGAACAGGAAAAAAAGACCGTGGGAATAAAATCAAATTTTCTATGTGAAAACGCAAGCTATATATTCGGTATAGATAATAAAAAAGACACTGAAAGAGCGAAAAAATGCTTTGAAGCATTTAAAAAGTTGCATTTAAAAATTTTGCAAAATATTGAAAACCCTACAGCAAAAGCAATAGTTAATTTCGTGAATAATTGGGATGTTGATAAGGCTATGAATCATCCCGCTTTATCCGAAAACTTAGATGAAATTTTATCAGGTGTTAATTTTGTCTTTAAGATTAATGGAGGTGAGTTTGCCCATCGCAACAAAGAAATCAGACAAGCCTGGGAAAGATACAAAAGCAGCTCGGCCAGCGGAGAAATTATGCAATGCCTTGTGACTGGAGAAAACAGCTCTATTGCAAGGTTGCACCCGAGTATAAAAGGTATTAAGGGAGCTCAGTCCGCAGGTGCTTCATTGGTTTCCTTCAATGACCGCGCTTATGAATCTTACGGCAGGTTCAAACAGCAAGGGTTGAATTCTCCCGTGAGCGAATATGCTGCGTTTGCCTACACGACGGTTTTAAATCATTTGATAGCCGATACATTTCATAAAATACATTTGGGGGACTCAACAATAGTATTTTGGGCAGAGAGCCCTAAGAAAATATACCAGGATTTTATGTCACTTTTTATAAGCGGCGGAGTATCGCAAAACGATGAAACTATGGTCAAGGATGAAAGGGCGGCAAGTGAAATAAAATCAATTTTTGAAAAGGTAGCGGAAGGCAAAAACATAGAGTCCCTGTCAGATGCGTTTGATGAGAGCACGAAATTTCATATACTCGCAATATCACCAAATGCAGCGAGGCTGGCTATAAGATTTTTTATTTCCAACTCATTTGGCGAATTCGTAAAAAAAATTGGGAAACATTATTTAGATTTACGAATTGAGAAACAATATGATTCTGATCCTGATTCATTTTCAGTATGGAGATTGCTAAATGAGACTGTCTCCCCTAAATCCACCGATAAGGCGGCTTCGCCTTTAATGACCGGTGCTGTTTTAAAGGCTGTCATTTCAGGCTCTCCCTATCCTTCAAGCCTATATAACTCCATAATGTTAAGAATCAAGGCTGAAAAGGATATAACTTACTATAAGGCATCAATAGTCAAAGCATATTTATCGAGGAATACAAATAAAATTGAGGAGGTATTGACAATGGGGCTCAATGAGCAAAGCAACAATAAGGCTTACATTTTCGGGAGATTATTTGCCATTTTAGAAAAGGCTCAGATGGACGCAAATCCGGGGATAAACTCAACAATTAAAGACAGGTATTTTACGTCAGCCTGTGCAACCCCAGCATCGGTTTTCCCGATTTTATTGAGATTGTCCCAGCATCATATTTCAAAAGCAGAATATGGTTATTTAAATGACAAGAGAATATCTGAGGTTTTGGAAAAGCTTGATATTGGCAATAATCCATTTCCATCAAATTTGTCACTAGAGGAACAAGGCGTATTTGTTTTAGGTTATTATCATCAAAGGAATGCTATGTATAGAAAATATAATAAGAAAGAAGAGGAGATTTGATTATGAGTAAAATAATTAAGAACAGATATGAATTTGTAATCCTATTTGAGGTTGAAAATGGCAATCCTAACGGAGACCCGGATGCAGGTAATATGCCGAGAATAGATGCTGAAACGGGTTATGGAATAGTCACGGACGTGTGCCTTAAAAGAAAAATTAGAAATTATGTAGAGACAGTAAAAGGGGGCAGCGAAGGTTATAAAATCTATATAAAAGATGGAGTGCCTTTAAATACCAGCGATAGATTGGCGTATAAGGCTTTGGAAATTAATGAAGAAGATGCTCAAAAAAGTAAAGGCGAAAAGGATATTTTGATTAGAGATTTTATGTGCCGCAACTTTTTTGACATAAGAACATTTGGCGCAGTAATGACAACTTTTGTAAAAGCAAAGCTAAATTGCGGACAAGTCAGAGGCCCTGTACAAATAGGATTTGCAAGAAGCGTTGATCCAATAGTCCAACAAGAAGTAACAATTACGAGGGTAGCAATAACAACGGAAGAGGATTTTAAGAAAAAGGATACAGAGATGGGCAGAAAATACATTATACCTTACGCTTTATATAGGGCAGAGGGTTATATCTCTGCAAATTTGGCAAAGGAAGTAACCAAATTTTCAGAAGAAGATTTACAGCTTCTGTGGGAAGCAATCATAAATATGTTTGAGCATGATCATTCCGCTGCCAGAGGGAAGATGAATGTAAGGGAGTTGGTTGTATTCA
>JAQUTA010000027.1 GCA_028709965.1 Lutispora sp.
CAGCGAGAATGATCTTTTGCAGTATTGTATGAGTATAGGCTTTCCAGTAGTGATAAAGCCTAATTTTGGCAGCCATGGCATAGGAGTATCAATAAATCTAAAGACTCCTGAAGATGCAGTAGATGCTTACAAAATAGCCTGTGAGTATGAAGATACCATACTTGTGGAAAAGTTCATCAAAGGCAAGCATTATAGGCTTCTAGTGGTTGGAGATAAAATGATTGCAGCTTCACTTCGCATTGCAGCACATGTAATTGGAGATGGAGAAAGCACTATAGGAGAGCTGATAGAAAGAGAAAACAGGGAAAACCCTTTGAGAGGGGAAGATCATGAGAAACCATTGACTAAGATAGTTGTTGATAAGGTAGTCTCTGCATATTTGAAAAAGCAGCACAAAACTCTGGAGCATGTTCCCAAAATGGATGAAAAGGTATATTTACGAGAAAACGATAATCTAAGCACAGGCGGTATAGCTGTAGACGTGACTGAAGAAGTTCATCCTGAGAATGCAAAAATGGCTGTAATGGCTGCTCAGGTGATTGGATTGGATATCGCCGGTGTTGATATAACGGTAAGTGATATAGGGGTACCCCTTACAGCTGCAGAAGGTGCAATAATAGAGATTAACGCAGCACCAGGCATAAGGATGCATCACTTCCCAAGTTACGGCAGAGGGAGGAATGTTGCAGAAGAAATAGTAAAACTATTATGCCCTGATGATAGAAAAGTAAGTATTCCGGTGGTTTCTGTAACAGGTACAAATGGCAAGACTACGACAGTTAGAATGATTTCTCACATATTGAGAATGATGGGTAATAATGTGGGAATGACCACTACCGATGGGGTATATTTCAATGGCGATTGTATAAAGCATGGTGATAATACAGGACCTATAAGCGCCAGGGCTGTATTAATGGATAGGCGAGTGGATTATGCTGTGTTGGAAACTGCTAGAGGAGGAATAATAAACAGGGGTTTGGGATATTCTTCAGCAGATGTAGGCATAGTCACAAATATTGAAGAAGACCACCTAGGCATTGATGGAATTTATGACATGGAGGATTTGGCTTTTGTGAAAGCATTAGTAGCGGAAGCAGTTAAAAACGATGGTTATGCTGTACTTAATGCTGATGATGAATTTTGCATGATGATAAAAGATAGAGTAAAATCAAAGCTAATACTATACTCCGCTAAACCTAATAATAAGTATTTACAAGAGCATATTAAACAAGGTGGGATTGGCTTTTTCTCCGATGACAAGTATATATATTTGAGTGAGGGAAATCAATCCACTTCATTAATAAATATAAGTGAAATACCGGCAACTATGGGAGGGATTCTGAAGCATAATATTTATAATTCTTTAGCAGCTGCTTCGGGTGCTTATGGTATAGGTGCTAAACCTATAGATATAATAAGAGGACTTTCTTCCTTTAAATCTGATGATAAGGATAACCCGGGTCGGTTTAATCAGTTTGACGTGAGAGGAATTAAGGTGATTATAGACTATGGTCACAATATTGATGGATACAAGCATGTTTTGAGCTCACTAAAGGAAATGAAAAGGAAGAAATTGATTGGCGTAATTGGGGTACCCGGAGATCGCAGCGATTCAAGCACCTTGACAATAGGTGAAATGAGCGGAAACTGCTTTGATAGAATTTATATTAAGGAAGACAAAGACAGAAGAGGCAGAAAAATTGGTGAAATAGCCGAACTTTTAAGAAAAGGATGCCAATTGGGACCAATTGCAGAATCAGAGATAGTACTTGAATTATCTGAGGAGAAAGCCCTTGAAATGGCTATTGATTATGCAAACCCGGAGGATATAATCGTTGTATTCTATGAAGAGTATGAACCTTTATTGCAGGTAATTGAAAAAATGAGAAATTCATATAAAAATACAGGGCTTATCATTGCATGATAAGCCCTTGAACTGTTAATAAAGTTGAGAAATGCTTAATGGATCAGCATCCCAAGATTTTATAGTAAATTTATCGCCATTTTTTCTTGAAAGCACTATCTTATATTTGTTTATATTATTGCCATCCTTAACGATTATTTTGGTACGTGCTTCCGTAGAAGAGCTAGAAGATTCAGCACGATGAGGATCGCTCATAGACCATAGCTCTGTTTCTCCAATCTCAGCAGAGATTTTCCCCTTATTATTAATTAAATTCTCAACCACATTGCGATTATTTTTTACAAAGTCATTATCTTCCATGCCTTCCCAATAGCTCAGTGCCTTTTCTTTGTTACCATTCAATATGTCATTTATATGTTTTCGAACAATACTTCTTATTTCATATACTTCATCTGACTCAGGGTGAGTAGAAAAGCCTGTAATATACCAATTCATATCTACTTTAACCAATTCAATGGAATTAATAAAAAAACGTCCTATGTTCACTGAAGCTTTGTTGTTTTTTACTGATATACTATCAAAAGCTAGTAACGGAGGAATATAAGCTTCTTTCTGGAAATTTGGCAAAGGAGTATTAAAGCGCTTGAAGTCAGTTAATTTATTGTTAAGAGCTTCTTGGGGTATGGGGTAAGCTGTGTTAGTATATATCTTTTTAGCTTGAACTTCATATTCTTCAAAACTTCCGTCAAAATTATAATCTAATAGGAACATGCTCAAAATTACAAACTTAATTTTCGATAAATTTTCATCATCTTTCTTAGTAATGCTTTCGTTTATTTCGGAAGATTCTAAATCTACCGTTATAGAATTTTCACCATAATTACTGATAAAATTAAGTTTATCTTCAGCAGGACTTAAATAGTATGAGGGAGTGTATAAAGGTGATACTTTTTTTACCATGTTATCCGGACTAATCTTTACCAGCAGATATCTGTCATCATCATGAAAATTAGGGTTTAAGGTGGTATAAACAATTTCACCTGTTGATTTTAATATATTAGCACAATATACTGGTCCACTTTCGATTGTCTTGCTCTCTAAAGTTTTCAAATTTACTATTTTTAATCCCTGCTTCACATCCATGGTGTATATCAAACTTGAGTTATCGGAATCCATATAAAATCCGTCTGCTATTTGGGTATAAGTTTTGTTATCGAAATTATAAAGTGCTATTATATTATCATATCTATTATTCTTCATCTCAGTGATGTAAGTATTATGACTGTAATTCATTCTTATAAATGGCGTGTAACTTTCAGCAGCAATAGATATGAACTGTTTTGAAGCAATATCATAAATTAATCTATTATCAAACATTAGTCTCTTAGAATCACGAGACCAGCATATATTATTAAATTCTCTGTAATTATATTTTTCTAATACTTTCTGAATTTGTTCAGTTTCAACATTATATATATAAACATTATCTTCTCCATCTATAAAAGCCCACTGTTTTCCTTCACTATCAAACTGGGAGCTTTTTATGGACAAAAATTTGCCTAAATTCTTTTTTGCTCCATTAGAAGTCTTAATAGCAAATAATTCAATGGATTGCAGCATATTACCAACTATTACCATGCTATTTTTCGCATCTGCCTTTTCACTTAGCATGTTCTTATATCCCATAACAGTACCGTAATCTGGAGTAATTGCTATTGGTATAATATCTTTGTCAATCTTATCTATAGCTTCTTTATTTTTTTCAATGATGGCTTTTTGAGATATAGTTTCAAATTGCCAATCTTTAATCTTCGTAGAAATATTACTTTTATCTTTGTCAGTGTTTTCAAGTATTACCAATTCGTCTTCCTTGATTGAACAAGAAGAAAGCGATATGCTAAGACATAACAAAACTATTATCATTTTTTTCATCCTGTTTCCTCCTGATTGAGTTAATTATAACCTGATTATGACTTGAGTGCCTTCATCTATATGACTAATTAGTTCAATCTGAGCTTCGTGTTTGTCTATTATTTCTTTAACGATTGAAAGACCAAGGCCCCAACCTTCGATACTGCTATTCCTTGATTTATCTCCCTTGAAGTATGGTTCAAAAATATTCTCAAGAATTTCCGGATCTATTCCTATACCATAATCTTTTATTACTAATTCTATGCCATTGTTTTCTTTTAGTACTATATCAATCTTTGAGGTTTTGCTATATTTAATGCTGTTGTCAAGAATATTTATTATTACCTGCTTAAACAAATCAGGATCGACTAAAGCATATAAGTCCTGGAGTATTAAATCCAAACTAATATTATACCTCCCAAGCTTGTAATGAATCGAATCACATACTTCTTCCAAAAGAGTTTTCAAATTTGTTTCAGATTTATTTATTTCAAAGTCATAACGTTTTAATCTTGATAACTCCAACAATCTTTCAACCATTTTCAGCATTCTTTTTCCCTCGGAGGTTATATGAAATAAACTCTTATCCTTTACCTCTATGCTGTCAGTTTTCCACATAAGCTCTGAATATCCCAGTATGGTTGTAAGGGGAGTTCTGATTTCATGAGTAAAATTATCAAAAAAGTTTTTCTGCTTTTCCTTCTCGTCCTTTAGTTCGTGGATCATACTTCGCAAACTATCTGCCATAGTATTAAAGGTCTGTCCAAGCTCACCAACTTCGTCAGTACTGTTTAC
The DNA here is from genome assembly GCA_028709965.1 of Lutispora sp. Classification (GTDB taxonomy): domain Bacteria; phylum Bacillota; class Clostridia; order Lutisporales; family Lutisporaceae; genus Lutispora. Next base: position 4,571 of record JAQUTA010000027.1, read on the forward strand.
TTCAACTTTCGGATGGAGGTCTCCTTTAGAAAAAAGGTTAGCAGTTTCCGTCAAGGTTTTAATGGGACTGATAATTTTATTGGAAATAAAATTGCTGAAAACTACAGAAAAGAAGGCAGCTAACATGCCTGTTATTATAAACATGTTCATATTATTTCTTTTCATCTTATCTGCATCCGATAAATCATAAATAAGAGCAAGAGAATAATTATATCTGCCATCAATATTTACAGGTGTAGCAAAATAGAGGGTTCGTGTTTTGTTCTTTGTAATATAATAGGCTTTATTGCCTTTGAAGGTCTCTGATACTTCAGGTCGTATGTTTCTATTATTGTCTATTATGTCTTCCGAATCTCCGAGAAGTCTATTACCATAAAAAATTTGAACTCTGCATTTTATGTTTTTGTTCAAATATGAACAAAGGTAAGGAGAATCGCTATCCATAATGTTAGGGACTTCAAAAATATTGCCCACTTTGCTGAGAATATATTGCTCAATATATATGGTACTATATTCACCTTGACTCTTAAGGTAGTTTAATGTATTTGATAGATTGTAATTATCAGATATCTGAATGATTATAGGACCAAGTATTATAAGCATAATAAAAAGGGCAGCAACATTTAAAGCCAATATTTTAAATTTCAGCTTCATAATTCACCTCAAATTTGTATCCAATAGAAAACACTGTTTTAATAAAAGTGCTATAATTTCCCAGCTTTCGTCTCAAACGTTGAATATGCATATCTACTGTTCTGCTGTCACCTACATATTCATATCCCCAGACGGATTCCAATATATTTTCTCTAGAAAAAACTTTCCTCTGATTTTCGATAAATAGGAGAAGTAAATCATATTCCTTAGGCGTAAGAAAAACTTCATATCCATCAATATGAATCTTTCTTTCTACGGTGTTTATAGATATAGGTCCTGCTTCTATAGCGGACTCATCCTTACTAGTATATTTATCCACTCTTCTTAGCACGGTTTTTATTCTAGCAATTAATTCTCTGCTATCGAAGGGTTTTGTAATATAATCATCAGCTCCTAGCTCAAGACCATAAAGCTTATCCTTGATACTGTTTCTTGCAGTCAAGAGTATAATGGGAATATTTAAGTTTTGCAACGATTTACATGTTTGGAAGCCATCCATGCCAGGCATCATAATATCTAGCAAGATTAAATCCGGATTTTGAGATTTGGCAATTTTGATGGCATCAAAGCCATTACTGCAAGATATAGAATCAAAGCCTTCGAGTTGGAGATTAAGATTTATTAAATCCACTATAGCTGGCTCATCGTCTACAATTAAAATTTTCAAAATACCACCTGCCTTCATGTGCTTAAATACATGATAAATTATAGATATATAAAAATTGTAACATTTACCTAGAAAAATTGCATTTATATTTAATTTTATTATACTTCATATTTGTGTTGAATTTATATTAAATAAGCATATTTCTAGAAAACAGTTGCAAAATATTCGGAAATAATTTATTATATAAATTGTTACGGCAGTTTGCCTTACAAAAAAAGTGGGCTTGTGGCGCAGCTGGGAGCGCGCCTGAATGGCATTCAGGAGGTCAGGGGTTCGATCCCCCTCAGGTCCACCAAAATGAATAGGAACTACCCTTTTGGGTAGTTTTTTGCATTCTCTTTCAGAGTCATTATTGGTATAATAACATTGAGGATTGATTGATACTAATATATTAAATAAACACGAAGGGTGATATTTTTGCTTCAATTTAAGACACTTGAGCTAGATGATAAAGAAATATTTATGAAATACTTAGGAGATTATAAGTTTAATACCTATGAATACTCTTTCTTAAATTTATATCTTTGGAGAAAATACTGCAATGTAGAATATACTATCTTAGATGATTCCTTAATAATAAAAAAGACTGAAGAGGGTAAGGGAACCGTCTTTATGCAGCCAATTGGTTATTCTCCTGTCAATTTGAAAGATATTATTTCAGAACTAATGGAGTACAAAAAGAGCAACAAAAACATGCATGTTTTATTTTCGGATATTGAAGAACCTTTTTTGGAAGAGTTAAAAGAACAATATGGGAATGATATAAAATATTTTGAGGATGTCAAAAATTTTGATTACATTTATGAAACTGAAAAGCTGATAAAATTAAATGGTGATAAGCTTAGGAAAAGAAGAAGTCATTATAATCGTTTCGTGAGTAGCTATGCTTATAGTATAAAGGATGCTTCAGAGGATAAGGTTATTCAGGATTGCATTGATTTTTCACAAGAATGGTTTAGAAGCCAACCCAGCAACTTTCAGCTTGAATGCGAGGTTGAAGGAGTCAAAGATATCCTTAATCATTTAAAGAGGCTAAATGGACTTGGAATGGCTGTTTATGTTAATGACATAATAGCAGGTTTTACTATAGGAGAAATAGTTAATAAAAGCATGGCTATTATACATATTGAAAAAGGAGACACATCTTTCAATGGTATTTATGCTTTCATAAATAGAACCTTTGCAGAACTTTACCTGAAGGATATTTTGCATATTAATAGAGAAGAGGATATAGGCATACCAGGCCTTAGAAGAGCTAAGCTGGCCTATGATCCAATAAAACTCGAGAAAAAATTTATTGTTGATATACGGAGAGATGCATAATGAGAAATTTATTGATAGGTCGAAATGTAAAACTTGATTCTTTAGATGATGCCGATATGACTGTTATGTCACCTTGGTTTAATGAAGTGGAATTTTTGAGATTCTATGATATGGTTCCTGCAATACCCAAATCTCAAAAGGACTTAAAAAAACTTTTTGAATATTATGAGAGTTCAGAGGATAAACAGATATTTGCTATAAGACAGCTAGGCTCCGGTAAAGTCATAGGAATTGCAGGCTTTGATGATATTTTGTGGACTAATGGTGTAGCAACTACCTTTATAGGGATAGGAGATAAAGACAGTAAGCGTAAGGGATTAGGCAAAGAAGCTATGAGCCTCCTATTGGATTTTGGATTTAATGAGCTTAATTTTCATAGGATCCAACTTAATGTTATTAGCTATAACGATGCTGCTATTAGATTATATGAAAGAGTAGGCTTTAAAAAAGAGGGTGTCTATAGAGAATTTATCTATAGAGATGGAAATAGGTATGATTTATACCTTTATGGAATGTTAAAAAAGGAGTATGCTAAAGAGGGTTAGTACACTCCTTTAGATTTCCTCGATTTTCTTATAATAAAATACCTTGATCTGGCATTCTATGCAAATAGCTATAAATTTAACCTCGCCATCCATACATTCAGGAGTCTTATTTGCGTTAACAACCTTCAAATCACAGCTAAAACACAAAGGACATGCATTCCTGTCATTTATATATGCTGCTTCTCGCTTTGCTTTTTGAATCTTAGATTTATTTGGTAGATGTATTTTTTCGTCTGGCCATTGAATCTTCATTATTTCACCTTATCCGTTTCGTAATATATACAATTATGATTTTATCATAAATATCAATAAAAGCACTATAAAAAATAGGACATTTGCGATATGTCCTATTTTTTATTTGCACATGCTTTTTATTCTATCTATAGTTTTATTTCTAAGATCAGACATTCTTTTAAAATCCATACTCTCAATATAGTATCTTTCTAATTCATCATGAAGCAGCTTTGCAGCCTGTATACGAACTATAGCTTCATCTATAAGATTATTCATAAGCATTTCATCTTTATTCATATAGATTTTATCTTTTGCAGAAAAGGCTTTGTTTTTAAAATTATTTAGGTCCAGAGTTTTCACTGCTATATTCTTAAGCTTAGCATCATTTGTAATAACCAAGTTCAATTCATTTACGATCATAGTATTTAATATCTCCGGATTTAGAGGTTGATGAAAAATTTCAACATCGTAACCCTTTAGTATAAAATCAGATAATACTGTGTTAATTAGGTTTGTGGCGGCAGTAAGGTATTGCCCTTTTATATAATGGCAAGTATACTGGCGGGGCATAGCATTTTCAACAAAATCAACTCTTCCTGCCGAGTTAATAGAAGAATGAAATAGATGTCTTATTTTTGAAGGCTTATGTTTAGATACTATTGATTCAAGGAGAGACTGCTTATAGCATGATAGCATATTGTTAAACCCTGGCCAATCAAATTCACCCATCATCAAAGCCTCAAAATCGTCTTGAACTTCTTTGGCTCCATTTAAAAACCTATAAGACGAAGCATATAGTTTTTTCAATTCCCTATTGCAGTTTATTATCGCCTTGCCATTACGTTCAATGCTTTCATTATTCCAGTATTCGCCTAGATTTATTATTTCATCTACTACTGCAGGGTATTTGGGATCAGTGGTGTGGGGAGCAGTACCATCCATAACTGCAATATTGAAAGGTACTATGCGGATTGCATCTAAAGAGTCATTATCTGATGAACAGTGGTGTACCTCTACATCATGACCCATTTCGATGAATTCATTTGCAATTTTCTTTAAGAAGGTTGACTTACCAGTCCCGGGTCCGCCCTTTAAGATGAATAATTTTTTTGGAACTCCTGGTACAACATATTCATAATAGGAATGAAAGCCTTTGTAGGTGTTGGCACCTAAGAAGAATTTCCTTACATAACCTTGGTTTTGCATAACACACCTCCGTCAAAGCTTATACTTTAATATATTCTCTTTACTATTATATGTTACTATGGCGCTTCTATTATGCTATATGCGCGAATCTAGTAGAACCTAATATATTTCAATTGACAGAGTTTTTTGAGTCATGTAAAATTAATTTGTTCATTAAAGGAAATACTATAAGAGATGGTTGAAGAGAGAGGTTAAAATAAATGCAATTAGTTAATGAAAAGGTATTAGAAGAAATAAGAAGGCGCAGAACTTTTGCAATAATATCTCATCCAGATGCAGGCAAGACAACACTTACAGAGAAGCTGCTTTTATACGGGGGTGCAATCAGGCTGGCAGGCTCAGTAAAATCAAGAAAAGCTGAGAGATATGCAGTATCGGATTGGATGGAGATAGAAAAGCAAAGAGGGATTTCTGTAACCTCGAGTGCTATGCAATTTGAATACGATGGTTACTGTATTAATATTTTGGATACACCGGGTCATCAAGATTTTAGTGAAGATACTTATAGAACCTTGATGGCAGCAGATAGCGCTGTGATGATTATAGATCATGCGAAGGGTGTTGAGGAGCAAACAAAAAAGCTCTTTCAGGTTTGCCGAAAGAGAGGCATTCCAATTTTTACATTTATAAATAAATTAGACAGGGAAGGCAGAGATCCTTTTGATCTTATGGAAGAGATTGAAACAGTCTTAGGTATAGGGTCTTATCCAATGAACTGGCCTGTAAGATTAGGAGGCAGTTTCCTTGGAATCTATGATAGAAAGTTTATGCATATGGAGCTGTTTTCTGGTGGAGATCATGGTCAAAGTTTAGTGTCTTCTGTAAAGAAATCTGTAGAAGATCATGTTTTCAGAGACCTATTAGGTAACGAAGCTCACAATAAGCTTATTGATGATATAAACCTGCTAGATATGGCAGGGGATGAATTTCAGATGGGTAGAGTGCTAAAAGGTGAAATGACTCCCATATTCTTTGGAAGTGCTATGACAAATTTTGGAGTAGAAAATTTTTTGCAAGAGTTTTTAAAAATGAGTACACCGCCATTACCAAGAGAATCTGACAACGGAGAGATTGATCCGGAAAGCGATTTCTTTTCTGGTTTTATTTTTAAGATACAGGCCAATATGAACCCTACTCATAGGGATAGAATAGCTTTTCTAAGAATTTGCTCAGGCAAGTTTACCAAAGGGATGAATGTAAATCATGTTCAGGTCGGTAAGCAGATTAAACTTGCTCAACCGCAGCAATTTCTTGCCCAAGATAGGGAGATTGTTGAAGAAGCATATGCAGGAGATATTATAGGGGTGTTTGACCCGGGAATATTCAAAATTGGGGATACGCTTTGTGAAAAAAATCCTCAATTCAAGTTTGAGGGCATACCGATTTTTGCTCCGGAGCACTTCGCAAGAGTTTATATTAAGAATTCTTTGAAAAGAAAGCAATTTATCAAAGGTATAGAGCAATTATCTGAGGAAGGTGCAATTCAGGTTTTTCATGAGCAGGATTCTATGGCACAAGATTTAATTGTTGGAGTAGTGGGAGTTCTTCAGCTTGAGGTATTGGAATATAGACTCAAAAATGAGTATGGGGCAGACATAAATATTGAACATTTACCCTTTAGGTATATTAGATGGATAGAATCCGAGGACTTTAAACCTGGAAAGGCTAGGTTAACCTTGGATACAAAAATTCTTTGGGATAGCTATGAAAACCCAGTTTTGGTATTTCAAAATGAATGGTCTATAAGGACAGTGGAAGAAAGAAATAAAGACTTAGTTTTATCTGATATATTTAGTCTCAGGACTTGGGGATAGTTGTAATTAATTTTTGCAGCTTATGCAAAACTTAAAAAAGAGGTGTTTAGTATGTGGTTTTCAAAATCAAAAGAGGAAGTTCTAAAAGAGCTTGATGTAAACTCGGATGTAGGGCTGACTACTGAAGAAGCTAAGGCTAGACTTGATAAGTATGGTGAAAATAAGCTTAAAGGTAAACCTAAGAAAAGTTTAGTCTCTCTATTTTTTACTCAGCTTAAGGATATGCTGATATATGTTCTTTTAGGTGCAGCAGTAATAACTATAGCAATTGGAGAATATGTAGATGCTATAATAATCCTTTTAGTTGTTATTTTAAATGCAGTAATAGGAGTTGTACAGGAATATAAAGCTGAAAAAGCAATTGAAGCACTGCAAAAAATGACTACGCCCAAATCTCTAGTTAGACGTAATGGAGAAATCAAAGAAATTAATTCGGAAGAAGTAGTACCAGGAGATATTATTGTTATAGATGCAGGCAGATATATACCAGCAGATATTAGATTAATAGAAAGTGTAAATCTACAAATAGAAGAATCTGCCTTAACGGGGGAATCTGTAGCTACAAACAAGGATGCAAATGATCTCTATGAAGATCCAAAAACTCCTATAGGAGACAAGTCGAATATGGCGTTCATGTCTACTCTTGCCACTTATGGTAGGGGCGAAGGAGTTGTTGTAGGTACAGCTATGGAAACTGAAATTGGTAAAATAGCTAAGATACTTGACGAAGACAATGATGAGATGACTCCTCTACAAAGGCGATTAGATGAACTTGGCAGAATCCTTGGATTTTTAGCGATTGGAATATGTGCGGTTATATTCGTAATTGCTCTAATCCAAAAGAGAGATTTGTTTGAAATGTTTTTAACTGCAATAAGCTTGGCAGTTGCAGCAATTCCTGAAGGGCTCGCTGCTATTGTTGCTATAGTATTAGCCCTTGGGGTTACTAGAATGTCTAAGATAAATGCAATTGTCAAGAAGCTTCCTGCAGTTGAAACACTTGGTTCTGTAAATATAATTTGCTCTGATAAAACAGGAACACTTACACAAAATAAGATGACCGTTGTTAAACACTATACTCTAAACAATCTAAAGGATGTACCTGCTGCGCAAACTCATTTTGAAGTTTCTGAAGATGAAACTCAATTAATCAAGTCCTTTGTTTTATGCTCAGATGCTACATATGAAAATGGTCAAAGCACTGGAGATCCTACTGAAATAGCTTTAGTGGTATTAGGTGACAAATGTAGTATTATAAGAAGAGATTTGAATACAAATCATAAAAGAGTTGCTGAAAAGCCATTTGACTCAGATAGAAAGCTAATGTCAACTTTAAATGAAGAAGGAAGTGGCTATAGAGTTAATACTAAGGGTGCGATAGATAATATACTAAAGATTTCAACTAATGCTTTAGTTGATGGTAAGATAATACCATTAACTGAAGAAATGAAAACCAACTACTTAAATATTGCTGAAGAAATGTCAGATGATGCATTAAGAGTATTAGGCGCAGCTTTTAAAGATACAGACCGTATAATTGAGCCTGAAGAAATGGAAAAAGATTTAACTGTTATAGGATTTGTTGGGATGATAGACCCTCCAAGGCTTGAGGTTAAGGATTCTATAAGAGAAGCAAAACTTGCAGGAATAACTTCTATAATGATTACCGGTGACCATAAAAATACAGCAGTAGCAATAGCAAAAGAACTTGGAATTGCAGATTCTATCGAACAGAGCTTAACAGGTGCTGAAATTGACGAACTGTCAGACGAGGAATTTACAAATACAATTAATAATTACAGAGTATTTGCCAGAGTTTCACCTGAACACAAGGTTAAGATAGTTAAAGCCTACAAGGCACAAGGTAATACAGTATCTATGACCGGTGATGGCGTAAATGATGCCCCTTCGTTAAAATACGCTGATATCGGTGTTGCTATGGGTATAACCGGAACAGATGTTTCTAAGGGTGCCAGTGACATGATATTGACAGATGATAACTTCACAACAATAGTTCATGCTATTGAAGAAGGTAGGAATATTTATAATAATATCAAGAAGTCCGTAATATTTCTATTATCTTGTAACCTTGGAGAAGTAATCACAGTTTTTGCATCCATTTTGTTTTTTTGGCCAGTTCCTCTCCTGCCAACACAAATATTATGGATAAATTTGATAACTGATTCATTACCAGCTATAGCACTTGGCGTTGACCCCGGTGATAAGGATGTTATGAAAAAAAAGCCAAGAAACCCTAAGGAAAGCTTCTTTGCTGAAGGAGCAGGAGTTAGAGCAATTATAGGTGGTACATTAATAGGCATATTAACATTAGCAGCCTTTTACTTTGGATTAAGTGAACATGGATATAGCCTAGGTTCAAAGAATATACCTGAAGAGGTGTTAACTTATTCTAGAACAATGTCCTTTGTTGTACTTGCTGCTTCACAGCTATTTTATTCATTAACAATGAGAAACTCAACTAAGTCGATATTTCAAGTTGGATTATTCTCTAACATGTTCCTAATTGGTGCAATACTTATAGGGTTTATCCTACAATTTGGAGTTATTTCAGTTCCATTCCTTGCAAATGCATTTAACGTCCATAATTTAAGCATAAGGGATTGGGGATTAGTAATATTATTTGCTTTAATTCCACTAATAGTTAATGAGGTGATCAAAGTATTTATGAGATCCGCTAAAAAACAATAAAACAGTATATTGGATATAACCATTCTTTTTAGTCCCAGAATATTATATAATGTAATAGTTATATAATGTTTTGGGATGTGTTTTTATGTTTCCATTTACCCATATATGGTTTAGCGAAAAGGTATTAGGGTATTCAAATAATATGACGGTATTAGGATCAATATTCCCAGATGCTTTTGTTTCAAACAAATTGAGCTACGAAGCAACACATAAAACAGGCTGGGATATTTTTCATTATTTTTGTCAGGAAAAGCCGGAGTTAACAGATTTCATAAAATCAGGCGTAACCCATATGGTACATCCGGAGGGTTTGGATTTTTATGGAGACGAAGCCTATAATGGGGCAGAAGGTTATTGCTTCCAAAAAGCTGCGGATATAGTAGAAGAAGTTATAGATGCTTGCAATATACCCAAAGAATTTGGATTATGGAAAGCACATAATTTTATTGAAATGGCTGTTGAGTTGAATATATTAAATAAAAATCATAGACTGCTAGAACAACTTGATTATTCTTTAAAAGATAGCATACTAATAAATCAAATTAGATTTAGCTTAGAAAGGTTTTATGGAGTAGAGCCAGGCAGTCTAAAAAATGGCTTTAAAAGATTTGAAAGTTTTGTCTTCAGGGATAACATTAATAGTCATATCCTTTCAATCAATTATGACCATCATATGAAAAACAAGCATGGAATTAATATTGACATAGATAAGGCTTCAAAAATAATAGATGATGCTAAGCTTATTATAGGTAAAGATTTCAATAATTTTATTGGAATTACTGTAGAGAATGTAAAAGAAATGCTGCAGCGAAGATTGGAGTAAAATTTATTATGGATATGGGAAAATTATTTTTTATATGTGTTGCTGGGTTTACGGCTGCTTTCGTTGATTCAGTAGCGGGTGGAGGCGGAATAATTAGTATACCAGCCATTATGGCAGTTGGCATACCATCACATATTGCTTTGGGCACCAATAAGTTTGGCGCTTCTTTTGGTGCATTTGCTAGCACTCTGACTTTCTCAAAATCAAAAAAGATTTATTTTCCATTAATTAAATATTTAGTGCCTTTCACCCTTATTGGAGCTGTTTTAGGGGTTAAAACAGTTTTAAGTATAGACGAAAAGGTGTTGCAAGTCATTATACTAATACTTGTTTTTGTAATAGCCATATATACGTTAATAAAGAAGGATTTTGGAAGTTCAAATGATTTTATAGGTCTAACAAAAAAGAATATAATCTATGGCTGCATTCTTGCTTTTTCCCTTGGGTTCTATGATGGATTATTTGGACCGGGCACTGGCTCCTTTTTAATTTTTGCTTTTATCAGTATATACAAATTCGACTTTTCTCTAAGTGCAGGAAATGGTAAAATTCTAAACTTTGCAAGTGGGATAGCATCCTTAGCTACCTTTGCTATTAGCGGCAGTGTTGATTATTTGATAGGCATACCTTTTGCTCTATCCATGATTTTAGGTGCCTTTCTAGGAACTAAAATAGCAATAAAAAATGGAGCCAAAGTAATAAAACCTATTTTTATTACCATAGCCTTGGCTCTCACTCTTAAAATGCTTAGTTCAATCCTTTGAGCTTTGAACAATTTCATCGATAATTTTTATCAATACTTCAGCTTTTGCATCAATAATAACTTTATTTTTATCCTCTATGGATTTTTTAAAATCATTTAATGCGAATTCAAATTTATTCATCAGGGACATTGAATCTTTTTTTAGCTTAGGTCTAGCCACTGACCAAACGTTTATCAAGTATTCAAGAGTGGGCTTCATAGAATTATAGTCATCTTTTTCTGCAACTAATTTTATTTTTTTGATTCCATATCTCAGGCGATTTAGATCCGGAGGCTCTTTTGTTTTGTATAGCTCATAAAAATCAGGAAGAATTTTATAAAGTAAATTTACTGACAGTAAATTTATATACTCATCTTTTATCTGTATAGTATCTGTGAGGTTATTCAATGCATTTTCAAAATCTTCCATTGATTTTTGTGGTGCTAAAGCTGTTACCGCTTTTGGTTCGTATGAATTCCACTTTTCGTGGAGCTCAAGCACATCCTTTTTTAAATCTTCAAATTTTTCTAAGGTTTCCTTTTCTTTTTTTGCAAGCTCTTCTTGTAGTTTGACTTTTTCCTGCTGGTTTTTGTATTCTGCAAGTTCTTCTGGATTCATTTGTATTTGTATCTGCTCTTGACTATTACTTTTCTCTTGTTGCCCTTCCTTATCTTGCCCTCCTTCTCCTTTCTGGTTTTGTTGTCCTTGACCACCGCTTGATTGTGAAGGTATAATACCTTGCTGGGCTTTCTTTTTCTCTTCGTGCATAGACATTAAAGCTTTTTCAATCTTATCAATACTTTTCTTCAGTTCTTCCAGCTCTTTTGGTGGATCTTTTTCCTCGCTTTCTTCTGTAGCTTTAGGTGAAGGCTTTAGCTTTGGAGAGCAGGACGCAAGATTGCCTAGTGTAGCAATTATAAGGAATATTGTAATTACTTTATATAGAAAACTTCTCTTATTCAAAAAAATCACCTCATCTCTATTATTTCCTGCGGTTAAATTTATATTTATTACATGTTTTTATTGCTTAAATTTGATAGAATATAAATAATATAAACTATTTTGAATTTGCGATATAATATGGACAAGGAGTATAATTTATGCCAAAGAAAATTTTCAGGAGTATGCTGTACATTGTATCAGTTCTAGTTTTACCTTTACTAATATTGCTTACCTCAATGGAGTTGATAACATTTAATGTAAATTATTATAAAGCTGAATATGAAAAGCATGATATTTCTAAAAAGCTATCTATTGAAGAAAGTGATTTAATGGATTCGACAGTCAAACTTCTCGATTATCTTAGAGATGATAGAAAGGATTTGGATTTTAAAACAAAAATTGATGGAAAAGAACAAGACTTTTTTAGCTCTAGGGATAAAATGCATATGGTTGATGTAAAGAACCTTTTTATTATTGGTCGTATTATTAGAAATGTAATTTTTATTGTTTTGCTGCTGATATCGGCTATATTTATATATAATAAAAATATCAGATTTGATATTGGGAATTTCTTGCTGACATCTTCAATAGTAGGAGTTTTACCAATAGTTATTTTAGTAATTCTCATTAATATTGATTTTTACAAGTACTTTACTATTTTTCATGAGATTTTTTTTACTAACGATCTTTGGCTCTTAGACCCTAATGCAGATAGGCTTGTAAATATCTTCCCTGAGAGCTTTTTTTTCGATACTGCTATTAAAATAATTATGTATTATTTGATTGTTCAACTAGTTTTATTTATACTTTCTATGGTATTTAAATATTTTAAGAAACAAGTAAATGCAAGATGATGGAGGCTTAAATAATGAAAAGAATTTTGATTTTGTTGTTAATAGTTGCAGTTGTCTTATCGGCCTGCAACGTTATAAAAAAAGATAATCCTAGCACGGGTAATAATGAGGATAATATTGATGAGACTGTGGATTTGAAATCGGAAGAAAAAGAGATCGTATTATATTTTGCAAATTCACAAGCTCAATATGTTGTGCCTGAAAAGCGGACTATTGAAGTTGAAAAAGGCATTAGCTCTGCAAAGTTTGCTAGAATTGTCTTAGAAGAATTGATTAAAGGGCCCACAGAAGAAAACCTATATAGGACAATACCTAGTGAGGTAAAGGTGTTGAATGTGGAAATTCAGGATGAGATGGTTTTTGTGGACTTTTCAAAGGAAATGCACACTAAGCATTGGAGAGGAGCAGCGGGAGAAGATATGACAATCAGCTCTTTGGTCAATACAATGACTGAGCTGGAAGGCATCAAAAAAGTACTGCCTAGTGTAGAAGGTATGGCTTTGAATATTGAGCACATGGTAGTAGATGAACCTTTAGAACGATTGGAAGATAAGATATATAAGTAACCATTGATGATACTTTATTAATAATTCTGTATTTTATATAATATTTATGATATTATGGTTTTTAGTATTAAAGGAGGTGCAATTTATGTTTGATTCGGTAATTATTGGAGGAGGACCTGCAGCTATGTCGGCAGCTCTGAACCTTAAGATAAGAAATAAAAACTTTATTATATTGGCAGGAAATGAGAAGGTTACAGGTCTGAGCAAAGCTCCAAGTATAGAAAATTATTTGGGGATAAAAAATATAAGCGGCAAGGATCTTTTATCCACCTTTGAAGAGCATTTGGATAATATGGGAATTGAAAAGAAAAATGAAATGGCTTACAACATCCTCAGCATGGGAGATTATTTTGCTGTAAATGCAGGCAATAATTTTTATGATGCAAGGACATTGATTATTGCTACTGGGAAGGCTAAAAATAATCTTATCGAAGGTGAAGAAAAATACTTGGGAATGGGTGTTGGTTATTGTGCAACTTGTGATGGACCTTTATATAGGAATAAAGCGGTGGCTATAGTGTCAGAAAACGAAGAAGGTGAAGAAGAAGCAAGATTCTTAAGTGAAATATGCTCTAAAGTTTATTATTTACCTCTTTATAAATCAAACTTCCAAGAATTTAATAATGTAAGCGTAGTAAAAGGTAAGCCTAAGTCAGTTATTGGAAATGGAAGTAAGATTACATCACTTTCTACTTCTGAGGGAAATATAGATGTAGATGCAGTTTTTTTTATCAGAAATGTATTGCCTGTAAACCAACTTTTAGAGGGACTTGAACTTGATGATGGTTCAATAAAAGTGAATAGAACAATGGCGACGAGCATATCTGGTGTTTATGCATGCGGCGATTGTGCCGGTAAACCTTTTCAGATATCTAAAGCAGTTGGAGAAGGCAGCATTGCGGCTCTAAGCGCTGTAAAATATATTGATTCCAATATGGAGGTGAAACTATGATAGACAAAAAAATGATAATTGATGATATTTTATATAAGCATCCTAACTTAGAATATGTATTTAAGAATTTTGGCATTAAATGCTTTGGTTGAGGTGGCGCGTTATTCATGTCCGTTGAGCAGGCTGCTCAACGTTATGGTATTGATGCTGATGAGCTTACAAAAGAACTAAATGAAGCTATATAAAAAAAGATGTTTAGCCGCCCATGTGGGCGGTTTTCATATGTTAATCAAGTTTGACAGTAGGCTAAATATGATATAAAATTGTTAATGGAAATTTATAAATGAGAGGACTAAATTAATGATACATAAATTTAAAATGAATGGACTTAATATTGTTTTAGACGTGAATAGCGGGTTAGTCCATGTAGTAGATGATATAGTATATGATATTTTGGATTTATTTATAGATCCAACTGTTAATGGATTAGTTAATATACTTCAGAATAAGTATTGTGAAGAAGAGTTTAAGGAAGCTCTAGAAGAGATTATGAAACTAAAAGATGAAGGTTTGATTTTTTCTGCTGATACATATAAGGATATGATTTTATCTAGAAAAAAAGATTTTCATATTAAGGCTCTCTGCCTTAATATAGCTCATGATTGCAATTTAAGATGTGGTTATTGCTTTGCTTCGACTGGGGATTACCATGGTGGAAGAAAGCTTATGCCACTTGAAGTAGCCAAAAAAGCTATAGATTTTTTGATACAAAATTCTGGCAATAGAAAAAGACTAGAGGTAGATTTTTTTGGAGGAGAGCCTCTGCTGAATTTTGAAGTAGTAAAGGCTACAGTAGAATATGGAAGAAGTATTGAGAAGGAATACGAAAAACATATAGGCTTTACTTTAACAACAAATGCAACCTTATTAGATGATAATATCATGGATTACTTGAATGAAAACATGGATAATGTAGTGTTAAGCATAGACGGAAGAAAAAATGTCAATGACAATATGAGAAAAACAATAAATGAAAAAGGAACATATGATATAATTTTACCAAAGATAAAAAGATTTTTAGAAAAAAGAGGTGAAAAGAGCCATTACATTAGAGGTACTTTTACAGCCCATAACCTTGATTTTGTAAATGACGTACTTTCGTTTGCCGGTGAGGGTTTTAAAGAAATTTCTATAGAGCCTGTAATTGCGCCCTCAGATAGGGAATACGCTATAAAAGAAGAGCATTTAGAAACTATAATGAAGGAATATGAAAAGTTGGCAGATAAGATAATAGAATATGAAAAATCAGGTAAGCCCTTCAGATTTTATCATTATATGATAGAGTTAGATGGAGGTCCTTGTGTTTATAAACGTGTATCTTCCTGTGGTTCAGGTGTGGAATATTTTGCTGTGACTCCTGATGGGGATTTGTATCCATGTCACCAATTTGTTGGAAGAGAAGGATATTTAATGGGCAATGTATTTGAAGGGATAAAGAATTCAGATATTCAGAAAAAATTCTCAGAGAATACAGTATACCATAAAGCAAAATGCAATGAATGTTGGGCCAAATTTTATTGCAGCGGAGGATGCCAAGCCAATGCGGATGCATTTTGTGGAGACTTGAAGGTGCCTTATGAATTGGAATGCAAGATGCAACGCAAGAGAATTGAATGTGCAATAATGCTAAAAGCATATTATGCAACTTTAGAAAATTAATTTTAGGAGGGTAAGTATGGAAAAATTTATACCGGTAGCTATGTCAAATCGTCATCTTCATATCAGTAGAAAGGATCTGGATATACTTTTTGGTGAAGGGCATGAACTTACCAATATAAAGGATCTTTCTCAGCCTGGGCAATATGCATGTGATGAAAAGGTTGATATAGTTGGTCCAAAATCAACCTTAAAAGGTGTCAGAATACTAGGTCCTGTTAGACCTGCCACACAAGTAGAAATCTCCATGTTTGATGCGAGAGCCTTAGGAGTAGAAGGAGTGGTAAGAGCTTCGGGGAATACTACTGGAACCCCTGGATGCACCTTAGTAGGACCTAAAGGCGAAGTAAAACTGGAAGAAGGTGTCATCGTTGCTTCAAGACATATACATTTTCATACAAGCGATGCTCCAAAATTTGGCTTGAAAGATAAAGATATTGTAAGAGTAAAGGTTGGAAAAGAAAGAGCCGTTGTATTTGAAAACGTAGTAGTGAGAGTCCATCCTGAATATGCGCTGGATATGCATATAGATATTGAAGAAGGCAATGCAGCAGGAATTAGCAATGGAGATATGGGGGAAATAATAAAACAATGAGGAATTTAGCTTCATACATAGACCATACCATACTAAAACCTGAAGCATCAGAAAAGGATGTCATAAAAATATGCAATGAAGCGCTGGAATATGGTTTTGCTTCGGTATGTATCAATCCATGCTTTGTAGGGCTTGCTAATAGTATACTTAAAGGATCTGAAGTTAAAGTATGCACCGTAATTGGATTTCCTTTAGGGGCTAATACTCACGCTGTAAAAGCATTTGAAGCAACTGATGCTATACAAAATGGCGCAGAGGAAATTGATATGGTATTGAACATTGGAGCTTTAAAAGAAGGAAGACTTGATTATGTTCAGGAAGATATTGCTGCCGTAGCTAAAGTATGCAAAGGTAAAGCGTTATTAAAAGTAATAATAGAGACTTGCTTATTAAGTGAAGAAGATAAGATAGAAGCCTGTAATATAGCAAAGCTTGCTGGTGCAGATTTCGTGAAAACTTCAACAGGTTTTTCAACTTCCGGAGCAACAGAAGCTGATATTGCTTTAATGAGAAAAACTGTGGGAGAAGAGCTTGGAGTAAAAGCTTCAGGGGGTATTCGGGATTATAGCACTGCCTTAGCTATGATTAGAGCCGGTGCAACCCGCATAGGTGCAAGTGCTTCTGTAAAAATTATTAATGAATCGGACGAATAGGATAAAACTTATTTGTCCTTTTTTCTTTATATCTATAGCCTAATACCGGATAATAATGTACAATTATGTTGAAGGATGGGTTTTTAATATGACGGGTATAAAATTTTAGGGGGTTTTATTAACTATGTCTATCAAATATGCAAAAAGAATGGAGCACATTAAAGGTTCTGCCATTAGAGAACTTTTAAAACTGACAGAACAACCCGAGATTATTTCTTTTGCAGGAGGCTTGCCAGCGCCTGAATTATTTCCTATTGAAGAGATGAAGCAGGTTTGCCTTAAAGTACTCGATACTGATGGAAGGGCAGCATTGCAGTATAGCCCAACAGAAGGTTATTTGCCACTTAGAAAAATTATATCAGAAAGAATGAAAAGTTCCAAAGTAGAAGTTCCAGCAGAAGACATACTAATAACAAGCGGATCTCAACAAGGATTGGAGTTTTCGGGCAAAGTATTTTTGGATGAAGGGGACACTGTTATCTGTGAAAGTCCAACTTATTTAGGAGCCTTAAACGCTTTTATGTCTTATGTGCCTAATTTCGTAGAAGTGGAAATGGATCAAGATGGAATGAAGATGGATGAGCTTGAGAAAGCATTAAAGGCTAATCCCAACGCAAAATTCATCTATACAATACCAGATTTTCAGAACCCCAGTGGAATCACCATGAGCCTAGAAAGAAGAAAAAGGATTGTTGAATTAGCAGTAAAATATAACATACCAATAGTAGAGGATAATCCATATGGAGAACTCAGATTTGAAGGAGAGAGGCTCCCGGCTATAAAGCACTTTGACACAACTGGCATTGTTGCCTTTTTGGGCACTTTTTCAAAGACTTTTGCTCCTGGTTTGAGAGTAGGTTGGGTTGCAGCATCACCTGAAGTAGTAAGAAAATATGTTTTGGTTAAACAAGGGGCAGATTTGCAATGCAATAGTATGTCCCAAAGAGAGACGGCAGCATTTGTCCAAATGTTTGATATCGACAAACATATAAGTAAAATAATTGAAGTGTATAGAAGAAGAAGAGATTTAATGATAGGAACCATGGAAAAGGAATTCCCGAAGAATGTTAAATTTACTTATCCCAATGGAGGACTTTTTACATGGGTAGAGTTGCCTGAAGGTATTGATGCAGCAGATGTATTAAAATTAGCATTAGAAGAAAAGGTGGCATTCGTGCCTGGAGGATCCTTCTATCCAAATGACGGTAATGAAAATCATTTTAGATTGAATTATTCCTGCATGCCAGAGGATAAAATTGTAGAAGGCATAACAAGGCTTGGAAAAGTTTTAAAATCATTGTAAAAATTAATCTAGAATTATTATCTACTTGATGTTATAATCAATATACAATAATTTCTGAAAGTCAAGGAGGTATTTGCAATGGATAAATGGGTATGCACAGCATGTGGTTATGTTTATGATCCTGAACTAGGTGACCCAGATAACGGCGTAGCTCCTGGAACAGCCTGGGAAGATGTTCCAGAGGATTGGGTTTGTCCCTTATGTGGAGTAGGTAAGGATTCTTTTGAAGTTATGTAGTGAATAAAAGGTGCTTATGGCACCTTTTATTATTCTAACAGGGAAAGTTCCATAAAATTATATTGCAAAATAAACAAAAACGTGATAATATATATCTCGTTGATGAATATTCCCGGTTTGTGTAATGGTAGCACTACTGATTCTGGATCAGTCTGTTGAGGTTCGAGTCCTTAACCGGGAGCCAAATGAATATAATACTTGCAAGGCTT